>JAEYPA010000096.1 GCA_023411225.1 Bacillota bacterium
CATATAGGTGGATTTACCTGCCATATTTGGTCCAGTAATAATGCTGATGCGGTTTGTTTTGTTGTCAAGAAAAGTATCATTGGCAATAAACATATCATTATTCATCATTTTTTCTACTACTGGGTGACGGCCTTCCTTAATATCTATTATCCCTTTAGAGTTAATATGAGGGCGTATATAGTCTTGCTGCCCGGCAACGGTTGCAAGAGAGGCAAAGACATCCAAGTAAGCTATGGCTTTGGCTGATTGCTGAATGCGATGAATCTCCCCAGCTATGGTATCTCTTACTTGACAGAACAAATCATATTCTAATGCAAATAGTTTGTCTTCAGCACCTAAAATCATATCCTCTAATTCCTTAAGTTCTGGGGTAATATAACGCTCGGCATTGGTCAAGGTCTGTTTTCTGGACCAGGTATCAGGAACAAGATCTTTATAGGAGTTTGTAACTTCCAAATAATAGCCAAAGACCTTATTATATTTAATTCTTAAGTTCTTAATACCTGTATTGGTTCTCTCTTTCTCCTCTAACTCAGCAAGCCATGTCTTTCCATCTGTTTTAGCTCGTCTAAGCTTGTCTACCTCTTCATTAAAGCCGTCCTTTATAATGCCTCCTTCTTTTACAGCAAGAGGTGGATCTTCTATAATTGAAGCCTCGATCAAGGAAGTGATATCCTCTAAACTATCAAGGTTTTCATAAATATTCTTAAGAAGTTTGCATTTAGACCCATCTAATAGGGTTCTAATGTGAGGTAACATAGCTAAGGAGTTATGAAATGCTATTAAGTCTCTAGGATTAGCAGATTGATAGACAACCTTACTAATCAGTCGTTCTAAATCATAGATAGGATTTAAGTATTCCCGAATCTCTTCTCGGGTTATATAGTTATCATTTAACTCATCAATAGCATCTAAACGTTCATTTATCTCTTTTTTGTCGATTAGTGGTTGTTCGATAAAGCTACGAAGTTGTCTGGCTCCCATTGCAGTTTTGGTTTTATCCAGTACCCAGAGTAGGGAACCACGTTTTTGTTTTTCTCGAAGGGTCTCTACAAGCTCCAGATTTCTTCTGGAGGAGCTGTCAATTACCATAAATTTAGACGTTTCGTAAGGAGTTAAATGACTTATATGGCTAAGGTCTGACTTTTGTGTCTCATATAAGTATTGAAGAACTGCGCCTGCTGCAACAGTTCCAATGGAATAGTCTTTTAACCCTAAGCCTTCTAAGGTACTTACTTTAAAATGATTACTAATAGCCCGTTTGCAAAGCTCTTCATCGTAATACCAACTATCAATGGCAGAAATGGTGATGTTCAGACGATTCTCAAGGTCATCTAGGTCTACGCCGGAAACCATAAAGGATTCATTACATATGATCTCCGATGGAACGTACTTATTGATCTCGTCAATTAGTTTGCGGTTAGAATCCATCTCCGTCATATAAAAATCTCCTGTTGTGATATCTACAATGGCAACTCCATAAGCGTTGGTAGTATAGATAATGCACATTAGGTAATTATTTTTAGTCTCATCTAAGGATTGGGTATTTAAGTTGGTGCCTGGAGTAACAATACGCACGACCTCTCGTTTTACCAATCCTTTAGCCGTCTTAGGATCCTCTACTTGCTCGCAAATGGCTACCTTATAACCTTTGCTTACCAGCTTGCTTAAATAGATGTCTACTGCATGATAGGGAATACCGCACATAGGTGCTCTTTCTTCTAATCCACAGTTTTTTCCTGTCAAAGTAATCTCTAGTTCTTTGGATGCTGTGATAGCATCGTCAAAGAACATTTCATAAAAATCGCCTAGGCGATAAAATAATATGCAATCTTTATATTCATTTTTAGTCTCCAGATATTTCTGCATCATTGGAGTTACTGTCTCCATAGTTATTAATCCTTTCTCTTAAGGTAGTTTAAAAGGTATGTGTTTTTTATAGAGTTGACCAAGTACCAGTCTTTAAAAAAGCATTGACTTGCTTGTCTGCATTTTTAATAATAGTATGGTCAAAGCCGATAATGCCCAAGAGTTTAATGGCATTTCTAGACTCTGCTCTGCCTTTATATAAGATATAATCAAATAATACATCATTTTCCACTACATCTTCTTGGAAATGATAATTATCATAATAGTTTTCAAGGATGTGTGTCAATTCTATATCATGTGTTGCTGCCACACATATAGATGGAAAGGATGTAAAGTACTGTAAAATATGGGAAGATGCAGCAATCCGTTCCAAGGTATTAGTTCCTCTAAGTACTTCATCTACAAAGCATAGGACAGGTATGCTATCATTCATTTTATCCATAATCCGTTTTAGAGATTTAATTTCTACAATATAATAGCTCTCGTTATTTTGAAGGCTATCATGTAAAGCCATAGAGGATGCTATTTTAAAATAACACGAATCATAGGAATCTGCTAACACAGTATAGATTGTCTGAGCAAAGATACCATTTATGGCAAGTGTCTTTAAGAAGGTAGATTTTCCTGAAGCATTAGATCCGGTTAGTAAGGCACTGCGATTGGTGTGAAAACTGTTTTTTACAGGCTCTGCAATTAGCGGATGATAGATATTATTGGTATGAATATATGGCTTAACGGTATGGGATAATTGGGGGATAGTATAGACTTTTATTAATTCACGAAAGGAAGCAACAGCAATCATACTGTCTAAAAGCCCAACAATTTCATACATTTGATTTAAATCTTCCCGATTCGCCCGTAACTGTTTTAACATACTATTAAACTTAATTAAGTCGATGTGAAATAGTATACGGAAATAATCTAATATAATGTCCATAAGCCCAGCAGTCATGGATCGTCCACCTAACACCAGACCAGCTCCTCTAGCAAAGTTGTTAAACTTACTGGCATGCTTCGTCAACTCATCAGTATACTGCTCTAATCCAGGCAGATTCATCTTACTTAAATCTTTTACATTGTGAATCATATTCAGAATATAAGTAAAGACATTCAAGTATACCTCAATATGCCCTTTTTCTTTCTGATAGTAAATAATATTAAATATTATAGAACACACGGTAAGAATTGCACCAATCTGAGGGATTATAAAAATTAGAGCAACGGAAATTGGCAAAGCAAAAAAGGATACATAGTGGAGCCAAGGATATTTGATTTCAATATCGTCGGTCCGGTTGATATATTCGTATAGACTTATTTGCAAAGTCTTACCAAATTTATGAAACATCAGCTGAAGCTTTTCTCGAAGATCCGTATTGGCCTTTAAAAGCTCTAAGATACGATTACGTTCTTTTAACGTATTCTCATCGTATTCCAGCCTATGAAGTATGAAGTATAGATATTCTTCTCCAATACTGCTGCCTGTATTGTTAATTAGCATATAAATGTCTTCCATATTCAAATCATTCCATGTAATGTCATCAATATCAGTATTTAGGTTTTTATGTTCCATGTAATACATAGCTATGGATACTAATTTTTCAGTTGTATATTCCTCCTCTGGTATCTTGCCCCAGGCGTCTCGAATTCTCTGTAATAACCTCTTTTCCCTATCTTTCTCCAGATAGATTCCTCTTATGAATAATAGAAGTATGATAGCAAGTGCTATCATTGCATACCCAAATTCGCTCATTATTTATCCTCCTAAATGAGAAATTAGCTTTGTAAAATAGCTATTCATCCATTAATGTCTAACTTAAACTATGTTTCATTATAAGGAAAGTAAAAATAATTTTCAATAGTCTAAAATCTTTATTGAAACATAGTATAGCTGTTTTGGAATACGAATAACTATATCATAACTTAAAAATACACCCCCAAGTGTCTGAAAAATGGTACTCTGCCACTTGGGGGTGCACATTAGATGGTTACTTATTACTATTAATCATTTATAAATCGTACTGCTCTACAAATTGAGCGATAACTTACTGGGCTTATAATGATGCCTGTACTTGGGGAACTGGCATGAATGACACGTCCTCCACCTATATACATGGCAACATGATGGATATAGCCATTATTTTGATAAAAGACTAAATCACCTGGTTTAATATCACGAACATTGATTCTCCGCCCACTAGCCGCCTGGGTACGGGAGGTTCTTGAAATATTATAACCAAAGTGCTGGTAGATTCTCATAGTAAAGCCAGAACAGTCAATACCACGATTTAAGTTTGTCCCACCAAATACATATCGATTACCTAAGAACTGTTTTGCATAGGCAATCATCCTCGCCCTAACAGAACTGCCAGTACTTTCCGAGAAAGAAATGGCTTTTTTCAATTGCCAGCTTACGTCAACCAAGTCACGACGGATATAACCTATCTCATTATCAATGTTTACCTTTACCCAGGTATTATCTGAATTGTCCTTTACTTCTAAATCTGTACCCTTTGGAACGGAGGTAAGTGTTTTGCAATCAGTATTAGTGTCTACACGTACTCTGGATGGTCCATCTTTCACTGTGGCCACTAATCGTCCTACTTTTTTGGCCAGAGCAGGAACTTCATTACCCATTACCAAGAATTCGGTGGATACGTATCCTTTGATACTGCCTGACTTAATTTTAGCCCAACCATTCTTATCAACACTATAGATATAACAGCCACCGTTATTTGGAAGTTTTCCAATAACCTTTCCTTTTGAATCTGCTTTATCTCGAATATTTAAATAGCGGTCAACCTTTGCAATACCAATATTTTCACAGTTCTTAGTGTCTGGTGCAGATAGCTTGTCCTTAGCCGCTTTTTCCTCTTTCGTCATAAATGTGTCCATTGCTGTATGATTGGTTTCATCATTATCTTCTTTCGTGTTCTCATAGTAGGTGTTTAAAGAAAGTGGTAAACCAGCAACAGCTTGTTGGCATAAAATGCTTCTATTTGCTGCTTTACATTTATTGTTTTGGCCGAATGCTATTAAAAGGAAGGCAAAACCAACGACTCCATAGCATATTAATTGTTTTCTCACGAAATGGCCTCCTAACCATATAAATTATTTAAAACATAAGTATGATAGATTATATACTTATTACATAATTATTAACAATATTACAGAGAAATTATAACAACACTTTGAAAAATTGTCAATAATGTGAAAATTGCTCTTTTATACATAACATTTTTGTGAAAATTTAACAGTAATATTCCAATAAAATAAGGCAGTATCCAGGTATAGTCTACCCAAAAACTGCCTAATTATACAGAGTCAACCGTATTATGTAATCTGTGGAAACTTAGATAATGATACAGATAAGACCTCCGTTGCTGTCATTTACAATCTTTTGCATGGTGTCTTGAAGCTTCTGCTGCGACTCATCTGTTAGCTTATTTACCTTAGAGTTTATACCATCTTCCACTAATTGTTTTATACTTTTGCCGAAGATATTAGTTTCCCAGATTCCATTTGGATTTCCCTTAGTATTGTTTGCAATGTAAGTGATTAGATCTTTTGCTTGATCCTCATTTCCAACAATAGGAGTTATCTCAGTCTCAATACTAGCCTTTATCATGTGAATGGATGGGGCCTGTGCTCTAATCTTGACACCATATTTTCCACTATGGCGAATAATTTCTGGTTCATCCACTGAGATTTCTTCGAAGGCAGGAGTTACTACACCATACCCCTTACATTGAACTTCTTCATACGCATTCTCAATCTTTTCATATTGATTTTTCATATTAGCTAGGCGTTTTAAAGTGCCAATTAGCTGATATTCATCGTTAATATCTACTCCGATTAAATCACTTAGAATCTCATAATAATACTTATCATCAAAATTAACTTGAAGTCTTACGGAGCCATCTTTCATCTGAATGGTGTCAATCTTAAAGCCCTTTACAAACTTGCTATCAGTGAGAAGGTTGCTAGGATTGACATCTCTGATTAGATGCATACGCTTTAGAATACCTTTCACAGCATTTATGAGATCCTCTTTTAACCAATGATCGGAAGGAAGCATTTCAACCCATTTTGGGGTATAGAAATTAAGTTGAGCAATAGGGAATTCTTCCAGTATAGACTCCATAATGCGAGTAATGTCTTCTTTTTTCAATTGTGCACAGTTAATTGGGATCACTGAAACCTTGTTATTAGTTGCAATTTCATCAGCAAGTGCTACAGTTTCATCAGAATATGGTCGATTGGAGTTCAATAATACAATAAAAGGTTTCCCTAACCGTTTTAACTCTGCAATTGTCCTTTCTTCTGGTATCACATAATTAGCTCTGTCAATATCACCAAAGCTTCCGTCTGTAGTAACCACGATACCAATGGTAGAATGATCATTAATTACTTTTTTTGTGCCAAGTTCAGCTGCCTGGGTAAATGGAATGTCATGGTCAAACCAAGGTGTTTTCACAAGTCTCTCCTGCTCATTTTCAATATGGCCACTGGCACCTTCTACCATGTAACCAACACAATCAATAAGCCGGATATTCACAACTGTGTCATCTGAAATCTTTATCTCAGCGGCTTCCTTTGGAATAAACTTCGGCTCTGTTGTCATAATTGTCTTGCCAGCAGCACTTTGTGGTAACTCGTCAATAGCCCTTTCTTTACTATGGACATCTTCTATATTAGGAATGACTAATAAGTCCATAAATCGCTTAATAAAGGTGGATTTACCTGTACGAACCGGACCCACAACCCCAATGTATATCTCACCATTGGTACGAGCTTGTATATCTTTATATACATCAAACGCATCCATAAGAGTACCCCTTTCTATATTCACTAGTAAAGTTTATGCATCAGTAGAAAGGAATATGTTTGATATAGATTAGGCTTCCTTAAAAAAACGGCTTTCCCATTCTCTAGGAAAGCCGCAAATCTTAATATTTATTTAATCATTCCAAGTAAGTGTTTGGTATTCACTTACTTTATCACGTAATAACAAAGAGCTAACAGCTTCCATTGGTGATTTATTATTAAATAGAATCTCATTAATCTGTTCTACAATTGGCATCGCTACTTGATACTTTTTGGATAGAGCCAAAGCAGCCTTAGCGGAGTAAACACCTTCAACCACTTGTTTTACTTCAGCCATGGCTTCCTTCATAGTATAACCTTTCCCAATGAGATAGCCAGCGTTACGATTACGGCTGTGAACAGAGGTGCAGGTAACAATTAAGTCACCAATACCGGATAATCCTGAAAATGTTTCCAAAGAACCACCCATTTTCATGCCTAATCGACTGATTTCTGCAATTCCTCTTGTCATAAGAGCAGCTTTGGTATTGTCTCCAAAACCAAGACCATCTGTAATCCCGGCAGCTAAGGCGATTACATTTTTTAAGGAACCACCTAATTCTATGCTGATTACATCTGGGCTAGTATATACACGGAAGGTATCGGTCATAAAAGTATCCTGAATGAATTCTGCAGTTTTTCTTGTCTTAGCACCGGCTACACAGGAGGATGGAATACCTTTGCACACTTCCTCAGCATGGCTTGGTCCACTTAGTACAGCAACATCTGCCATTGGAAGTTCATCTTCTATCACATGGGAAAGTGTCATAAGTGTGCTCTCTTCAATTCCCTTTGCCACATCTACAATAATCTGCCCCTCTTTGATAAAAGGCTTCATCTCGTGAGCTGTAGAGCGAACATATGGAGACGCAACTGCCATTACGAGGAGTGGCTTATTGGCGCAAGCATACTCCAAATCGCAAGTAAGCTCAATATTGTCAGGTAACTTAACCCCTGGTAGACGATCAACATGTTCTCTGTGTGTCTTAAGAAGTTCGATTTCTTCTTCAATTTTCGACCATAGTACTACATTGATTCCCTTATTACCTAAAAGTATTGCCAATGCAGTTCCCCAACTGCCGGCTCCAATTATTCCAACTTGTTTCATATCTACTCCTTTTCCTTAAGCAGCTTTTTTACCAAACTTATTTTCGGTGCCAGTTAATAAGCGCTTAATGTTTTCGCGATGTTTGTAAAAGGCTAATAACATAAAGATAAAACATACAATTACCATATGTAGGTAATTGGGGTCATTTTTGTATCCAATAAGGACACTTAGAGGTAGTACTGTTGCAACGACAAGGGATCCTAATGATACATATCTAGTGATTGCAACAATGCCGAGAAATAGAATCATTTCTATGATGGTAAGCCATGGGTTAAAGGCAATAATAACACCTGCCATGGCAGCAATCCCTTTTCCCCCTTTGAATTTAAGCCAAAATGGGAAGTTATGTCCACACACGACGCCTAAACCGGTGTAAAGAACAACTAAATCTCTAGATAAGGGTTGGTTCGTTTTCTTATACAGTATACATAGGAGGCAAATAGGAATAATTGCTTTTAGAATATCTCCTATTAGCGTTACTACTCCGGCTTTAAAGCCTAATGTACGAAGTGTATTGGTTGTTCCAATATTGCCACTTCCATGTTTCCTAACGTCTACTTGCTGTTTTTTACCACATACATAACCGGTAGAAAAACATCCGAAGGCATAGCCCAGAATTAGACACAAAACGATATTACCAATCATTACTCATTATCCTTTCTTTCTCTTATAATGAATTTAAGAGAGGTTCCAGAAAATCCGAAGGCCTCACGTATTTTATTTTCAATATACCTGGTATAAGAATAATGCATCAGTTTTTTGTCATTTACAAAAATAACAAAGGTTGGTGGTTTAACAGCAACCTGAGTAATATAATAAAGCTTTAATCTTCTGCCTTTGTCTGAAGGTGGTTGCTGCATAGAGGTTGCTTCCATAAGAATCTCATTTAACACACCTGTTGCTACGCGTAGATTCTGATTTTGAATCACCATTTCAATGCTATCAAACATCTTCACCATTCGCTGTCCAGTTTTAGCAGAGATAAATAAAATCTCAGCGTATGGACAAAATGATAAGACATCTCTTATATCCTCAGTATATTTATATATGGTTTTATCATTTTTCTCAATAGCATCCCATTTGTTTACTACAATAATAATTCCTTTACCACGTTCATGGGCTATTCCCGCAATCTTGGCATCTTGTTCGGTAACACCTTCCTCTGCATCAATCACCACCATAACTACGTCGGCACGTTCGACAGCGGTAACAGTTCGGATAATACTGAATCGTTCAATATCCTCTTTGATTTTGCTCTTTCTGCGAAGACCAGCTGTATCAATAAAGACGTATTCTTTGTCATTCCACATAATGGAAGTATCAATGGCGTCTCGTGTAGTTCCTGCAATATCAGATACAATAACACGGTCTTCTCCTAACAGTTTGTTAATAATAGAGGATTTACCTACATTAGGCTTGCCAACGATTGCTACTCTAGGTCTCTCGTCTTCTTCCTCGCTAGTATCATGTTCATTAAAATGATTGACTACTTCATCAAGCATATCTCCAAGTCCTAACTTAGAGGAAGCACTGACGGGCTGAGGATCTCCAATACCTAGATTGTAAAATTCATATACATCTGGCATGAATTTGTCGAAATTATCGACCTTGTTCACTACAAGTACAACCGGTTTGTGAGATTTGCGAAGCATATCCGCTACTCTAAAGTCAGCATCTACTAAACCTTGTCTTACATCCACTACAAAAATAATAACATCTGCAGTCTCTATAGCAATTTCTGCCTGGCGTCTCATATGGGATAGGATCAGATCTGTACTTTCCGGTTCGATACCACCGGTATCGATCATTGTAAACTGATGGTTAAGCCAGCTTACATCGGCGTAAATACGATCTCTTGTAACACCGGGAGTGTCTTTCACGATGGAAATCTTATCACCGGCTAACGTATTAAATAACGTGGACTTTCCTACATTGGGTCGTCCAACGATAGCTACTATGGGTCTACTCATTTTTTTCTCCTTATTTGTTGCTTATTATGGTATCAACAAAAGACTTTCCGTCTGATTGTACAATACGAATTGGTGTTTGTAAAGCGTTTTGGATATCATTTACCGTAATATCATCTAACAAAACTTCTTCTCCACTACGTAGTAATACATTAGGGAGCATGAGATAATCTCCTAAGGGCTTTCCTTTTAACTGGTCAATGATATCTTGTCCAGTTAATAATCCAGTAACAGTAATCTCAGGACCATAGAAATGATTCTCAATGCAGTATAGGTTTGTTTCAACCTGTGGGAAACGTTGATTGATCTCACCAATTAATTCTTTCATCAGGCTGTATGCTAATACACCAGTGATAAGTGATACTTTATGAGGTTCAGGTTTATTATTAAGAGTTTCTAGATATTCTTCTACCTCATCCCTAAAGGAACGCATGATACCAACACCATTTTCTATCTGTCCATAGCCTTCATAATAATCGGCAGTTGGTATGGCATACCCAGCTCTAATATACCATTCATCAGAGGCAAACACAAATCTGGTACCATATTTTTTTAAAAATTTATTCTGCCAGCCATGAATTTGATCTAAAACCTCAGCTGCATCCTTCTTTGTAAAGGACTCCAGTTCTGTTAAGCCTTCTCGGTACTTGGTCTTACCAAGAGGAACAACGGAAAGGCTCTGCATAAAAGGAAGCATCTCAGAAAGCTCCCTTATAGAACGATCTAGTTCTTCTTTATCATTCCAGTTCTTGCATAGTACAATTTGACTGTTCATGGTGATTTTGTTGTCATAAAGCATCTTGATTTTCTCAAGAGCATCCCCAGCAAAACGATTATTTAACATCTTTTTACGAAGTTCAGGGTTTGTAGTATGCACAGAAATATTCACCGGTTCAAGTTTATACCGAATAATCCGCTGGATGTCCTCTGTCTTCATGTTTGTTAAGGTGATGTAATTACCTTGAAGAAAGGAAAGTCTTGCATCATCATCCTTAAAATAAATGGTTTCCCTCATTCCTTTTGGGTTCTGATCAATAAAGCAAAAGATACATTTATTTTTACAGGAGCGATAGTTATCCATGAGACTCTCGTTAAACACAATGCCTAGGTCCTGTTCATAATCTTTCTCAATCTCTAGTTCCCATTCCTCATTATTTGGTTTTTGGATTAACACTGTTAGATAGTCATCATTTATAAGATAATGATAGTCGAATACATCCTTAATGACCTGATTGTTTATCTTAAGTAGTAAGTCTCCCGGTTCAATCTCCAATTCTTCTGCAATACTACCGGGTTCCACTTTATCTATAATATGGCCAATTAACGGCTTTCTTTGTCCTTCCATATTTGTACCTCCAGGTTACTCTTCTAACTTGTCAGATAGAGAGAGAAATGCAGCCAAGTTTCCTCTTTTACCACCGCTTGCCCTATGTGAAAATAACAGTTTTGGGTTACAACAGGTGCAAAGGTTACTATTCACGATATGTTCCGCTTTTACACCAGCCTCTAATAGAATCTCCTTATTAGTCATCCATAAGTCCAGCTGGTATTTTTGATTGCTCTTTTTATATAAGATTTTTTCTATTATTTTGTTAGAAAAGACTTTCTTAAATTCATTTGCTACATCTTCACTGATTTCGTAGCAGTCAAAACAGATAGAGGGGCCGATAGCACAGACTAAATCCTCTGGATTTGTTCCGAAGGCCGTTTGCATGCCTTCCACGGTTTTTTTGCCGATTTTATTCACAGTACCTTTCCAACCGGAATGGCTAAGTCCAATCGCCTTATGGACAGGGTCCACAAAGTAGAGAGGAACACAGTCAGCATATGAGGTAACTAAAGTTACTCCTACTACATTGGTAATCAAGCCATCAATTCCAGTTAGATACTTTTCATAACAGTCCGTAATTGAGGGATCTCCTTGGGTAACTAGATGAATTCTGGTATCATGAACCTGATCTGAAAAAACAAGAGAGGTATCGCCCAAATCCATAGCACTTACAAGACGCACATAATTAGTCTTAACGTTTTCAACCTCATCACCTCTGGAAAAACTTAAGTTTAAAGAGGTAAAATCACCTTTACTTACACCTCCTAGGCGTGTGGAAAAACCATGTTTAATAAATGAAAAACGTTTTAATTCGGGAAAATATAAATAAGGGGTTGAAGACTCAATGTTAAGTTGAATCCCTTGGTTGTCATTATTATACGATATATTATGAACAGAATTATGGTACTTATAAGTAAGTTGGTCCTTACTTAAGTCGAATAATTCTTTTGGGTTATATTCGGTCATATATGAACTCCTCCTGATTATGTCAATATTCTGTACTATAGTTGTATCAATAGTTCCCTGATATGTCAAAGGCATTTTTATACAGAGTAATGGTTTCGTCCAGGATAACAATAACATCAAAACGACATGGAGTATCAAATGATATTCCATGTCTATACAAGTAGTATTTTGCAGCATTAATAATAGAGTGTTGTTTTCTGAGAGTGACAGCTTCTTCAGGAAGTCCTTTCTTTGTAGAGGTTCTAAATTTAACCTCAATAAAGACTAGATAGTTTTGATCCAAAGCTATGATATCAATCTCCCCACGACGGGTAAAGTAATTACGTTCTAAGATGATATACTTGTGCTCAATTAGATAGTTTATCGCATGGGTTTCTTTGTCTGATCCTATGACTCGCTTATTATACATAACTTCTCCTTGTTCTCACTATGTTATAGTTTCTAAGGGTGTTTTACCATAAGGATTCATCCAATACGTTAAGTTAGTTTCTTGTTGGAAGCAATTTTATGCTTTAATTGATCCATATTATCAACATAAACTAAAATCTCAGCTACTACCTCATAAAGTTCTTTTGGAATATAGTCTCCGATCTCCAATTTACTTAAGGTGGCTGTTAAAGGGGCATCCTTATGGATTGGAATCTCTTCTTCTTTAGCAACCTCTAGGATTCGTTCTGCTACATGTCCTTTTCCTGAGGCTATAATCTTTGGAGCTTCATCCCCTACATCATATTGAAGGGCAACCGCAGTCTTCTGTTTAAATTTTTTACTTAGATTTTGTTTAAGGTTCATTGTAATCCCCCTTTACTTTAAAGTGCTTACAAAAAGTTCTTTATAAATGTAGTTCGGTGGATAGGGCAAGGACCATATTTCTTAAGGGCTGCAATATGTTCTGCACTGCCATAGCCCTTGTTTTTAGCAAAACCATACTCTGGATATAACTTGTCATATTCCATCATCATATGGTCTCGTTCTACTTTTGCCACAATGCTTGCAGCAGCAATGCTGATACTTTTTGCATCCCCTTTAATAATCTTTACCTGTTGCATAGTCAGCTCAGGGATAACTACTGCATCATTTAACAGAACATCTGGAGTATACTTTAGTCCCCTTACAGCAGCTTGCATAGCTTTGTAAGTAGCCTGTAGAATGTTTATCTCATCAATGACAGAAGGTGGAATTATCCCAATCTGATAATCAATAGCCTGTTCTTTAATAATCACTGCTAACTCTTCACGTTTAGTCTCGGATAGCTTTTTAGAATCATTAAGGTATAAAATGTCTTTGTTTTTATCTAAAATGACGGCTCCAGCCACTACAGGGCCTGCTAAAGGTCCTCTTCCAACTTCATCAATACCACAGATATAGTTAGCATTTGAATACTGCTTTTCATAGTACTTCATTTCTTCAATACGTTGCAGTTCTTTAAGAAGTTTTTGTTCTTCCTTCTCGTATTTTTCAACAAGTTTTTTGACTCCAGTTCTAGAGTCATTTTTTAAATCAGCCAGTAAGACCTTTTGCTCCTCTTTGGAAGCTTCCATTAACTTAAGCTTTATTGTCGATAAACTTTTCATGATAACATCCTTTATTCTACAGTTCCAAATTTGCTAAATGGATAGAATCTAAGCAGAACCTTTCCTAGTATTTTATCTCGTTTAATTAGACCAACGCTGCTTAAGCGGCTATCTGAGCTGTTATTTCTGTTATCCCCTAATACAAAGTACTCATCGTCTCCTAAGGTAATTGGATCCTTAGCTAATCCAGGATCATTTATGGTAGCATTACCGTAATTTTCATTTACCACATTGCCATCGACCAAAATGGCCCCATCTACAATCTGAACAGTTTGATTTGGACAAGCAATTACTCTCTTTATGTATTTTTCGGCATCTGTGTGCTGAAATACAATAATATCGAACTGCTTTGGGTCAGAAAATTGGTAGGTTATTCGATTTATAAAAAGATATTCTCCATCATGAAGCGTCGTTTCCATGGAATGACCAATCACCTTTGTGTGAGTAATAACAAAAGTAGACATTAAAAAGACTATACCAACAGATATAACCACACATATAAGTAATTCCATTAGAAAAGAAAAAATAGACTTTGTTGTGGATTGGGGATATTTGGTGATGGAAACCGGGTTTTCTATTGTTATAGCTGGAGTACGTTCAAGGGTAAGAGCTTTAGTGTCCAATATATTCTCAAAGGTTTCATAGTCTTTGGCAATAGATTTATCAGTATTACCCACCCATTTGATATACTCTTTTAAATTTGGATAATTATTAGAATCGAACAGAAAATGATTATTATCTGATTCATAATATTTGATTTCTTTACAAAAGTTTAAGCTGTCTTCTACTACTTCTCTGTTCTTCATATTAACACCTCATAGATTCAAACATTTCTTTATTCAGCACTGGTTATTTACTCATGGACTTAAAGGGTCTCCATTGGAGGAGTTTCCAATGTGATTCTTCCTAACTTGCCACTTCTAAATTCATCAATTAAAATATTAGAAGCTTTATCTAAATCTAATTCGTTACCCTTTAAACGACAACCACGTTTCTCAGCAATTGCCTGAAGTGTGGAAAGAGTATCAGAAGAAGTTTCAATTCCATATCGAGTTTCTAATAATCCCGGATAGGTAATGTTAATAAACTTAATGAATTCATATGCCAGGTCAGTGGATGGAATCAAATCATCCTTAATGGAACCGATAAAAGCTAATCTTAGGCCAACCTTCTGATCTTCAAATTTAGGCCATAGAATACCCGGGGTATCCAGTAGTTCCACATTTTTATTTAAACGAATCCATTGCTTGCCTTTGGTGACACCCGGCTTATTTCCAGTTTTGGTACAAGCTTTTCCAGCAAAACTATTGATAAAAGTGGATTTTCCGACATTAGGAATACCCACAATCATTGCTCTTACCGGACGGTTTAGGATCCCTTTTCTACGATCGCGTTCTATCTTCTCCTTACAGGCCTGCATAACAGTATCCTGTACAGATTTTACACCATTTCCGTTTCTGGAATTAACCTTAACAACAAAAAAACCTTTCGCTTCAAACCATTGCTGCCATGCTTTTGTCTGAGTTTCATCTGCTAAATCAGATTTGTTCAGTAGGACTACTCTAGATTTATTCTGTGCTAACTGGTCAATGTCCGGATTCTTACTACTAAGTGGAATTCTTGCATCCACAAGTTCAATTACAACATCTATAAGCTTGATATCTTCCTGCATCTGACGTTTGGCTTTGGTCATATGGCCAGGATACCATTGAAAATGCATATTATTACCTCACTATTATCTATTTATTATTTGGTTCTTTTGAAGCTTCTGGTGATGCTGTGACATCTGAAACCTGATTTAGAGAGCTAATAAAGCTAAAAGAATTTATTCTTAAAAAGGCCTTACCAATAATCTCATTTTTTACTATGGTACCGATACTAGCAAAACGGCTGTCTACACTGTCGTTTCTATTATCTCCAAGAACAAAATATTCATTATCCTCCAATTTATAAGGATTCTTAGCCAGGCCAGGATTTACAATATCCTCAACATTGATGGACTCTTCTAGCTCCTTATCCTCAATATAGATATGACCATCTTTGATTTGAATGGTTTCTCCGGGCAAACCTACAATACGTCTGACGTTATAATAGTTATGCTCTTGCCCTTTCTGCTTAAATACAATTACATCATTTCTTTTTGGAGACGTTACTCTATAAATTAGCTTATTTACAATTATAGAATCCCCAGCTTTTAAGGTAGGATTCATAGAATCTCCTACAATACCAACTCGCTGAATACAAAAATGAACAAAGAGATAAGCAAGTAGTATTGTGGCTGCTATTTCCCCAGCCCATATTAATATTTTTAGTAATATCTTTTTAATTCCAGGCCATCGGCTCTCTCTATCAAAATCGAAGTCCATAAACAAACTCCTTCACTAATCTTGTTTTTTTAATTATAACATAGAGTAACTCGTTTGCTAAGAGAAACATTTAAAAAAAGGGACAAATGAGAATTTGTCCCTTGAGAATTCTTATATAACAAATAAGACTTCTAACTCAGAATTATTTAACTAATTCTTTTACCTTAGCTGCTTTACCAGATCTTTGACGTAAGTAGTTAAGTTTTGCTCTTCTTACTTTACCATATCTAACAACTTCAATCTTTTCTACGATTGGAGAATGTAATGGCCAAGTCTTTTCAACGCCAATTCCGTTAGAATTCTTTCTTACAGTAAAAGTTTCTCTAGCGCCACCGTTTTGTCTCTTTAAAACAACGCCTTCAAAAATCTGAGTTCTTTCACGATTTCCTTCTTTTACTTTTGCATATACTTTAACAGTATCGCCTACATGAAAGCTTGCTACTTCATTCTTTAACTGAGCAGCTTCAATATTCTTAATAATTTCGTTCATTTGTGTGACCTCCTTCAAATTTGGATGTTCTTAATACGCTATAAGTAACAGAGGAACACCTTTTACTCTCACAACATTCTTACTTTAGCATAGATTGTCTACTTTTGCAATAACTTTTTTCTTTGTCCGTTAAATTAGCCTTTTCTAACAAATCCGGCCGTTTATTTATGGTACGGTCTATGGATTGAGTTCTTCTCCATTTCTCAATATTACTGTGATGGCCAGACAAAAGGACCTCCGGAACCTTCTTTCCATGGAATTCATCCGGTCTGGTATATTGAGGATACTCTAAAAGGTTATCAGAAAATGTTTCTGTTTCGGCGGAAACATCATTATTTAATACACCTGGTACTAGTCTGGAGATAGCATCCATAATTACCAGAGAAGGTAATTCACCACCGGTAAGCACATAGTCTCCAATTGAGATTTCATCTGTTACGATTTCTTCCAGCACACGTTCATCAATACCTTCATAATGACCACATAAAAAAATCAGATTGTCTTCTTTGGCAAGCTCTTCTGCCGTGGCTTGGTTAAAGAGCTTTCCCTGTGGGGTCAGATAAATAACTCTAGGATTTACTTGTTCCTTATTATCTTTTAGAATCAGATTTTTAGCTGCTTCATAGGAACTATATACCGGACCTGGCTGCATAACCATGCCAGCACCTCCACCATAAGGATAATCGTCCACCTTCATATGCTTATTTTCAGAAAAATCACGGATATTAATAGTGGTCAGAGTGAGAAGTTCTCTCTCTAAAGCTCTTTTTGTAATGCTAGTATTAAAGCCCTGTTCAATCATTTCCGGAAACAGGGTAAGCACATAATAATTCATATTAACTCCTCTTAATACTAATCCAATAGCCCGGGAAGAATGTGTGCTATTATAGTTTTATTTTCAATATCCACAGATTTTATGCAGTCCTCAATATAAGGAAGTAGAATTTCCTCTTCTTCCTTTGTTTCTACAACAAAGACATCATTGGCACCTGTGGAGATAACATCGGACAGTAATCCTAATTCCTCATCTTCATCGGTAATTACCTTGCAACCGATTAAATCAGCGATAAAAAACTCATTTTCGTCTAGTGAAACTGCATTTTCACGGGTAACCAATAGATCACAGCCCTTATAACGTTCCATATCATTTATATTATTAAATTCCTTAAACTTTAGGATAACCATTTGCTTAAAGAACTTTACACTGGCAATGTTAAGGTCTTTTTTTTCTTTTCCAGTATCTAGGATAATTTGTTTTAAGTTCTTAAAGCGACTGATATCGTCAGTTGTTGGATATACTTTCACTTCACCATGGATTCCATGGGTATTGGCAATAATACCTACACGTAGTAATGGTTCCATATTCTCTCCTTAACTTTGTAAAAGGACTGCAGTACAAAAAGCACTACAGCCCTCATTTTTATTGTTGAATCTCAACAATAACTTTCTTATCATCTTTAGCAGCAGCTGCTTTAACAACTGTACGAATGGCTTTTGCAATACGGCCTTGTTTGCCGATTACTTTACCCATATCGTCTGAAGATACTTTTAATTCAATTGTGATTGAATTATCAGTTTCGTTTTCAGTAACTACAACTTCTTCAGGATGATCAACTAGTGACATAGCAATTACTTCAACTAATTCTTTCATTACCTCTCACCTCGACTTATATGATATAAGCAACGATAGGGAGTAAACAAAATTGAAACTGCAATAAAATCGAAACTAGTTACATGTTCCAAATTAAAGGATACCAGCATTTTTAAATAATTTGTTTACTGTATCAGTTGGTTGTGCACCATTTGCTAACCATTTCTTAGCTGCTTCTTCATTAATATTAAAAGCACTTGGCTCAACAGTTGGATCATAAGTTCCAAGCTGATCAATGAATTTACCATCTCTTGGGGATCTGGAGTCAGCTACGATAATTCTATAGAAAGGAGCTTTCTTTTGTCCCATTCTTTTTAATCTAATTTTAACTGCCATGATTTCACCTCCTTAGGTCGTTTGTGATATTACAACTTAATGTAATAAATATATATGAATTTGTTTTGAAAACAAATTACAAACAGTATTATAAGCCAAATGGAAGCTTAAAGCGTCCACGTTTAGCGGCTTTGCCAGACATCATTCCAGACATCTGCTTCATCATCTTCTTGCCCTGTTCGAATTGTTTCATCAGTTTATTCACATCACTGATGTCCACTCCAGCACCTTTAGCAATTCGTTTCTTTCTAGATGGATTGATTATTGCAGGATTGGCTCTCTCCTCCTTAGTCATGGAATGTATCATAGCTTCTACACCGGAAAAAGCATTCTCATCAATCTCTACATTCTTCATCTGACTTCCCATTCCAGGTAACATACTGAGAATATCATTGATACCACCCATATTCTTAATCTGTTGCATCTGCTCCAGATAGTCATTGAAATCAAACTCTGCCTTGCGAAGCTTTTTCTCCATTTCTTTAGCTTTGTCTTCATCTATCTCAGCCTGAGCTTTGTCTATTAAAGTTAAGATATCACCCATACCAAGGATTCTAGAAGCCATACGGTCTGGGTAAAACTGTTCTAGGTCAGAAAGCTTTTCACCCATACCAACATAGAGAATTGGTTTGCCTGTTACAGCTTTGATGGAAAGTGCTGCACCACCTCTGGTATCACCATCTAACTTGGTAAGGATTACACCATCAATGCCGATTTTCTCATTGAAAGTTTCAGCTACATTAACAGCATCCTGTCCAGTCATGGCATCAACAACCAGTAAAGACTGGTTAACCTCTATATTTTCTTTGATTTCAATTAACTCATTCATCATGTCTTCATCTATATGAAGACGTCCTGCGGTATCTAAAATCACCACATTGTTGCCATTCTTATGAGCATGCTCAAGAGCAGCTTTTGCAATATTAACAGGCTTGTGATTGGTTCCCATTGAAAAGACTGGAACACCCTGCTTCTCCCCGTTAATCTGTAACTGGTCAATAGCAGCCGGACGATAGATGTCACAGGCAACTAAAAGAGGTTTTCTACCTTTCTGCTTCAGTTTTCCTGCTATCTTAGCGGTAGTGGTTGTCTTACCGGCACCTTGAAGACCACACATCAATATTACGGTAATCTCCTGAGTAGGCTTTAGGGCAATCTCTGTTGTCTCAGAGCCCATAAGCTTAACCATTTCCTCATTTACAATTTTAACTACCATCTGACCTGGAGTAAGACTTGTCATTACTTCCTGTCCAATGGCACGTTCTTGAACTGCTTTTATGAAGTTCTTAACGACTTTAAAATTAACATCTGCTTCTAATAAAGCCATCTTAACTTCTTTTAAGGCTGCCTTTACGTCTGCTTCTGACAATTTACCTTTACCGCGTAAATTCTTAAATACATTCTGTAGTTTATCGGTTAAGCTATCAAATGCCAAATTAACATACCTCCCGTTTAAAATTCATCTAATATCTGGTATGATAACGTCTCAATCTCATGAATCTGAGCGAGATCTCCATGATTAATAATATCTTTTGCAATTCTATTAATATCATTAACGCGTTCCTTAGTATTATTAAACTTCTTGATAAGACAAAGTTTACTCTCATATTCGCTGAGTTGTTTGCTACATCGTTTAATAATATCATAAACGCCCTGTCTGCTAATGTCCTTTTGTGATGCTATCTCACTGAGAGATAAATCATTGAGAACATAATCCTCAAATATCTCCCTTTGGTGATCCTTTAATAAGGCACCATAAAAATCATATAATAAAGATAATTCATAAAGCTGGTCTAGCTTGGTTGCTTTCCCGGATTCATCCTTGGAATTATCAATCGCATATGTCTTTGTCATAAGATTCACCACCTGTAAAGGTTTTTTCTTTACAGGACATAGTATAGTATAGGTTAATAGGAATGTCAATAAAAAATTGTTTGATTTGTTTGAAAAATTTTGTTAAAGAATACATCTAAAGCTGGCATGCAATATACGAAGGACTATACATAAGAACATGTATGAAAAGGCGTAGAAACTAACCATTTAGCTATATCTCTATCAATGAAGAAATAACTGAGTAACTAAATTACATAGAAAGGAAAATATTCTATACATAATGGTAATACATGGTATAATAGAGTTGAGTTTATCTATAAAATGGAGTGAGGTAAAATGACAATCAATAAGCAGGATATTAAACTATATATAAAAACGGGAAATTTAAATAGAAAATTTTATCAACTTGCTTTGATAATTATCTTGATTCCAATATTCATAGTTTTGATTACAGATGATCCTTTTGATGCCTCTTTTAGCAACATAATTATATCCATATCATATGTTTTTGTAATAATAGGACAATCACTTACATTACTTAAATTGAAAAAAGGAGATATCACTATTCCTATACATATTATTTTTTGGTTAACCATTATATGGGGATTTATAGAACGTATGTTAAGGTAATTGCAATTAATAATATTACATATTAAGTCAATGAAATTTAGATTAAATACTAACTACTAGGAGGGATTGTTTTGGAGCTAGTAGACCTTGTAATAAGTCGGCTGCTTACCATGAAGTTACAGTAGTATTTGGCCTCTTAGGAATTGTATGTTTATTATTTACCATTCGGACCATATCTTCTTGGTTATGGATAGACTATATAATAGGAGTATTCATAGTAATTGAAATCATTTACGTGATTACAGTTAGTATAAAATCTGAAATTAACAATAAGTAATATTTTCAATATAAAGCAAAACAGAAGTGTTGCTATGGATTCCAACAACACTTCTGTTTTTTATTATACTTCTACCCTCTTACACTGGATATGCCTTATTCTCAGTATCGGCAACAGACTGATCTATCTTAGTCTGTTGTGCTTGTCTGTATTTGAAGAAATCAGTTGCAACCTGTGGGAACAGAGCATAAGAAAGTACATCTTCATCCTGCTGTTTCCACTGCTTCATTTCCGCTTCCAGTTTTGCCAACTGTGGCTCAATTAAATCTGCCGGGCGGCAGGTAATTGGCGTAGCATCACCGATACATTTTTTTTGTACTTCAGGATTAAATGGTTTTACAGTTTGGCCAAATTCACCGGATAATAATTTCTTGGATTCCTTGGTCACCATTTTATATCTTTCTCCACTTACTACATTCAGCACAGCCTGTGTACCAACAATCTGGGAAGATGGAGTAACTAGAGGTGGTTCGCCAAAGTCCTTACGAACTCTTGGAACTTCCTCAAGAACTTCTTGGAATTTGTCTTCCTGCTTCATATCCTTTAACTGGGATACCAGGTTGGAAAGCATACCACCTGGAACCTGATACATTAAAGTCTTAATATTAACCCCAAGAACCTTTGTATTCATTAGTCCACTAGAAAGAGCTTCTTCTCTTAATGGACGGAAGTGTTCTGCAATTTCAGCTAAGAGATTTTGATCGTAACCGGTATCATATGGAGTTCCTCTGAAAGTCTCCACCATAACCTCAGTGGCTGGTTGGCTGGTACCAAGCGCAAATGGACTCATAGCAGTATCAATAATATCACAGCCTGCTTCTACAGCCTTTAAGTAGGTCATGGAAGCAACACCGGAAGTATAATGAGTATGAAGGTCAATTGGAATGCTTACGGATTCTTTTAAGGCTGTTACAAGCTCTGTTGCCTTATATGGAGTAAGTAAGCCTGCCATATCCTTAATACATAAGGATTTTGCACCCATCTCTTCGATTTCTTTCGCAATGTTTTTCCAGTAGTCTAGGGTATAAGCATCCCCAAGAGTATAGCTTAGTGCGATCTGTGCATGACCATTTTCCTTGTTGGCAGCCTTTACAGCTGTCTGAAGGTTACGAACATCATTTAAACAGTCAAAGATACGAATGATATCAATACCATTTGCAATGGATTTCTGAACAAAATATTCTACTACATCATCTGCATAGTGATTATAGCCTAAGATATTCTGTCCACGGAACAACATCTGTAATTTAGTGTTTTTAAACCCAGCTCTTAATTTTCTCAGTCTTTCCCAAGGATCCTCCTTTAAGAAACGAAGACATGAATCAAAAGTTGCTCCACCCCAACACTCTACAGAATGATAGCCTACTTTATCCATCTTGTCGATAATAGGGAGCATCT
The DNA here is from genome assembly GCA_023411225.1 of Bacillota bacterium. GTDB lineage: Bacteria > Bacillota > Clostridia > Lachnospirales > Lachnospiraceae > KM106-2. The sequence goes on from JAEYPA010000096.1 coordinate 22,659, forward strand.
GATCAGTGGTCATACGGGTTGCAATTAAAGACTGATGAGCATCACGTAATATAGTCTCTGTTATTTTAACAGGTTTTTTTTCTAGCTCTGCCATTACTTAACCTCCTGTAAATCAATATTTTAATATTCTACCTATGTAGAATTCTACGTTTTAAACAAAATCTATGTTATATCATCTTTCCAAATAAGTTCTATACCCCAAAGATAGCCATGAATACACCGGCAGCTACGGCTGTACCGATTACACCGGCAACGTTTGGTCCCATGGCATGCATCAGAAGGAAGTTGGTTGGATCTGCCTCTGAACCGACCTTCTGGGATACACGGGCCGCCATAGGTACAGCGGATACACCGGCGGAACCGATTAATGGGTTAACCTTACCATGAGTAATTTTACACATTAATTTACCAAATAGTACTCCGGCTGCTGTTCCGAATGCGAAAGCAATCAGACCTAAGGCTACAATCTCAAGGGTTGTAATCTTTAAGAAGGCTTCTGCACTGGTAGTTGCACCAACAGAGGTACCTAGTAGGATAACAACGATATACATCAAAGCATTGCTTGCAGTTTCTGTTAACTGTTTTACAACGCCGGATTCTCTGAACAGGTTACCAAGCATTAACATACCAACTAATGGAGCCGTGGAAGGAAGAATTGCTACTACTACAACAGTAACAACAATTGGGAACAGAATTCTTTCCAGCTTTGAAACTGGTCTTAATTGTTCCATCTTGATTTCACGCTCTTTCTTCGTTGTTAATAGCTTCATAATTGGTGGCTGAATAATTGGTACTAATGACATATAAGAATAGGCTGCCACGGCAATAGGTCCCATGTATTCGGTCTGTCCAAGCTTACCAGCAAGGAAGATGGAGGTTGGTCCATCTGCTCCACCAATGATGGAAATGGCTGCGGCAGCTTTATCACCGAAGCCAAATAAAATGGCAATTAGATAAGCTGCAAAGATACCAAACTGAGCTGCAGCACCTAATAAGAAACTCTTAGGATTGGCAATCAGTGGACCGAAGTCTGTCATGGCACCAACACCCATAAAGATCAGGGATGGTAGGATACTCCATTCATCTAATAGATAGAAATAATGCAGCAACCCATTTTCGCTCATAATATCCGGATACATGTTTACTAATAACATACCAAATGAGATTGGCACCAAAAGGAGTGGTTCATATTCTTTTTTGATAGCTAGGAACATGAAGAAAAGAGCAACAAAAATCATCAACAGGTTACCCCATGTGAGATTTAAAAATGCCGTTTGTTCAATTAAATTCCCTAGCGTAGATAATACGTAATCCATCTAGTTCATCCTCCCTGCGTTACTAGTTTAAAGTAGCTAACACATCTCCTGCTTCTACAGAATCTCCTGTTGCTACACTTATGCTTGCAATTGTTCCATCTTCTGGCGCAACTACTTCATTTTCCATTTTCATTGCTTCTAAGATAAAGATTACTTCACCCTTCTTTACAGCCTGTCCCACACTTGCTTTTACACCAAGGATCTTACCAGGCATTGGAGAAGTTACTTTTACTTTGCCAGCACCTGCTGTTGCGGCTTTTTTTACAGGAGCTTTTGGAGCAGCTGTGATTGGTGCTACTGGAGTGGAAACCTCTCCTGCAGAACCCTCTTCTACAGTTACGTTATATACATTTCCGTTTACGGTAATTGTGTAATTTTTCATATAAAATGTCCTCCTTTAATCATTGAGAATTATGCATTCTTCCATTTTTTGTTTGCTTTACGAATTGAGCGAACTACCAGACCATCCTCTGGAGCTTTATCTTTGTAACTTGCCATAATAGCCGCTGTAATAACTGCTACTAATTCACTATCATCAACCAATTCGTCTTCCTCTGGGAGATCTATTGTCTCTGTAATAGCTATAGGTTCAGCTTTCTTTTCTCTAACTAATAGCTTAGGAACATATTTTAACAATGCAATGATGAAGGAAATGAAAATCAGTACAATAAATACGGTTCCCATACCCATTACAGTATTTAATAATGCTTTTAACATCTTTTGTCCTAAGGTACGATATATTTCTGATGAAAAGTTTGTAAGTTGGCCCTTTTTGTCGAAGTTACACTTCATTACTACTGTTTCATCGGAATATATCAAATTCAACTCTACACTGGCTGTGTCACCGGAAATGATAGTATCGGTAACAGTAGTGTTTTTATATCCACTCAGATCTTTGGTGGTATCATAGAAAGATTTGTAGGAACTGGCAATATCCTCTCCATATTTAGAAGAAAAATCTGCATAAATATCTTCATTCGCTATTTGAGAAAGACTTTCTTCCGCTGCAAGATTTTCAGCAAGTGATTGTGCACTGCTACTAAGGGTGGCTTCATCAAAGTCAACCGGCTTTGTATTATCAGCCTTTCCACATGCAGTTGCACCTAACATTACCAGCACCAAACATAATACTAAGTATATTTTTTTCATATATGTCTCACCTCATTATACTGTGCCATGCTTTTTGCTTGGACGGTACTCTCTTTTGGTATATAACATATCAAAGCCATAAATCAGCTGTTTTCTAGTTGTTTTTGGATCAATGATACTGTCTACATATCCACGCTTAGCAGCAGAAAGACAGCTGCTTTGAAGTGCTTCATATTCATTCGCTTTTTCATTAATAAAGCTTACTGCGTCTTTGGCAGACTTAATTTCTTCTGCATACATAATCTGAACTGCATTTTTCTCGTCCATCATACCAATCTTAGCGTCTGGATAAGCGAATACCAAATCAGCTCCAATATGCTTGGAGTTCATTGTAATATATGCGCTGCCGTATGCTTTTCCGACAACAATATTAATCTTAGGAACAGTTGCATTGGCAAAGGCATAGGTTAATCCTGCAGTTGCTTTTGCAATTGTCTTCTCTTCTTCCATGGTAGCTTTATAACCGGTTGCATTAGTAAAGGAAACGACAGGAATCTGGAATGCATCGCAGAAATTAATAAAGTCTGCGGCTTTTTTGCAACCATTGGTAGAAAGAACTGTCTCAAAGGTCTCTTCTTTTTTATCCTCTTTATATAGGGCACTACGGTTTGCTATAGCACCTACTGTGGCTCCATCTAAAGATAAGAAACCAACTACCATATCTTTAGCATAGTCTTTTTTAAGTTCTACAAATTTATGATTATCTGCAATTTCTGTTAATAGTAATGCTGGATCTTCAAGTTCATTCTGAAGGTCTTCAGATACACGGTTTATATCATCCTGACATTCATTAATAGAGTCCTCTTCGTTGTTGCCGGGTAATAAGGCAACTAAGTCTCTAATTTTACTAAATATCTCTTCTCTAGTACCAATGCCGTCTACTACACCATGTTCAGATTGGTAGGTAGCACTACTCGTATTACATTTTTCTATGTAGTTATTGGTGATAGAATTAGGAGAATTTACAAATAACTTTGCTGAGGTTTCTTCCATGAATGTAAAATCAGAAAGGGATGAGGAGATTGCTACTCCACCACCACAGGAACCTAAAATAGCAGTGATCTGAGGGATTACCCCAGAGGCAAATGTTTGTTTCAGATATACTGAACCGAAACTTGCAAGAGCATCAGTCGCTTCTTGAAGTCTGAATCCGGCACAATCGATTAATCCAATGACTGGAGCACCAACTTTAAGTGCTAATTCATAAATGTTTACAATTTTCTTGGCATGCATTTCACCCATGGTACCATTCAGAGCAGATGCGTCCTGACTATATACATAAACTGGTTTTTCATTAATTAAACCATATCCAGTAATTACGCCGTCAGCAGGTGCTTCTTTTTCATTTAGATTGAAGTCTGTGCTTCTTTTGGTAACCAAAGCACCTATTTCAACAAAACTGTTTTGATCTAGCAAAGATAGAATTCGTTCTTTTGCTGAACCCTGTACTGTACTACTCATTTTTTATCCTCCATAATTTTTATTTATAGTAAATCCAAATTTCTGCCAATTATATTTTATAACATCTTAACAAGTATATCAATATTTTTTTGTCAGAAACGTGACGAAAATTCTGATAATCGACTTGATATTTATTAATATTTTATATTTTTGACTTTCTGGTTTGGTAGTATATTACATATACAGTGTGATGAAATCTAGTGTAATACATTATAAGTATAGCATTATGTATATAATTTAATTTACAATTTGTGAATTATTATTTTTTTTTAAAACAAAACAATAGTAAAAGAACTCTGTCATGATTATGACAAAGTTCTTTTGCTTATAAAAGCATTGCAATATTATATATATAAAATCTTAACATCAATTAGTCTACCTAAAGTGTAAAAATCTAGATAGAATTTCATCCAAGCAAAAACCATAATCAATTTTTTGTACACTATTCTTGCTATATATAGGATATTCCTTAAAGAAAACATTATTGATATAGTATCTTACATACCCTACCTCCTCATTCTGCATGACAGGAGCTTTTGCATAATAGGGAAGACTATATTCTACATAAATCTTATCCGTAGCTTTCATAAGAATAGGGAAATTAATTGGTTTCATTTTGAGCTCTATCTCACTATTTTGTCCATTTAACACAGGAAGCTTTGGAAGCTCCTTTGTGAAGTCAGAAAGATTTTGATAGGTAAAGTATTTGATGCCATAGTTCATTAACTGAATAGTGTCTTTCCATTTATAACTTTTATGAGGTGGCCAACCTGAACCCAATACAACACTTATAAATGTTCTACTATGGTCTCTAAGCGCACCTGTAAAGCAGTACCCTGCATTGTTAGTAAAGCCAGTTTTGATACCAAAGGCTCCATCCATCAGATATAGAAACTTATCTTTATTTGTCACAGCATATTCCTTTTTCTGATCCACAGTCTTAAAAATGTGGGAAGGTGTATTTATAATGTTGACAAATTCTTCATTTCGTATGGCATAACTTGCGATGATAGCAAGGTCATAGGCAGTTGTAAAATGGTCCTTCGCATCTAAACCATTTGGAGTCACAAAGTGGGTGTGTTCTAATCCTAATTCCTTCGCCTTGGCATTCATCATGGTGGCAAAACCTTCTACGCTTCCTCCAATATACTCAGCGATAGCTACCGCAGTATCATTATGAGATTCTAACATAAGAGAATAAAGAAGATCACGTATTACAAACTTTTCACCGGCGTTTGCTTTTAACTGTACGTCTGGCATGGAAGCTGCATAGGAAGAAAAGGTTACTACATCATCTAGGGAACAGTTTTCCAACGCTACAATACAGGTCATAATCTTAGTTGTACTAGCCATAGGCATTTCCTTAAATCCATTCTTTTCATAAAGAATTCTGTTACTAGTAGCATCTAATAACAGTGCAGCCTTAGCATTAAGACCCAACTGATCCTGATTAGATTGACTTTGATACTTCTCAGAGTCAAGGCCAGAGTAATGGATGTCATCATTTTTCTTCTGTTCGGCTTGCTTTGCTTGGATCAGTATATTTTGTTTTGTCCCTGAAAATGGTTCCATAACACTATATTGATAATATCCAAACATCCCTAGAGCAATGATAGTTAATAAAATTATGATTCTTTTCCTGGTAAAATCATTCATAAACTTCACCTAAAGATATCTTCCTTTTATTCTATTAAATAAAACCCATTTTATTCGTATTTGATTAATAGTATTTCAATACGAATATTGATTTAATGTTAGGTCAATACTTACTTCAACCTTCAATTCATCAATAAAATTGGATTGTCTAGTCTTATAGAAGTTATAAATATTCCGATTAAGAGATCGACTCATTCTTAATGCATTTAAATAATCTATATTTCTGTCTCCTATTATCTGCCTAATCTGCTCTTCTATATGTTTCTTTATCTGCATATTAATCTGCTTCTCAAGTTCATGATAAGCTTTTACTCGTTCTGTAGTCGTATATTGTAAGGTTTCTTCTATACCCTGTTCAAGGATACCTTGCCCTTCTATTTTAATTTTAAGGTATGGCATACCGTTTAGTAGAGTTAAGCTTTTGTTATTGCGAAGTTCACTTATCTGAACCACAAGAGGGTTAATATTTGCATCATTGTTTGAATTCTGAAGGAACAATCGACAATTGCCAATATATCCTTGCAAAATACCATCATATTTACTATCCTCTTCACTAAGTGTAGCTACCAACTTAGAATTATCTACAATCCCTGCACCATTAATTACAAGGCCATTTACTTGCAGGGTTACTATTGGAACATGAATGATCATATCTGAATTATTACGATCATTTACTAAAGTACCAAGGGTAATCTTGCCCTTTGAGCGAATGGAAAGGTTATTATCATGTAAACGGATAAGGTAATTACCTATACCATCTGGTATTTTCTTATTATAATCCATTATTGTCCATAAAGAAGAATTAGTAAGGAATACTAATGTATTCTTAGATATTTCATAGTGTTTTTCACAGTAGGCAATAAACTGTTGAAACCTCTCTTTATCTTTAACAAGATTCTCCCCCAACACGATTGCTTTTAGATGCCGATAGTCTAATTTTTTTTCTGAACATAACTTATATTGTTCTTCAATTTCATATAAATTGTTACCCTGGAAATTTCGTAATAATTTCTCAGAATCACTTGAAGACTGCTCAGACACAGCAGCTAAATCTGGTAACGCATAATATGCTGCAAACTGCCCATTGTTATAATCCACACCAAATACTTGTACAAAGTCACGATCTTCAATCTCTACCTGATTTGCACAGCTTTGCAGCCAAAGAGGCATAATCAGCAGAAATAAGGTGATTACTGCTGTCTTACCTGCACTACGACTCACCGGTTTTATCTTCTTAACAAGAATTGGTATTAATGGGAGTATGATACTTTGTGGTAACCCAATATAAATCATATAATTAGTAAAGTATTCATAGCAAAGATTGAGGTCCATAGGGGTTATGGATACTAGAAAGACTAATATTATTATGATTGGAAGTATGCAATTCTCTGATCTTTTACCAAAGATATGTTTGGTTATATGGCTCATATAATAAAGTAGTCCGCTTAATATGCTAATGGTACTTAACAGCCAAAGTGCTATTAGAATCGAATCCTGACGATTAAGTAGTGACCAAGGGAATTGTGCTAATTGTAAAATGGATACAGCTGACCATAGGGATTCAGCAGAAGCCTTCTCTCCCAACAATCCAACAGTTAAGCAAAAAACCAATATAGAGAGTAAGAAGATGCAACTTAGTCCTCTAAGGGTGTGGGAAAATATGCCGGTTATTACAGAAGAATCTGGCTTTTTAGACTTTATATATGGTTTAATAAATAACAATAATTCTAATAAGTTAAATAATAGGAAGAATAGAAAGCCTGCGTTAAAGACTTTGTTAGCATCCGAAGTAAATATCGGTGTCAGATTGGCCATATCTATGTCTTTTAGTGTAAGAAGTAATAAGACTACAATTGGAACCATTACGATATAGAACATGACTTCTGCATACCTTGCTCGCACTTCTATTCCCTTATATGCCATATATCCTGCCACAGCAATTAATGGAAGACCAATGGATAAAGTAGAATATTCAGTTAATATAGTATTATTGATAACAGCTATAAATAATTTGGTTATCATTATGATTGTAAAAAAGAACTTAATGAGATAAAGAATACAAAAAATTGTAGTTAGGAATTTACCAATAACTGCTTTGGAATAGGTCAAATAGGGACCATCTATTTGTTTTAGGAAAAAAGTGATTATGAGAAGATAGACAAAAAGTAGGAGTGCACCTATTAAAAAAGCACCTAGTCCATCATAGCCCACCCCACTTGTTATGACATATGGTACGATTAAAAATAAAACACCAAATAAATCAAATACAATAAGGCGTTTTAATTGTCGTAACGTGATTTTTTCGTTCTTAGAATACATAGTATACCTAGTCCTTCCGTCTATTCTTTATTATCTAGCTTGCCCTTGAAAAACAGTCGTTTTCTAGCATTTGGTCTAGTATAACTTGGTCTTGAGGTCATCTTATTGGTTGGCATCTTTATAATGGCATCCTTATAATCTTTGTTTCCAACAATTCCGGAAGCTACAAATGGCACCAAATATGGTGTCCCAAAGCTTTTTAATCCGCAAAGATGTGTCATTAATAGCATGATACCTATAATAAATCCAAGTAATCCCCATACGGCCGATAGAATGATGATTAGGTAACGAACAAGCCGAAAGGCTGCTGCAAATGCCTCGTTCGGGATAGTGAAAGCTGCTATAGCGGTTAAGGCAACGACAATAACTACCATAGGGCTTGCCAAATTAGCATTTACTGCTGCATCACCAATAATCAAGCCACCAACAATACCTATGGTATTTCCCATAGGTCCCGGTAACCGTATACCTGCTTCCAATAAAAGCTCAAAGGCTATTTCCATAATAATAACCTCCAGTAAAATAGAAAACGGAACGCCTTCTCTGGCGGCAGCAAAGGACAAAGCCAGATTTGTGGAAATCAGCTCTGACTGATAATTAACAATCACTATATATAAACCTGGTAATGCTACTGCAAAAAAGGATGCAATATAACGAAGTATCCGAGAAAATGTCGCAATCTCCCACCTACTATAATAATCATCTGAAGCCTGATAAAAGGAATTTAGGGTAGTAGGAAGCAGTAAAACCATAGGCGAATTGTCTACAATAATGCATACTCGGCCTTCTGTTAAGGCCGAGGCGGCTTTATCCGGTCGTTCTGTAGACTGAAATTCAGGAAATGGGGAATAATGATTACGCTCAGTCAACTGTTCTAACATCCCACTATCAAAAATACCATCTATAACAAAATTCTCAATTCGATGAACAATGTCATCTACAATCTCTTTCTTTGCAATGTCATCTATATAGACCACAGCTACATCTGTCTTAGTTCTGGTACCAACTTTCATCTGTTTGATTTTTAAGTTGGTATCCTTTATTCTCTTTCTTATCAATACCCGATTGATAAATAAGGCTTCACTAAAGCTTTCTTTGGAACCTCGGACAGTAACTTCATTTTCTGCCGTAGGAACTCCTCGATTGGCAAAACCTTTTACAGAGATTTTTAAAGCTTTGTCATAACCGTCTATAAGTATGGCTGTATCACCAGAAAGAATACCGTCTACAATCTTTTGTACGGTATCCAGTTCCGTTACATCTGCACTTCTAAGTCCTTTGGCTTTTATATAATCAAACTTGTTCTCTTTAGGTAATTCATCCATTTTATAAAGCAGGTAACGTAAGGTGTCTTCCTCTAATAGCTCTTTGTTAATCATGTTGTCCATGTACAAGAAGTAAATGTCTACCTTATTGGCTCCACCAATGGTAAATCGACGTTTTACCAAATCATCACAATCTTTAAAAAGAGTATTAAAGGTGTTGATATTTTCCTCTAAGTTTGTACTCATAGATGCAATTATTTCATTTAGTTCATTATAGTATGCTTTCATATTATCACCATTATTCGTAGTATTCTCATAGTATATCCAATGCATTCTAATTTATGAAAATAATAAAATATTTGATGTGATAAATATGGACATAAGCCAGAGGGCTGTCGCACTAACTGCGACAGCCCTCTTTAATATATTTCTAAATATTTAGTTTTAACTGAACCTCTTCCTCTGCTTCCTGTTTAAAGTCATTTAACTGATCCTGGTTCAAGGTTGGAAGATTCTCAAGAGACGTCACACCAAAACAACGTAAAAAATCTTCTGTTGTTCCAAATAGTATTGGTCTACCTGGGGCATCTAGACGGCCTACTTCACACACCAGATTATACTCCACAAGACGATTCACTACATGATCACATTTAACTCCTCGAATTGCTTCTATCGCATTCTTCGTGATAGGCTGTTTATAGGCAATGATAGAAAGGGTTTCTAGCTGCACATCTGTCAGCACATATTTTTTAGGAATATGAGTGATCTTTAACAGAAGATCATACATTTCTTCCTTCGTACAAAGCTGATAGGAGCCGTCTAATTCAATAATCTGGATTCCTCTACTTTCACTATTGTACTCATCCATCATAGTATCTAGTATTCGTTTGGTTGTTTCTTCATCATGTTCAATGGTTTTGGCAATACGATCTAGTTCTACCGCTTCCCCTAAAGAAAACAATATCGCTTCGATTGCTGCTTTTACTTTGTTTATTTCCAAGGCATATTCTCCTACTCGTAAATAAGATTACTGGACAATTCTTCTGTTGATATACTACTATCATTCATATAGGTAACAATAATATCGTCAAATACATGTTCTTGCTCTACTTTTAGCTTACCAACCTTCATAAGCTCTAGGACACATAAGAAAGTGATGATAACCTCCATCTTAGAGGAGCTTGTCTCTAAAAGACATCTAAACAAGAAGGATCTGTGAGCTTGTCCATAAGCTTCTATAAACAGCATCTTCTCATCTAAGTTTACTTCTTCTTTTTTGATATCACCATACTTACTACGGATGGGATCTATCTTATCTATTTGTTTTTTAATAACAGATTCGAAGATAGCATGAAGTTTAGATATCGTCAGATCCGACAACAAATCCTCCACTGAAATAGGTTCTCTATAATCACGTATAGAGTCAGGAATCGAAGGCTTCTTAAACAACAGCTTTGAGGCGTCCAGTTGCCTGTCCTTAAGTTCAAAAGAAATATACTTATACATCTTATATTCCAAAAGACGTTCTACCAATTCTTTTCTTGGATCCTCTTCCTCTTCTTCTTCAGTCTCCTCTTTTGGAAGAAGCATTTTGGACTTAATATTTAATAAAGTGGCCGCCATTACAAGAAATTCACTCATTACATCTAAGTCCTTTGTTTCCATTGACTTAATGTATTCCATATACTGTTCTGTAATCATTACAATAGGAATGTCATATATATTAACTTTATTTTTATCTATAAGGTGTAATAATAAATCTAAAGGTCCTTCAAAAACTTCTAATTTTACTGGAATCCCCATAAAACGAAACTTTCCTTTCTCTTCAGAAGCCTATAAAGACAACAACAGATTAATCATTCGAATACCGAGTATTGGTATAATCTCCGTAAACAGAACGATAAATAAGGCTATTTTTATGAAGGTATCTGAACGAATAATATGAATAAAACTTTCGGTAGATTTGCCGGCAATGATGAGTCCCATATCAAAGGCTGAGATAGGAAATAAATTCACAACAAACATACCTAGACTGATTAATAAAATATAACATATAAAATAATAATTAAATCGTTGACTAATATCCATATCTACTAACAATTGGTCTATTTGTAATCCTCCATAGCAAACGCTATATGCAAAATATGCAACTACTGTACATAACAAAAGGCATAACAGTCCAGTGATACCTATGTAGGAGGCATTCTTCTTTTCCTTAATCTCATACCGATAGGGTTTAGAAAAACCGGCAAGAGAAAGCACACAGAAAATAAGCCCAATAGGGTCTATATACTGTGGTAAATACAATACCTTGATCAACGATACTTTCTTTTGGGATTGTAATCTATATACCATTGCCTTAGGTATCTCATGTAATATCATAACTAAAAGAGCTGCAAATAAACTTGCAACAATTTGGATTAGGTATTCCATAGAAGTCCTCAATCTTTTCTAATGACATGTATAGCGTAGTATCTATTCTCACATTATTAAAGAATAACATATTAAATAAATTTCTTCAACTGTATGTGTGTTAATTGATTGTAAACACAATTTTTACAAGCTCTGCACGATTGTTGATACGAATGTGTACCGTATGATTCCCTAAACCACGAGACAAAATCATAGTAGCCTGTTTATCTTGATATAACCCAAAATCATATTTTGGAAAAAGCAGACCTTGGGTTGACATTACACCACCTATGGCTGGTAGTGCAATCATACCACCATGTACATGTCCAGATAACACCAAGTCTGCTCCCCAATTAGCATATTCAGGGAAGTAGATGGGATTATGGGCTAACAGTATATTAAATTTCTTGTTATCAGGGGTGCCAAGGTGAAGGTCTAACGATTCCTTAGACAATGGGTTTTTCTTGAATTTCATATAATAGAACTCCGGTAAATTCAATCCATATACATCAATGGAATGACCGTTTCTATTTAAAGATATTTTTTCATCTAATACGAACTTGACCCCATACTGTCTCAGTTTCTTTATATATTCCATAAATGGAGTGTCCTCGTTTCCTGCTATATTACTCATCCGCAGCTCATGATTACCATAAGCATAATAGACAGGAAATTCTGTTGCCAGCTCCTTTATAAGTACCAATGCCTTTGTACTATCAAAATGATTCCCTTTCACAATCATATCCCCACCAATTAAGATGAAATCCGGCTTGTTATTACGAATGGCATTAAGAAGACGTTCATTATTATCCCCATAACAGTAATTATGGAGGTCTGTTAAGAATAAGATAACAGCCTGGTCAAATGCTTTTGGCAATTTCTTATTGCTATATTCATATGTGGTTATATGAAAATGCCTGTTTTCATATAGGATATAGAGATATAATCCTATCCCCAGTAAAAGCACAGAGATTAAAACAATTAATAATATAGTCTGCTCCATAGTATACTCCTTATTGAGATATCATTTCTAGATTATGAAACAAGCATGGTATTTATTCATTACACACTTTCTAACTTATTATAACTATATCTAACCAGAGAATAGCTGTCAATGAAGGATTCGTAAATCCATATAACTGAAATGGCTTCCTAAGTCAGGAAGCCATATAGGTATATGCTAATACTTTAGTATATGTTGAAGTATCGTTTTAATAGCCTTACAAATGAATCACTGAAGGTCGCTTTACGGACTGATTTTTCAGCAACAATTGGAACTTCTCCAATCATTTTCCCATCTAATGAATAGGTAACTTTACCGATTTGATCATTTTGACTGATTGGTGCGTCAATAGATTCCGTGATTTCTACTTCTTTTTTAATGGCAGTTGGATCTTTTCCCACTAGGCAAACATAAGAAAATAGTTTGGTCACTATTCCATTAACAGTATCCTCTACCCCGTTTTTTATTTCTATAGGATCAAGCATTAGATCTTTATTATTATCCTTATAAAGACTACAATTTGCAAACCCATAGTCGAGCAAAGATGCTGCTTCCTTAAATCTTACTTTTGGTTCTGGGGCACACATTACAACAGCTATTAGGTCCATGTCATTACGTTTTGCTGTAGCAGAAAGACAGAATTTAGCTTTGGAGGTCGAACCAGTTTTTAAACCTGTGATTCCTTTATAAGTACGAACTAACTTATTAGTATTGGTAAGACCAAAAACACTTTCTCCTTTTTTGGTAATATGGGTAAAGGTGTCCATCCAAGTAGTTGAATATTTAGAGATTTCCGGATGTTTAGTAATCAATTCTCTTGACATTAGAGCAACATCATAGGCTGTAGAAACATGGTTAGTGGTGTCATTATCAAGGCCACAACAGTTTTCAAAATGAGTATGCTTCATTCCAAGATTTTTTGCCTTTTCATTCATTTTGGAAACAAACTCCTGCTCGGAACCTGCAATTAATTCAGCCATAGCAACTGAGGCATCATTGGCTGAGGCAATTGATATACATTTAATCATAGTATCCACAGACTGTGTTTCATTAGGTTCTAAATAGACTTGGCTACCTCCCATTGAGGCCGCATATTCACTGACACTGACTTGGTCAGAAAGCTTGATTTTACCATCCTCTAAAGCATCAAATATAAGAATCAGTGTCATGATTTTTGTTATACTGGCTGGAGCCATCTGAAGATCCTTATCTTTTTCATATAATATCTGGCCAGTGGAACCTTCAATTAAAACGGCAGATTTAGAGGAAAGTCCCAGTGAATTTCCTGTATTATCCTCAACTACAGCTTGTGTAGCATCTTTCTTATTCTTCTTATCTTTACGAAGGTTTTTTATTGTCTCTATCGTTTCTACATCTTCATAGTATTGATCAATCTGTTTGTTTTCTGAGCTTTCTATCTCTGAACTTTTTTCTTCCGTATCTACTGATTCTTTGTGTTGCATTTGAATAGTTTTAGATAGAATGTCTTTACTAAGGGTAGGAATACTATCGCTATCTTCCGTGTTATTTGAATCATCTTCTGTAGTTTCGGCAGTCTGATCTTCGTCATCGGTTGGGTATAACGATATTGTAGTCCCATTTACATAGCTAAAGCTAACAATGCTAAAGGAAAGAAGTAGTATAAATAGCAAACTTAAGATACGTTTCATGAAGCACTCCAAACTTCTTAATCTTTATACTAATGTATCGAAGAGTTTTAGTTTTATGACTTATTTTGTACGAGTTTACGGATTATTTTTCACATAAACGTTGCACTCTAATTGTTTTCCACTAATTGTTGCGGTTATTGTAGCCCGACCAGGCAGAACTGCTGTAACGATTCCATCTTCATCAACAGAGACAATCTTACTGTTGCTTTCCCATGTAACGGATTTATTGCTACCATTTATGTATAAGTGAATACGTTCCCCTACAATTAACGAAATGTTCATTGCACTTATACTGATCACAGTTATTTTACATTGTGCCTTAAATGACTTTCCTGTAGCAGTTATAATTGCTGTACCGACAGTCTTTGCATACACTTTTCCAGATGGCATTACATCTACAATTCTAAAATTACTGCTTTTGTAGGAAACTCTTTTGTTCAGTGCCTGAGGTCGAAGCTTATAAGTATCACCTACTACTAAAAGAAGTTTATTAGCATTTAATCTATTAGAAAATGGTTGAAAAATGGGATCATAGTAATAAAATCTTGAATTTTTATAAATAGTATTTATAAGTAGTATCACAATAATAACAATAATAATGCCCATTAGAAATGGCTTCATATAATCTCCATAATAATTTACTTTACTGTACTATATGAATCCATAATCAAAAAAATAAGGTACTAAAAGTAAATTCTTACATTACTTATAGTACCTAATATGTGATTTATTTGTATAATCGATGATTTATCTTATTAGTTGTTTCACATAACACTACTTCAACAACTAAGCATACTATCATAACGGCAGCTGCCATCTTCCCAGGTAATTTATTCATGGACCAATAATAAGAAATAATAAACATACCAACCATAATAGCAATCATAATAACAATCATTACAATTAATATCTTAGGTTTTCCGTTTTTTCTATTCTCTTCCCTCATCTGCTCCTTTTCTTCTTTAGTAAGCTTTTTTAAATATAATTCAGGCTTATCTTCCATGATATTCCCCTTTCTAATTATCAAATGTTCCTAAGAATCCAGCTTTATTAAACCTCATAGTTAATCTGATAGGCTTCGTCAGCTTTGAAAAGCTCAAAATGATTCTTTTCTAAAACTTCAATTGCAGCACTAACGTCGGAAACTTTGGCAATAATAGAAGCATTTTCCCCTGTGGCAAGTGTATACATATACTCAATGCTGATGTCTCTTGCTACTAACAAATCTAATATAGTATAAAGCATTCCAATTCTATGTGGAAGTTTAATAGCTAAAACATCGGTTAACATAGCAGAAAAGCCAGCTTCCTTTAAAACAGCTTTTCCTTTTACCGGGTCTGAGACCACCATTCGAAGCATCCCATATTCAGAAGTATCCGCAAGACTAAGAGAAACAATATTAATCTCATGTGCTGCCAATGTTTCTGTTACCTTCTCCAATCTTCCCTCACGGTTTTCAATAAATACAGATAACTGCTTAATAAGCATAAACATTCCTCCTTATGATTAGATAAGTTTACGTTTGTCAATGACACGAACAGCTTTACCCTCGCTTCTGGCAATCGTCTTAGGCTCTACAAGTTTAACTTTTGCAGCAATACCTAATGCTTGTTGCAATGTATGGGCAATTTTTTTTGTAAGTGTTTCTAATGCACGAATCTCATCTGAGAAGAATCGCTCTTCTACTTCAACTAATACTTCAAGAGTATCTAAGTTATCCACTCGATCTACAATCAATTGATAGTGAGGACTTGTCTCACCCATTTCCAATAATGCAGATTCTATTTGTGATGGGAATACATTTACACCACGAATAATTAACATATCATCAGAACGACCTTTAAAACGGGAAAGTCTTGCTAAAGTACGTCCACATTCACATTTACTGTAATCAATACTGGTTAAGTCCTTGGTACGATACCGGAATAATGGAAGTGCTTCTTTGGTAATTGTAGTAAATACAAGCTCTCCTGTTTCACCTGGAGCTACTGCTTCATAGGTATTTGGGTTAATAATTTCAGGAATAAAATGATCCTCATAAACATGTAGCCCATTGTGATATTCACAATCAGCCGCAACGCCAGGTCCCATAACCTCACTTAATCCATAAATATCATGAGCGTGGATATGAAGCTTTTGCTCAATTTCTTTTCTCATATTTTCAGTCCAAGGCTCGGCTCCACAAATGGCATGCTTTAACTTAATATTATCAATTGCATTATGCTCTTCCAAAGCCTCAGAGATATGCAATAAATAGGATGGTGTACAGGCAATTGCAGTTACTTCGAAATCTTGCATCATAGTAATCTGCTTCTTAGTGTTACCTACAGACATAGGAACCACAGTAGCACCTAGATTTTCGGCTCCATAATGAAGTCCTAGTCCACCAGTAAACAATCCATAACCATAAGAAATCTGAATCTTATCCTTAGCTCCAATGCCAGCCATAGCCAACACTCTAGCTACGCATTCCTGCCAGATCTCAATATCTTTTCTGGAATATCCAACAACAGTAGGTTTTCCTGTTGTACCAGAGGAAGCATGTACACGTACAATTTGCGACTGTGGAATAGCAAATAACCCAAAAGGATAGTTCTGACGTAAGTCCTCTTTTGTAGTAAATGGTAATTTGTTAAGGTCTTCTATCCCCTGTATATCTTCTGGTTCAAGTCCCATCTCTTGCATCTTTTTACGATAAAACTCTACATTATGGTATACTCGGGATACCATTTTTCTGAGTCTGGCACTTTGCAAGGAGCAGATCTCATCTCTACTCATACATTCCTTAGTCTCATTCCAAATCATGGTGTTATCCTCCTACTTACTTTTAATCATGTAAATGATAGCCTTTATCGAAAGCTAATTTATTGACTTCAATTGTCTTAGGTGGAACTGTTTTTTCAATTACAGTAATCCAATCCTCATATGGAATATCCATTCTTTTTGCAGCCATACCTAACACGACACTGTTAAAAACTTTTGTGTTGCCAAGTTTTTTGGCTTCTTCCATGGCATTCACTCTGTATACTTTATAGTTTTTCTCAAGATTCTCCAATATACCCTCTGGATAAGTGGCATTTCCAATTACAACTGGCATCGGATCAATTCTCTGGTCGTTTACAATTAATACACCATCTGGTTTAAGATAATGAGCATAACGAAGGGCTTCTAGTCTTTCAAAAGCTATGAGTACATCAGCAGTACCTTCTTCTACAATAGGTTCCGCAACTTTTTCACCATAGCGAACAAAGGTAACAACACTGCCACCCCTTTGAGCCATTCCATGAACTTCAGAAAGCTTTACATCATAACCAACATGAAGCATAAGGCCACCTAGTATTCTACTTGTTAGCAAGGTGCCTTGACCGCCGACACCTACAATCATAATATTTTTTGTCATGGCAGTATCCTCCTATAATTCCACTTTCTGTATTGCACCAAAATGACACAGTGTATCGCAAAGCCCACAACCAGTGCACATGGTATCATTAATTTTAGCTGTTTTATTTTCGGATTTTGTAATAGCTGGACAACCTGGTTTTAAGCACATTCCACATTTCTTACAAACATTTTCGTCTACAGTATATTGATATCTGATAGGGGTTTTATTTAATAATACACAAGGAGACTTTGTTATAATAACCGAAAGCTCATCTTTAGCAACTTCTTCTTTTACTAATTTTTCAAGGTCCACAATATCAAATGCATTAATCTCATATACATTTTTTATTCCAATTCCTTTACAAAGTTCCATAAGATTAATGGCATAAGTAGTCTCACCCTGTAAGGTTTTTCCTGTTGCCGCGTGATCCTGATGTCCAGTCATGCCGGTAGTAGAATTATCTAAAATCATGACTGTTCCCGTTGATTTGTTATAAACCATGTTAATTAGGGAGTTTATTCCTGTGTGCATAAAGGTGGAATCTCCTATAACAGCTACCCAGTTCTTAATATAGTCTTTTCCTTTAGCTTTTTCCATACCATGAAGTGTACTGATGCTGGACCCCATACAAACAGTGGTATCTACTACACTAAGTGGAGGTACTGCTCCTAAGGTATAGCATCCGATATCACCGGCAGCATGAATCTTTAATTTATGTAATACAGAATAAACACTTCTATGAGGGCAACCTGGGCATAAAATTGGTGGGCGATTTGGCACCTCAGCAGGCTGTGCTAGATTTAAATCTTGCTTTAGAATCGCTTTTCTAAGTAAGTTAGCACTATATTCTCCCTGACGAGTGAAAATTTCCTTTCCTATACAGGAAATTCCCCATGATTTTACTTGCTCTTCTATTACAGGCTCTAATTCCTCTACAATATAAAGTGTATCCACCTTACTTGCAAACTCTTCTATTAAACTTTTTGGAAGTGGATTAACAATACCCAATTTAAGTACAGATACGTCTGGAAGAGCTTCACGTACATATTGATACGGTATTCCGGAAGTAATCACACCTATCTTTAAATCTCTATATTCTATTTTATTAATAGGGAAATGAGCCCCATCCTCTATCATCTTATTGTTTCTGGCTTCCACAATAACATGGCGGCCTTTCGCATTGCCAGGCATCATTACATTTTTGGCAGGGTTACGTACATAGGGCTTATCTTCAATCTCAAGACGGTCACATAACTTAACAAGTCCTTGAGAATGGCTTAATCTTGTTGTTGTACGAACAATAACAGGAGTATCATAGGTTTCACTAAGCTCGAATGCATATTTAGTAAATTCTTTAGCTTCTTCACTATCAGAAGGCTCGATAACAGGAACATTAGCAGCCCGGCCTACCATTCTGGTATCCTGCTCATTTTGTGAGCTGTATAAGCCTGGATCGTCGGCTGCAATTAATACTAAGCCACCATTTACTCCGGAATAAGCGATCGTATAAAGAGGATCAGAGGCTACATTGACACCTACATGTTTCATTGATGCCATAGCTCTTACACCACTAATGGAAGCACCGATAGCAACCTCCATGGCAACTTTCTCATTTGGTGACCATTCTGCATAAATTTCTTTGTATTTTACTATGTTTTCACTAATCTCAGTACTTGGGGTACCAGGATATGCAGCAGATACTTTAACTCCTGCCTCATATGCACCTCTGGCTATTGCCTCATTACCAAGCATAATTACTTTGTCAGACACGTATAAATCCACCTTTCTTAAGTCTTTATGTACACTAAATACTTAACAATTATATTGTGTAATAGGTGCTGTTATTTGCAAAACATTAGCACTTTAATTCATTAAATTATACTATACCTTAACTTTAGTGTCAATGGACAGGGGAATACAAGATCATGAGATAATAAAATATATAGAATGGTTGACTTATTATCAAAAGAATTATAGAATACCTACTAAGATTTACTAGTTAACAAGGAGATGATTATATGGGAATGCATTATATTAAAGAAGTTATGTCTCCAGCGGAGTTATTGGCAGCCTATCCATTAACAGCTGAATTGAAAGAAATGAAAAAGAATCGTGACCAAGCGATTAAAAATGTTTTTACAGGTGATTCAGATAAATTTTTAGTGATTATCGGACCTTGCTCTGCTGATGGCGAGGATTCTGTTTGCGATTATGTATTAAGGCTTGCAAAAATACAAGAAGTAATCAAAGATAAAGTTATCATTATCCCAAGAATATACACGAATAAGCCAAGAACAACAGGGGAAGGTTATAAAGGAATTGTACATCAGCCAGATCCAGAGAAAAAACCGGATCTACATGAAGGATTAGTAGCCATGAGGAAGATGCACATTAGGGCTATGCAAGAATCTAATCTAACTGCAGCAGATGAGATGCTTTATCCTGAAAATTGGCCTTACCTGGAGGATATTTTGTCATATGTAGCAATTGGTGCCAGAAGTGTTGAGGATCAACAGCACCGTCTAACCGTTAGTGGATTTGACGTACCAGCTGGTATGAAGAATCCTACCTCAGGAGACTTCTCAGTAATGTTGAATTCCTGTGTGGCGGCTCAAGCAAGTCATACCTTTTTATATCGTGGCTGGGAGGTTAAGACAGATGGAAATCCTTTAACTCATACTATCTTAAGAGGAGCTGTCAATAAGCATGGACAGTCCATATCTAACTATCATTATGAAGATCTTCTTCGCCTACATACTATGTATAATGAACGAGATCTTTTAAATCCAGCCTGCATTATTGATGCTAATCATGCAAATTCTAATAAGTGTTATTATGAACAACCTAGAATTGTCCGTGAAGTTCTTCATAATCGCCAAAACTCACCTGAAATCAAGGAATTGGTTAAGGGAGTTATGGTGGAAAGCTATATCGAAGAAGGTAATCAGTCGATTCACGAGAGAATTTATGGAAAATCTATTACAGATGCCTGTATAGGATGGAATACTACAGAACGTCTCTTATATATGATAGCCGAACATGTTTAATTAATTAAAGTGTCTTAATCACAACAGCTTTGCCACTCTGGTAACTGGGGAGATTAAGACACTTTTTATTAATTTCTAGTTTGCCCTTGGATGGGCTTTCATATATTCTTCCCGAACTTTCATATTTTGTGCAGCTACATAGGTATAAGCCTGGCTCGTATCTACATAACCTAACATCTCTCCCACCGTTGAAACATTGGCGCCATTTTCTATCAGATGTATGGCAAAAGAGCGCCTAAAAGCCTGAGGACTGATATTGGTTAAGCCTATTCTTTTTCCATAACCCTTTACAATCTTCCAAAAGCCTTGCCTTGTAAGTCCACTACCTTGTTGACTCAAAAAAAGGGTATCATTTATGCCTTTAGTCAGGAAAGTATTACGACTTTCTTTAACATATTTTTCTAATGCGACTTTTGCTTGCCCTCCAAAAGGAATAATTCTTTCTCTTTTAGAATTATGGCACGTTAGAATATTGTAATGAAAATTGACATCTGAAAGGGTGAGTATAATTAATTCTGAAGCTTTTATCCCTGTTCCATAAAGAAGTTCAAAGATTGCTTTATCACGAAGACCAATTCTTGTAGTAGTGTCTGGAAGATTAATTAATGCATTTATCTCTTCTACTGTCAACAAAGTTGGTGTTTGATGGACAGGTTTGGGGCCTTTTACATTCTCAGTAGGGTCCACATTAATTATTCTTTGAATTAATAGATAAAGGAAAAATTTTCTTAAAACTACCACTGTTCTAATAATGGTAGCTGGAGAAAATTTCTGCTTCTCCAATTTAAGAATATAGGAATTTATTAATGTATCATTTACCCTGTTATAATCCTCAACTCCAACCTCCTCTAAAAATAGATGAAAGCGATTTAAATCTTGTTCATACGCATAGCATGTGTTGTCTGCATAATGTTTTATATTTTTAATATACCGGATGTACGCCTCTGTTTTCGTATTCATAGGATTTTCCTCTTTCTTACTACCCATTTTAAGGATTAAATCTTTGCATAAAATATTTCATTATGTTTGTATTTACATAACCCTCCATTAGACTAGCTACAATTATTGCTATTAAAAGTATCAGCACATATGGAATATATTTACTTAGCCTAACATGCTCGTGCTCTATTCTAGAGAAAAGCAGATAGTTTAATTCGTATCCCTTTACATAGAGAATTATTAACATTGGAATAATAACAATTCCTTGTGGAAAGTTATAGGCTAGGAAAAAGAGAATTCCTTTTAAACCGTATTTCAAAGTCGCTGCAGTAATTAAAAATCCGATACTAAATCCTTTATAAATACAATGACTATATAGACAAGGGGTACCTATGATTGTTGTTACAAACAAACATAATAGGCCAAAGCTTTTGATATATGAGATAAATGCCATTTGAGATACTGATAAGCTATCTATATTACTTGATTTTAAAGCATTTATATAATCTGAATTGAATAACATGAAACTGCTTTGATAGTATTCCTTTAATACATTTCCCATAACTGTTCCTAGAACGACACCTAAACAAAGGCATATCACAAAAATTTTTTTATATCCTATACGGTAGGTAAAAGCCAAAAGTCGTTTCACTGTTAATCCTCCCGGTCCGATGTTGTCCATATATCGTGATTGCTAAACAACTATATATAATTTTATGTTCCGGAAGGAGAAAACATGAATTACTTTTCTATTAATTGTTTGTAAGCTAATAATGCAGACATTGTTTTGGCGTCTTGAATCTTTCCATTAAAAATCATTTGGATTAATTCGTCTAAAGGATGAACTTCAACTTTAACATATTCATCTTCATCTAAGTGTTGATCACCTTTGATTAATTTCGTAGTGTAGTATATACCAATGTTTTCATTACAGAAAGCTACTGTAGTATATAAATCAAAGAGATGCTTCACTTCTAATGCTTTAAAGCCTGTCTCCTCCGCGCACTCTCTGATTGCTGCTTGTTCTTTGTTTTCACCAGCATTAACAGCACCCGCAGGAATTTCTAGGGTGTATCGTTCAATAGCGTTTCTATATTGTCTAACCATAATAATATTTCCGTCCTCAGTTACCGGTATAATAGCAGCCGCACCTTTATGTGCAATAAAATCCCATTTTGCTATCTTATGATTTGGAAGCTCCATATAATCGCTATAAAAATCAACTATTGCACCCTTATGCTCTAATTTTCGATCTACTCTTTTTATATTTTCCATCTTTCATGCACCCTATTTTAGTATAATTAAAATAGATCCTCTCTATAATGTTTACATAATATTTTTATGTCATATATTTTGTAATTATATTGTATAATAGGATTTCGGATATGTAAATATGTTAAAATTTGAATTATAAATACTTTGCTCTATACCAATACTCGTAGCTATCTTTAAATCCTAATTTGGTATAAAGATTGATTGCTTTTTTATTATCAGCAACAACTTGAAGATATGCTTTTGTAGCTCCTAATTTGGCAGCATTGCTTAATAAAGAAATACATATATCTTGTCCATACCCTTTTTGTCTATGTTGCGGAGACACGACAATATCGTATAGGCCTGCATAATTATGCTCAATCACACATAAACCACAAGCTACTATCTCACTATTATTTAGTATTGTAGCACATAATGTCTGAGGCAAAATGTTGCTTTGTACTTTTCTTGCGCTTGGAATGAGAGTATCACTTGTTCCATTTAAGCGAAAGTAACTATTCTGCCAATTCTCATTGATACCATTCATCACCACAGTTACAGACATATTAGTATTAAATTCTGGAATATCCATTACCATCAAATTTGTTTTGGTTAAGATGGAATAATTTAATTAGTTTAGAAGGTAATCCAATTCTAAGGAAATGGGAGTAATCTTAAATATTGTTGGTTGGTTCTGTTGTGTGTATATCTTTTCACAGTGCCGTATTTTATCAGCTATGGGTAAGGTTGAAGGATTCAATATATTTACTGAATTAGCACGACTTGTAAAATTTTCTGCAAAGCGTAGATACCACCCATCATAATATAAGGTATTCAGCGAAGGGTTGGCATTTAATGACAACTCTTCGATTAATTGTATTTCATTATTCATAAAGCGCCTCCATATTTTACATAGTTAATTTAATGCTTTAACCTCAAAGAAGAAAAGAAAATATAGGATATCTCAGGTATTAGATGTGGTTTATTCTATTAAAAATTTCTGGTTCAAAGAGAAAAAACCTTGAAAACATTTGTTTTCAAGGTTTTTATACTTGATATTTAATGAAACTTATTTCGCGTAATCAATTACTCGACTTTCGCGAATGACATTCACCTTAATCTGGCCAGGATATTCAAGTTCTGCTTCAATTTGTTTTGAAACATCTCTTGCCAATAATATCATGTCCGCGTCATTGATTTGATCTGGTATTACCATAACCCGAATCTCTCTACCCGCCTGAATAGCAAATGACTTTTCTACCCCTTTAAAGCTATTTGTAATATCTTCTAATTGTTTCAGTCTGTTTGTGTATGTTTCTAATGTCTCTCTTCTAGCACCTGGTCTTGCAGCAGAAATTGTATCTGCAGCTTGTACAAGACAGGCAATCAATGTTTCAGGTTCAACATCGCCATGATGAGATTCAACTGCATTAATTACTGTTGGCGATTCTTTATATTTTCTACATAAATCAACGCCAATTTGAATATGTGAGCCTTCCATATCATGATCCACAGACTTACCAATGTCATGCAAAAGACCTGCACGTTTTGCCAAACGAACGTCAGCCCCAACTTCACCGGCAAGGAGTCCTGATAATTGAGCAACTTCTATCGAATGTTTCAGAGCATTCTGGCCATAACTTGTTCTAAACTTCATACGGCCTAATAATTTGATAAGCTCTGGGTGAATTCCATGAACACCAACTTCTAAAGTTGCTGCTTCACCTTCTTCACGAATCATTACTTCGACTTCTTTCTGTGCCTTCTCAACCATTTCTTCAATTCTGGCAGGATGTATTCTGCCATCTACGATAAGCTTTTCTAATGCAATACGTGCTACTTCTCGTCGAATTGGATCAAAACCTGATAAAATAACTGCTTCTGGAGTATCATCAATAATTAAATCAACACCAGTAAGAGTTTCGAGAGTACGAATATTACGACCTTCGCGACCAATAATTCTACCCTTCATCTCATCATTTGGAAGTTGTACAACTGAGATAGTGGTTTCTGCCACATGATCAGCAGCACATTTTTGGATAGCAGTGACAACATAATCTTTTGCCTTCTTATCTGCTTCTTCCTTTGCTCGATTTTCTAATTCTTTTACTAATTTTGCAGTTTCATGTTTTACTTCATCTTCAACAGTCTTTAAAAGATATTCTTTCGCTTGTTCGGAGGTTAGTCCAGAAATCTTCTCTAATTCATGCAGCTGTCTTTCATGGATACTTTCCACTTCTGTTCTGAGCTTATCTAAATCATTCTCTTTAGCAGCAAGCTTAGATTCTTTCTTTTCTAGTGCTTCAGTTTTTCTATCTAAAGTTTCTTCTTTAGTTAGAACTCTCTTTTCATAGCGTTGTAACTCTGTTCTACGTTCCTTAGTCTCTTTCTCTAATTCATTCTTAGTGCGTAAGGATTCTTCCTTCGCTTCGAGAAGAGCTTCTCGTTTCTTAGTTTCAGCTGTTTTTAAGGCTTCATCTATGATTTCTCTTGCTTTCTCTTCTGCGCTGCCAATTTTTGCTTCCACAATCTTCTTACGATGAGTAATTGCAGCTTTCCAAGAAATAAGAGCTGTCAGGACCATAAGTACAATAGTACCTACTATATAGAGTACATAATCCACAGGAGCACCTCCTTATTTAGTTTTCATTGTACATTATACAACAATAAAATTTTATAATGAATTCACTATTATGTCAAGTATTGTAATTGGTTTTTTATGCAATTTGTCAATTAACACTATCTAATTAGTGATAATTCTTTAAAAAAATATTTCATAATGACAAGATTATATCTTATAAGTGTCTGTCTATTTAATAATTGTATATTTAAAACATTTTTTTATTATTTTAAATTATAAACCCTTAATATTACAAAAAGATTGTAATGACTCTTATAAGTGTATATATATTCATACTTACGACTAAATATACAATCGGCTTAAAATCATAACTAATTATTCTTTATTCTCAATGAATGATAAGCACTTTCTAACTTTCTCGTAGGAAAATCCCTTACGACATAAAGAAGCAGTTAACTTGTTTTTCGCATTATAGTCAAGTGAATTGATATCGTTACACTTCTTTGCAATATGTTTATTAATAACTTCCATCTCAACGTCAAAAGAATATTCACTATCCATACATTCTTTAATCAGAGAAGCATCTACACCCTTTCTCTTTAAATCATATTCTATAGCTTGCTTACTTTTTGACATTTTTTTTAATCTAATATAATTTTCTGCATATCTGCTATCGTTAATATACCCATACTGCTTAACATAATCAATGGCTACATCGATACAGGATTCCGGAAAACGAGCTATCCTTAATTTATTTCTTAGCTCTCTCTCTGGCTGGTCTGAGCGTTTTAAACTATCCATAATCTTTATTTTTGCCCGTTTATTAAGCATGGCTAGAATTTCATCATATAGTTCATTAGAAACAATGTTATATAATTCCAACCTATATTTTTCTATTTCATTTTTATACAAGGTAAAAGCTTCTTCCCCATCGATAAACACTGTCCTTCTGTTCTTATCGATCTCTTCAATATTACTAACTTGCATAGTATTTTTCCTTTTCATTATTATAAAATTTGCGATGTAATAAAACAGGATATTATAGTCACATAAGTGACCATAATATCCTTATATTTTACTTATCTTGTGCTTCTTCAGCTTTTGGCTTTATTGTTTCAGGAGCGGCATCCAGGCCATATTTATCACGAACCTTTTGTTCAATCTCCTGCATAATAGTAGGATTTTCTTTTAAATATTGCTTAGCATTCTCACGACCTTGTCCAATCTTAGCATCATTGTATGCATACCATGCGCCGCTTTTATTTACAATATCTTCATTGGCAGCCAAATCCAGGATATCTCCTTCTCTGGAAATACCTTGTCCATACATTATATCAAATTCTGCTTCTTTAAATGGAGGAGCAATCTTATTCTTTACAACCTTCACTCTTGTTCTATTACCAACGAACTCCCCAGACTGCTTTAGGGTTTCAATTCTTCTGACGTCCATACGAATGGAGGAATAAAACTTTAATGCTCTACCACCTGTTGTAGTTTCAGGGTTACCAAACATAACACCAACCTTTTCACGAAGCTGGTTGATAAAGATAACAATACAATTAGATTTACTAATTACAGCAGTTAATTTACGAAGCGCTTGGGACATTAGTCTTGCTTGAAGACCTACATGAGAATCACCCATATCACCGTCAATCTCGGCCTTTGGAACTAATGCTGCAACTGAGTCTACAATCACAATGTCAATGGCACCAGAGCGAACCATTGTCTCTGTAATCTCCAATGCCTGTTCTCCATTATCAGGTTGTGAAATGTATAATTCGTCAATATTAACACCTATATTCTTGGCATAAGCTGGATCAAGTGCATGTTCTGCGTCAATAAACCCTGCTATGCCTCCTCTTTTCTGAACCTCAGCAACCATATGTAAGGCTACTGTTGTCTTACCACTGGATTCAGGTCCATATATTTCAATAATTCTTCCCTTAGGAACTCCACCTAGGCCAAGTGCAATATCCAAGCTTAGAGAACCCGTTGGAACAGTTTCAATGTTCATATGGGAGTTGTTATCCCCTAACTTCATTACAGAACCTTTTCCGTACTGCTTCTCTATCTGTGCCAGGGCAGATTCTAATGCCTTTAACTTATTCTGATCTTTAACCATGGTAATTCTCCTTTGATACGAACGAATGTTCTATTTTTAGTTATATCGTAATACATTTTATATATGATGTCAATATCTAATTAAAGTCTTTCTTGACATATTTATCATGTATTGGATATCACATAATGTATTCTAACATATTAGGAAAATGAAGAAAAGGAAATATTACTTTAAAGATAATAGCTGTAAAACTATAGGCAAAATATATAGATATTATAAACAATTATTGATTTATTACGTAAATGAAAAAATTATCTTTAGTATATACATGAAATATCGGAAAAATATCTAATACATTTAATAAATATTCAAATCTACTTTTCTATGGAGGTAAGCATACCGGTTTCAATGTCAATTACATATCCAGTGATGCAGACTTCTTTTGGCATCAACGGATGTCTAAGGAGACTGTCTACAGTATTTCGAACACTGTCCTCTACAGAATCGAACCCACTAAGCCATGTATTAAAATCAATAGATGCGGAGTCTATGAAAGTCTGCGAAACTCCTCTTTTAATAAGTGATGTTTTTATTTTTTGTGCATTAATCCCAGCTGCACCACAATTTGTATGTCCTATAACCATGATTTCTTCAACTCCAAGCTCCGTAATGCCTATAAGTAGACTTCTAAGTATGTTGTCAAAGGGACCTGTAATTCTGGCTCCAGCTGATTTAAGCATTAATACATCTCCATTTTTTATACCAAGAGCAGCGGGAAGTAGTTCTACCAGACGGGTATCCATACAGGTAAGAATGGCAATCTTCTTCCTTGGAAGCTTAGTAGCAGTAAATTCTTGATAGCACTTATTTTGTACAAATTCTCTGTTATGAATTAATATTTTTTTGATACTTGACATAAAAACCCCCTCTCATTTGAGAATAAAACTATTTTTTGGTACAAAAAAAGTGCCCTCAATGAAAGGATTGCAAAGTACAATTCTGTTTTATTGAAGACACTTCATCCATTTTCTAAGTTACTTAATATACATTCTTTGGTTGAATTATTTTAGGAGTATAGCCAGCATTTTTTAAAGCTTTAACAATTTGATTCTTATGATCGTGGCCAAAGGCCTCTAATGTAATAGATAACTCAACAGCGCTAGCACGATTGATACTTACAAACTGATTATGGTCAAGCCGGATAACATTACCCTGCTCCTTGGCAATTATACTTGCAACGTTTAATAATTCACCAGGGCGATCAGGAAGTAATACAGAAACCGTAAATACACGACCACGTTGGATTAAGCCATGCTGTACCACAGAGGACATAGTAATGACATCCATATTACCACCGCTTAACACAGCAACTACCTTTTTATTCCTACAATCCAGTTGTTTTAAAGCTGCAACTGATAATAAACCGGAATTCTCAACAATCATTTTATGATTCTCTACCATATCCAAGAAACATACAATTAATTCTTTATCATCTACGGTGATAATATCATCAATATTTTTCTGTATGTATGGAAAGATATTGGAACCAGGAGTCTTAACAGCAGTACCATCTGCGATGGTTTCTACGGTTGGAAGGGAAACCACCTTTCCTGCCTTTAAAGATTCCTGCATGCAATTTGCCCCTGCAGGTT
Organism: Bacillota bacterium; assembly: GCA_023411225.1. Classification (GTDB taxonomy): domain Bacteria; phylum Bacillota; class Clostridia; order Lachnospirales; family Lachnospiraceae; genus KM106-2. Next base: position 51,827 of record JAEYPA010000096.1, read on the forward strand.
CTACACCAATTACTTTAACATTAGGATTTAACTGCTTAGCCAAAGTAGATACACCGGCCGCCAGACCACCTCCACCAATTGGAACAAGGATAATGTCAACAGTAGGAAGATCTTTGAAGATCTCCATTGCTATGGTTCCTTGACCAGTAGCTACTACTTCATCATCAAATGGGTGAATAAAGGTATATCCGTGCTCTTTTGCTAAAGCTAAAGCATGCTCACAGGCTTCATCGTAAACATTTCCATAAAGGACTACCTCGGCTCCATAGCTTTTTGTACGATTTACTTTGATTAGAGGGGTCGTAGTGGGCATTACTATGGTTGCCTTTGCATTATATAATTTAGCAGCATAGGCTACACCCTGTGCATGATTTCCAGCAGAAGCAGTTATAAGCCCTTTACAACGTTCTTCTTCAGAAAGAGTGCTAATTTTATAATAAGCGCCTCTTACTTTATAAGCACCTGTGTACTGCATATTCTCAGGTTTGAAATATACTTTATTGCCAGTTGTCTCAGTAAAATATTCGCTATAAATCAGTTTAGTTCTATTAATAACTTTCTTTACTGCCTCTGTTGCTTCTTCAAACTTGTCTAATGTCATCATAGAAATATCTCCTTTGGTTTTATTCTATCCATACATATGTATCCAGAAGTGATTAAACTTCTGGAAAGGACTAGGCTTCAGAACCTTTCAAATCGAACAAGGCATTTACAAAATCGTCTGCATCGAATTTTTGTAAATCATCAATTCCTTCACCAACACCTATATACTTTACTGGAATACCCATTTCTGATTGAATGGAAATTGCAATTCCACCTTTGGCTGTACCATCTAACTTGGTCAGAATAATACCGTCAATGTCAGCAACTTCACTAAATTGTTTGGCTTGTACCATAGCATTCTGGCCAGTAGTTGCATCTAATACAATCAAGGTTTCCTGATATGCTTCCGGATATTCTCTTTCGATAATCCGGTTGATCTTACGTAATTCTTCCATAAGGTTTTTCTTGTTATGAAGCCTTCCTGCAGTGTCACATAATAGTACATCAATATTACGAGACTTGGCCGCACTGACTGCATCAAAAACTACAGCAGCAGGATCAGAGCCCTCCTGTTGGGCAATGATATCCACTTTAGCACGGTTTGTCCATTCTGTAAGTTGCTCAATAGCAGCGGCACGGAAGGTATCTGCAGCTGCAACCAAAACTTTTTTATCCATAGCCTTAAATTGAGCTGCAAGCTTACCAACAGAAGTGGTTTTTCCTACTCCATTCACGCCAATTAATAAAATAACAGACTTTTTATTCTCAAACTCATAAGCAGTATTACTTACATTCATTTGTTCTTTAATACTTTGAATTAAGAGCTCTTTACATTCTTTTGGATCTTTTATCTTCTGTTCCTTTACCTTTTCCTGTAAAGCCTCAATAATGTTATTGGTAGTGGAGACACCAAGATCTGCCATAATTAAAGTTTCTTCAAGCTCTTCATAAAAATCTTCATCAATACTGGAAAAACCACTGAAAATATGATCAATTCCAGATAAAATATTTGTTCTGGTTTTGGATAGTCCAGCCACTAATCGGCCAAAGAATCCTTTTTTCTCTGCCATAAAACACCTCATTTAAATTTATTCTATAAATATAACACTATATAATTTATTTTTCCAGTTGATTTTCAATCAAGTTTACAGAAACTAAGGTGGATACACCTTTTTCCTGCATGGTAATACCATATAGACGGTCTGACATTGCCATAGAACCTCTTCTATGAGTGATGATGATAAACTGTGTCCTATCAGATAACTTTTTCAAATATCTGGCATAGCGTTCAACATTTGCCTCATCCAAAGCAGCTTCAATCTCATCCAGAAGGCAGAATGGAGATGGCTTTAGGTTCTGAATAGCAAATAATAGACTGATAGCAGTAAGTGCCTTTTCTCCACCAGATAACTGCATCATATTCTGTAACTTTTTTCCAGGTGGCTGAGCATTAATTCGAATACCTGCTTCCAATAAGTCTTCTTCCTCCACTAATTCCAAAGTACCTTTACCACCACCGAACATTTCCTTAAATACTTTGTCGAATTGTTCTTTTATTAAGGCAAACTTCTCCTCAAACTGCTTTCTCATCTCTGTATCTAATTCTTCAATAATACCAAGAAGTACTTCTTCAGCTTTGACAATGTCATCATGCTGAGATTTTAACAGTTCATAACGTTCCATTGTGTTTTTATAGTCCTCAATGGCATTTACATTAACGTCACCCAGACTTTTTATGTTGGCCTTAACTTCTGCTATTAGCTTCTTTATCTGAGTAAGAGAATATTTTTCCTCTGATCTGAGAACTAAGGCATCGCTATAAGTAATTTCATATTCATCAAACATATAATTGACAATATTAGTAAGCTGATCGTCAATTTTTTCAATATTACTAGATAAACGAAAACATTCTTTATCTAAGGTATTGATACGAGAAGATAGTTCTTCCCTCTTAGTAAAGAAAGCTTTGTGTTGTGCACTTATTTCTTCTTTTTTTTCTGAGAGCCCGGTTAATTCTTCATTGCATACTTCAATTTTTCCTGCACTATCTTCAATTTGGCGTTGAATATTGACAATATTCTGCTCCCTCTCTTGCATGGTTATAGCGCATTCTTCCATGGAAGATACGGTACTCTTTCTTTCTTCTATGAGACGGGCAAGCTCTTCTTTTACACGGAACATGTTTTCCATATGAAATTCTATGGTTTGTTCTTGGTTAGAAAGTGCTATCTTTAAGTCAGATAATTTAGATGCTTCATCGCTGTGATCTTTACGTTTTTCCTCCACATCAGTCTGAAGATTTGCAATAATCTTTTCATTTTCTTCTGATTTAGCCTGATTCTTCATAAGATCTGCCTGTAAAGAAGCCAGATTATCATTTAATTCCTTGGCCAGCTTTTCTATTTCAGCATTTTCAGCTTGAATATCAACCAGGTCATGCTCTACATTCTTTAAATCTACCTTGGTTTGGTTTAAAGTCAGTTTTTCTGTATTTAAAGAAAGATTTGTCTGATGGATAGTGTTTTCATTTTGGACTAACTCAGCTTCTAGTGTTTGTTTTGCTATCTCTTTCTCAGATAGTATGCTCTGAAGTTCTCCAATTTTTTCTTTCAAAACAGAAATAGAATTCTTAATTTCTTCGATTTCTCTTCTTCTTCCTAATAAATTACTAGAATTCTTATAGGCACCACCGGACATAGAACCACCAGGATTCATCATGTCTCCTTCAATAGTGACAATTCTAAGTGAATACTGATATTTTTTCTGTAATGCAATGGCATGATCAATATGATCAACTACCACAATACGCCCTAAAAGACTTTCTACAACTTTTTTATAAGCTTCATCAGTGTCTACAAGTGTAGAAGCGAGACCAATTACCCCGGGCTCGTTTAAAGCTTTTTCATTATAGAACTGGCTTTTGTTACTGATGCTGGTTAAAGGAAGAAACGTAGCTCGGCCATAGCGGTTTTTCTTTAATAAATCAATTAATTGTTTAGCGGTCTCTTCGTTGTCTGTAACAATATTCTGGATGCTACCACCTAAAGCAGTCTCTACAGCTGTCTCATATTTTTTCTGTACCTTTATAATATCAGCAACAACACCATGGATTCCAGAAAATTCTTTCTTATGCTCCATGATTTTGCGTATACTGTTACCATAACCTTCATAACGTTCGGTGATATTCGTTAGATACTCTAAGCGGGAAATTTCTTTGTGATAACTTTGTTGTTTTTCATCCAATGTTTTATGAATATCGGTTATTTTTTTGGAAAGTACAGTTAAGTTTTCATGTGCTTTTGTTTGTTTCTGCTCCAGTAAAGATAATTGTTCACTATATTTTTCAATCTGAACAGTATGTCTTTGTAAGCGTTCCTTACCTTCATCTTCATCTTTTTTATTCTTTAATAGACGTTGGTTTAAAGCAGTCTTTTTTAAGCTATTTTGCTCTAAAATAGCCTCATAACGTTGCATTTTAGATTTAATATTAGAATTATCACTTAAAAGTTCAAATATCTCTCCTTTTAAGTCCTCAATCTGCTGATTTACAGTAGAAATATTCTGATTGGCTGCCTCTAAACTTTGCCTAATCTTTTCTTCCTCCTGATGCAATTCCTTAATTTTTTGGGAGGCATCATGTTTTCGCTCTAAGATATCCTTAACCTGTTTCTCTTTGGAGACAATCTCAGCATTAATAGAACCCAATCGTAACTCTAAATGCTCATTATTCTGTTTGGATGCAATAATCTGCTCATTTAAGACTTTAATCTGCCCATCCTTTTGCTCTTTGAGGATTTTCATCTCACTTAGACGATTTTTTATTTCATCTGTTTTATTATTCATTTCTTCAATGGCTTCTTCTAGTTTCTCATATTCAATTTTCGCTAGGTCATAGCTATCCTTGGTAGAACTAAGGTCACTTAATGCAATGGCATTTTTTTCTTCTAATTTCTTTTTCTCTTCTATAATGCGGTCATGTTCTAACAAAAACATATTAACATCATATTTTTTTAACTCATCTCTGTAGTTTAAGTACTGCTTTGCCACCTTTGATTGTCTTTCTAAAGGTCCGATTTGTTTCTCAATTTCTGACAAAATATCGGTTACACGACATAAATTTTGCCTTTCAGCCTCTAGATTCTTTTGAGCTGTCAGTTTTCTCTTCTTAAATTTGACTATACCAGCAGCCTCATCAAATAGCTCACGACGGTCCTCTGGTTTTCCACTTAATATTTTTTCAATTTGGCCCTGTCCGATGATGGAGTATCCTTCTTTTCCAATACCAGTATCTAACAATAACTCTTGAACGTCTCTAAGACGGCAGTTATTACCATTAATCTGATATTCACTTTCGCCTGAGCGGAATACTCTACGAGCTATCTTAACCTCGTCATAATCAATATTAAGATCATGGGTGGAATTATCCAGTGTAATAGCTACATAGGCAAAGCCTAAAGGCTTTCTGGCTTCTGTACCAGAGAAAATAACATCTTCCATCTTACTTCCACGAAGCTGTTTAGCACTTTGCTCCCCCAATACCCAGCGTACAGCATCTGCTACATTACTCTTACCGGAACCATTAGGACCTACAATCCCCGTAATTCCGTCATGAAACTCTAAGACCATTTTATTGGCAAATGACTTAAAGCCTTGTACCTCAATGCTTTTTAAATACATTTTACTCTCCCATTCTCTTTCAGTTTTAAAATCGCTTTATAGGCAGCATTCTGTTCCGCAGCTTTTTTTGTTCTTCCAACCCCTATTGCTAACTGCTCATTACCAAACATTGCTGCAATGGTGAATTTTTTATTATGATCTGGGCCTTCTTCAGAAACTAATTCATAGATAAGAGGATCTTTACTTTCGCTTTGAATAATTTCCTGTAGGATAGTCTTGCTATCAAAAAAGAGTTTCTTATGTTCAATATCGTTAAGAACATATGCATGAATAAACTCTTTTGCATTAGTAAAACCACCATCTAGAAATATAGCCCCAATAACAGCCTCAAGTGCATCAGAGAGAATAGAGTCTCTTTCTCTTCCTCCTGTAGCCGCTTCTCCCTTTCCCAACAACAGATAGTCGCCAAGATTCATTTCTCTGGCACATAATGCTAGTGTGGGTTCACATACCATACTTGCCCTAAGTCTAGTTAAATCACCTTCCTGCATCTCTTCGTGGGCATCAAAAATAAATTCACTGGAAACCAGTTCAAGGACTGCATCACCTAAGAATTCTAATCTTTCATTATTTTGTAGTTTGTCATATCTTCTTTCATTTGAGAACGAACTATGGGTCAAAGCCTGTTTAATTAACTTTCGACTTTTAAATTGATAATTAATCATTTTCTCAAAGGATTCGATTGATTCCTGAATCGTCATTGAATTCCTCCATTCTAATATGAAAAAGCTGCCCCTCTCGTGGACAGCCAATTAATTACTTAGTTTAAAGCATTTTTTATTTGTTCTACTGCATCAGCTACTGTTACGATATTTTCTGCATCTTCGTTTGCAATTTCAATATCAAATTCTTCTTCAATACCCATAATAATCTGAAAAATATCTAAAGAATCAGCTCCTAAGTCATCTACAAAGGTAGTATCCATAGTAATCTCATCTACATCTACATTAAGCACTTCACTTATGATTTTTTGCAATTTTTCAAATTCCATCCTAATCACCTTTCCTTGAATCAATCTATGATTTCAATACTATTTTTGATCTTTTCATTAATGTTTTGTTGTTTAAATGCGATACACTGAATAATAGAATTTTTAATTTCCTGACTCTTAGAATTGCCATGAGTCTTAACAACGAGACCATTCAATCCTAGCATAGGTGCTCCACCATATGCAGAAGCATCAAAAGATTTTAAAGTTTTCTTCAGTGATGGTTTGACTAATAAAGCACCAATCTTACTTCTAAAGGATGACATCATACCAAGTTTAACTTTACTAAGTAAAGCAGATGCTACACCTTCATACAGTTTTAAGATTACATTCCCAGTAAAAGCTTCACACACTATTACATCAGCCTGGCCATAGGGAATATCTCTTGCTTCAATACTTCCTACAAAATTAATATCGCTGCTGTTCTTAAGGATAGGATATGTTTCTTTTACTAGCATATTCCCCTTTTCTTCTTCAGCCCCAATATTAACAATTGCCACTTTTGGATTTTTTATTCCTACAACGTGTTCCATATAGATAGAACCCATCTTGGCAAACTGTACTAAGTGTGAAGAACGGGCGTCCACATTGGCCCCACAGTCAACTAAAAGAGAGACACCAGTTGTAGTTGGGATAAGCGGTGCCAAAGGTGGTCGTTCAATACCTTTAATGCGACCAACAATAAGTTGTCCACCAACTAAGACAGCTCCTGTGCTACCAGCTGATATAAAAGCATCAGCAGTGCCATGCTTTACCAAATTCAATGCAACAACAATAGAGGATTCTTTCTTACGTCGAATTGCCATAACAGGTGCTTCATCGTTGGTAATAACTTCATCGGCATTTACAACTTCAATTTGACTTGAATTAAAGGTGTATGATTTCAGCTTTTCCTTTAGGATGTCTTCCTTTCCTACCAGGTAAACCTTAATGTCACTACGCTCATTAACGGCTTCAACAGAACCCTTAATGGTTTCGTCTGGTGCTAAATCGCCACCCATAGCATCAACAGCTATGTTCACTCTCGTCTGCATTATAAATTCCTCCTGTTATCATCTATTATTCAATATACTAAATATCTTTATAGAAATCAACAATAATTTTACAAAAATAAATGGCAGGTTTTTAGATACCTGCCATAATTACTTTATACTTTTGAATAAAAAAAAGATTTAAAGGATTTGAACCCTAATTCGGTTGCCTGGATAATTTGCTCAGTGCTTCCTACAAACAAATAACCACCTGGTTTTAATGCCTTATGGAAGGCAATATAGATATCTGTCTTAGCTTCTTCTGTGAAATAAATCATAACATTTCGACATACAATAATATCACAATCTGTTGGATACGGATCCTTTAACAAATCATGTTTTCTAAACTCCACTTGTTTTCTTATCAGTGAAGATATCTGTAAGCTTTTATCATTTATATATGTAAAATATTTTGTCTTAAACTCATCAGGAAGAGCCTTCACATACTTTTCATTATATATGCCAATCTGCGCTTTTTCTAAGACTTGTTCATCTATATCTGTGGCATAAATTTTGATTTTGTTGAGTGGCATTAATTTGCTTAAAAGCATAACAAGAGAATAAGGCTCTTCACCGGTTGAACAAGCGGCACTCCATATCTTAAGGGGTGCTCCAGAATTTATTTTTTCAGGCAGTATATCTTTTTCTAATACTTTCCACTGCTCTGGATTGCGATAAAACTCAGAAACATTTATGGTAAGATAGTTAACAAATTCATCAAGTAAATCCTTATCTACTTTTAAAGCCTTGACAAATTCTTGGTAGGATTCAATTTTATGTTTTGTAATTAAGGCATCAATGCGACGTTTCATCTGACGTTCTTTGTAAGCATTTAAATCCAGTTTTATCAATTGGAATACAGATTTTTTAAAGTCCTCATAGCTTCCTAACATATAACACCTTCATTTTTCTTGTATTTTAGATAAGCAGGCTATAATGGCCTGCTTATCTAAGATATATTAATTTAAGTCTACTAATAGTTATTCAGCATCTGCTGGAACTGCATCAGTAGCAGCTTCAGTAGCAACTTCTTCTACAGTTTCTGATTTATTATCTTCTTCAACATTTAACATAGCTTTTATGCTTAAGGAAATTTTCTTATCTTCTAAATTAAAATCGACAACTTTTGCTGTTACTTCTTGTCCAATCTTTAAAGCATCTGCTGGCTTCTCTACATGTTCTTTAGATATCTGTGAGACATGAAGAAGAGCATCTACACCTGGTTCTAATTCAATAAATGCACCAAAATCAGTCATACGTGCAACTTTTCCGGTAACAACATTACCCACTGCATACTTCTCAGCAGCAGTAGTCCAAGGATTTTTATCTTCGAATTTTAAGCTTAGAGCAATCTTGTTAGCCTGGATATCTTTAATTAATACTTCTACAGTATCACCTACTTTAAAGATTTTCTTAGGATTATCTACATGCCCCCAAGACATCTCTGAGATGTGTAATAAACCATCTAAACCACCTAAATCGATAAATGCACCAAAATCGGTTACATTCTTTATGGTACCTTCTATCTTCATACCAACACTGATTTTTTCTAATAATTCAGCCTGTTTCTTTTGCTTTTCAGCAACGATCAACTGCTTACGGTTACCAATGATTCTTCTACGTTTAGGAACAAATTCGCTAATTACGAATTCAATTTCCTGATCAGCATATTTGCTTAAATCTTTTTCGTAAACATCAGATACTAAGCTTGCAGGGATAAATACTCTTGCACCATCCACTACAACATTTAGACCACCATCTACAACGCTAGAAACCTTAGCTTTTAAGACTTCTTTGTTTTCAAAAGCTTCCTCTAAACGCTTACTTCCCTTTTCTTCTGCTAAACGCTTGTAAGAAAGAAGTACCTGTCCTTCTCCATCATTTGCAGTAATTACTTTAACCTGTAACTCATCACCAACTTTAACCATAGTAGTAAGATCGGCATTTGGGATATCTGTGTATTCACTTCTGGTAATAATACCATCCGCCTTGTAACCTATATTCAAGACGATTTCGTCTTCTTTAACGCTGATTACAGTGCCATTCACTACCTTTCCGTTGTGTATTGTTACTAATGACTCTTCCTCTAATAATTGTTCAAAACTCATCTCTGACATGTTAGTATGAACCTCCTCAATTATTTTATTTGGGGTGGAAGCCCCTGCGGTAATACCTACGCTACGAAAAGATTTAAATCGCTCTAAATCTAGGTCATCAAGTGTCTGTATATAGAAAGTATTGTGACATTT
>JAEYPA010000012.1 GCA_023411225.1 Bacillota bacterium
GCTATGAAACACCATTCTACAAGAAGGATTAGAAGGGAGATTAATCAGTGAACACAGTGACCAATATAGAGGATATAAAGTTAAAACTTAAATATGATGGTCAGGTGATTATTTCAACCGGAAAGAGCAGATTTGAGACCAGTTGGAAGAATCGTAAGATGTTATGGTCCAATCTTGTTACCAAGCTTAAAACTCCCGTTGTAACACCGGAACTATATGCAGAATACAAGAAGATGAACAAGACAGATCAGGATAAGATTAAGGACGTTGGTGGATTTGTAGGTGGTGCATTAAAAGGCGGTATCCGTAAGGCAGGTAGTGTCGACTGCAGACAGCTCCTTACACTGGACCTTGACTTCGCTCCAGCTGATTTCTTCGACCAATTAAGTATACTGGCTGATTATGGATGCTGTGTATACAGTACTCATAAGCACAGTCAGTCAACTCCTAGATTTAGACTACTTATTCCATTGGATAGAGAAGTTACCCCGGATGAGTATGAAGCAATCAGTCGCAAGGTGGCAAATGAAATTAGTATAGACTACTTTGATGATACGACCTACCAGCCAAGCAGATTGATGTACTGGCCTAGTGTCAGTTCCGATGGTGAGTACTTCCATGATTATATAGATTTACCATTCCTTTCAGCTGATAGTGTACTGGCCAAGTATCCCGACTGGACAGATACCAGTTACTGGCCAGAGAGTAGCCGGGCTTCAGGAATTAGGAAGAAACTTGCAGATAAGCAAGGTGATCCATATCTAAAAAATGGTTTAATCGGTGCTTTCTGCAGAACCTATACAGTGCCGGAAGCTATTGAGAAGTATATACCGGATGCATACATAAAGTGTGAAGCCGCAGGCAGATATACATACAGCGGTGGATCCACAGCTGCAGGACTTGTCATCTATGAGGATGAGAAATTTGCTTATTCTAATCATGGTACAGACCCTGCAAGTGGGAAACTCTGCAATGCCTTCGATTTAGTCAGAATTCATAAATTTGGTGATAAGGATGATGAGGTTGCAGCTGATACCACAGTAACCAAGCTCCCAAGTTATAAGGAAATGGTGGAGCTGGCAAGGTCAGATGATGCAGTAAGAATCACTCTTCATGAGGAGAAAAGGGAAAAGGCCAGAGAGGAATTTGCTGAGGCAGACGATACCTCCTGGGTTTCCAAGATTACCTATGATAAAGCCGGTAATGTGGAGAACACTTTGGCCAATCTTACTCTGATCCTGCGTAATGATCCTTTCCTTAAAGGTATTGTTTTTAATCAACTCAGTGATGGATTAGAGATAACTACAGAAGTACCATGGAAGCATCCTAACCGATTTTGGAGAGAAGCAGATGATGCCCAGCTCATCGGGTATGTAGATGATAACTATGCGAACTTTTCTCAACGCAATTTTGATGTAGCAGTAACCAGGGTAACGGATGAGAGACAATATCACCCGATTAGAGAGTATCTGAATGACCTTCCTATCTGGGATGGTGTGAAGCGAGTAGATACACTCCTCATTGACTACCTGGGTGCTACTGATAATGAATATGTCAGAGCTGTTACTAGAAAGACCCTGTGTGCTGCCATTGCGAGGGTATATAACCCCGGTGCTAAATTCGATACTATGATGGTTCTTAATGGCCCTCAGGGAATCGGTAAGAGTACGATACTTGCAAAGCTTGGTGGGGATTGGTTTTCAGACAGTTTGAACCTTAATGATACCAGAGATAAGACAGCAGCGGAAAAGCTCCAGGGTTATTGGATCATGGAGATAGGAGAGCTGGCAGGGCTCAGAAAGTCAGATACAGAAACACTGAAAGCTTTTCTCAGTAAGCAAACGGATATTTACCGGGCAGCCTTCGGGCGCAGAACCCAACAACACCCAAGGCAATGTGTCTTTATCGGTACCACAAATGCGGAGAATGGCTATTTAAGGGATACCACCGGTAACAGAAGATTCTGGCCGGTAAAGGTACCAGGTGGTGGACGTAAGCAGGCCTGGGCCATTACAAAGGACGAAGTAGCGCAGATTTGGGCAGAAGCCAAGGAACTGTATGAAACCGGGGAAAGCCTATTTCTTAGTAAGGAACTTTCGGAACTTGCAGAAGAGGAGCAAACAGATGCAATGGAGCGTGATGAGCGTGAAGGCATTGTATATGAATACCTCAATAAGCTTCTTCCGGAAGACTGGGAAACGAAGGATATTTATGAGCGCAGGAATTATATCAATGATGAACTGATAGCACATGGCATTGTGAGAAGAAACAGAGTATGCATCCTGGAGATATGGTGTGAGTGTTTTGGTAAGGATAAAGGATCGCTTAAGCGTCAGGATAGTAATGAGATCGCTGCTATCATGAAACGAATGCTTGACTGGAGACCTATGAATAAATCCGGCAGATTTGGTGTTTATGGGGTAGCTAAAGGGTATGAAAGATGGCAGAAAAACATGTAACTAAGGGGTGTAACTAGGCTGTAACCAAGGTGTAACTAAGAAATTGGTTACAAAATAAATGTGTAACTAAGAAATTGGTTACAGTCTGGTTACAAAAGATAATTACAAGGCGAAAGCCTAATAAATAAAGTGTTACAATATACTTTTGTAACTATGTAACTAATAAAGATATATTATTTTAATTTATCAATATATTACCAAATATTCACATGAAACACGCATATTCGCCTATACGCGCGCGTGCGCATGAGGCTGTTAACAACAAGGGAGATGAGAGAATGCAAAGAGAAGCCAAGATTGAGGAATGGCTTGTGAAACAGATAAAGGGGTTAGGGGGTATTGCTGACAAGTTTGTAAGCCCGGCTAATCCAGGTGTGCCTGACCGACTCATAGTGATGCCAGGTGGGAAAGTATATTTTGTAGAGCTGAAAACAGAGATAGGTAGATTATCTAATATTCAGAAGTGGCAGAGAGAACGCTATCTTGAGAGGAAAGCAGATGTGAGAGTTATCAAAGGAATGAATCAGGCTAAGGAATTCATTAAGGAGTTGAGGGAATGCTATTCAAACCACATGGCTACCAACAGTACGCTATAAACAGAATATTGGAGCTTCCCGCTGTGGGATTATTCCTAGACATGGGTTTGGGCAAAACAGTAGTAACTCTTACAGCCATCAATGACCTGATGTTTGACTGGTTCGAGGTACAGAAGGTATTAGTGATAGCCCCTAAACGGGTAGCAGAGGATACTTGGAGCCGAGAGACAGAAAAGTGGGATCACCTGCAGCACCTGAAAATATCCAAGGTACTGGGTACAGAACAGAACCGAATACTGGCACTTAAGGACAAAGCTGATATTTATGTGATCAACCGGGAGAATGTGAAATGGTTAGTGGATACTTGCAAAAACTGGACTTTTGATATGGTTGTGATAGATGAACTCAGCAGTTTTAAAAGTAATAAGGCCCAGAGGTTCAAAGCCTTGAAAAGTATTTCACCACTTATAAATCGGATTGTGGGCCTTACTGGAACACCAACACCTAATGGGTTGTTGGATCTCTGGCCACAGATGTATTTATTGGATAGGGGCGAGCGATTAGGTAAAACACTTACCGGATATAGAGAAAGATATTTTACACCTGGAAGAAGAAACGGATACACGGTATTCAACTGGGATCCAAAGCCGGGAGCTGATGAAGCGATACATAAAAAGATCTCTGATATCTGTGTAAGCATGAGCGCTAAGGATTATCTGGAACTTCCGGAACGAATTAATAATGTGGTTGAGATTAGGATGAACAGCAAAGAGCAGGCGCTGTATGAGGAGTTCGAGAAGGAACAAATATTGCAACTAGAAGGAAGCGACATTGTAGCATTAGCAGCTGCAGCTGTCACAGGTAAATTGCTTCAGATGGCAAACGGTGCTGTCTATGATCAGGACAAGCTGGCTATCCATCTTCATGACCGTAAGCTTGAAGCCCTAGAGGATATCTTGGAGTTTAACCAGGAGCCGGTATTGGTATTCTATAATTTCAAGCATGACTATGACCGGTTAATGGATTACTTTAAGGAGCTCCACCCAGGGACCTTGAATGACAGTAAGGATATTAAAGACTGGAATGAAGGAAAGATAAGACTTCTTCTGTGTCATCCGGCAAGTGTAGGGCATGGATTAAACATACAGGCAGGCGGGCATATCATTGTTTGGTTTGGACTTACCTGGAGTCTAGAACTATATCAGCAGGCAAATGCGAGACTAGACAGACAGGGGCAGACTAAGAACGTGATTATCCATCACTTGGTAACTAAGGGAACTGTTGATGAGGATGTGATGAGTGCGTTGGAGCGTAAGTACTGTGGGCAGACAGCTTTACTGGAATCACTGAAAGCGAGGATAGCGGATGTTAAAAGGAGAGTTAAAACGTAAGCTAAATATTGGTACCCATTATTGTGATATTTGCGGAGGCAAACTGGGTATGGGTGATCGGATTGATGAGAACTTTGAATACTCGAAAACCAAGCGAGGCGAAGTATGGGTCCATACTTCCTGTTGGGATAAGTTATATGGAAAGGTGGGAAAGTAAATGAGCAGATATGAAGAATTATGTAGTGTAGATGGATTAGCAAACCTCATATATGACACCGACTATGACAGTGGACGTTCATGTTCAGAAAGTCCATTGAGAGTAAACGATGACTGCCCAGTTAATGAAGATGATATTTGTAAGGAAACATGTATTAAATGTATTAAGGCATGGTTGCAAGAGGAGGTAGACGGATGCCAGGAAGATTAATTGATGCAGATAAGCTGAAAGATTCTTTAAAAGATATGCAAGCTAATTGTATTAAAACTGAGATTAAAAGTATTATGCAAGAAATGATTGATGCGTTTTTCCCTGGCATAATTGACGAACAGCCAACTGCCTATGATGTGGACAATGTTTTATGCCAATTAAATGACATACTATGTGATGAGATTGATCAGCCGGTAGCTGATTGCGTTGCTGAGGCAGTACGTGGAGGTGGAGTGGATGGCTAAGATAACTTAAGGAACAGAAGCTTTACCTTGAAGCTATGGAGCATGCCTTGAAGGTAGCCAAGGAGCAAGGAGTAGAAGAACTGGAAAAGGAAGTAAGGTATCGTTCTTCTAGGCCGGTACCGTTGAATGTTAGTGTTGCTGAATTAACTGCAGTTGCAAGAGGAAGAGCCAAGGAAGAATTAATGATGGTAGCTACGGCTATGGCTGATACGATAGCCAATCATTTAAAGCTACCACCTAGCATAGTGTTGGATTACCTAAGAGCATTTAACAAGAGGGTTCAGGAGTTTCATGAGAATCCGGAACAGTATGAGGCGGTACAAAGTAAATTAGATAAGGATTTTGGAATGAATGAAGTATGTAGAAAGTTTAATGAGGAGGAATAACTTATGTATGAGAATCTATTAGATAAATCAAAGGAATTGGTAAATAAGATCTATGACAGTATGAACGTGATAGAACAATGTAATATAATGGCAGATAAGATTAAGGGGCTTCCAGTGTGCTTTGTAGGAGAAGATAGTGTAATAGACTTGGATAAAGTGATTAACGCTGACCAGATGAACGGTATTAGAGATGGTATCATCCTAACAATCCAGAAGAATGCAAAAGATGCAGAGAATTACCTTGCAGGTCTCACCGGAGCTAAGAATAAACCGGCTATCATTAATCAGGATTTTGAGGATGCAGTGAATGAGATGGTGGAGCAAGCTAAAGATAATGAAGTTGCGCAAAAGAAAGTTGAGTTGAATGTAAATGAAGTCAAGGAGCTATACATAAACAAAGATTATACCATTAAGCAACTATGTGATCACTTCCATGTTGGGTCCATAAGGATGAGTAAGTTTATCAAGGAAAATGGTCTAGTGAAGAAAAGGACACTTTCTGTTATCAAAATTAGAGACATGTATACAAATATGGACATGACCTTGGAAGAGATAGCAAAAGAGTTAGGATATACGAAAGCAGAAATCTATGACTTTATGCATGAGAATGGAATCAGGAGGCCAGCGAAGAAAAACAAAGGGTTTCGAGACTGAGATAACAGCTAGGGAGATTAAAAAGATCGACCACACTGTAAGCCAGATTGAAGTTCTTGAGCATAATAAGACCCAAGGTTATGTATATATGCCACAAGAGGATCCTACTTTCTTTAATGATCATGTACAAAGGACAGTTGATACACTAGGAAATTATAAAGTGTGCCCAGTATGTGGGAAGCAATTTTATATCCCATCTGATAGCTCCGTAAAGGCATGGGTATATAAGGTTAAAGATAAACCTGCATGTAGTTGGACTTGCAGTCGTAGAGGAAATCAGTGAGAAAGGAGATGCTTGATTGACCAAAGAGCAATTAGAACAATATGTGCCATTAAAGAGAGAAGTCGGACACCTGCAGGTAACACTAGATAAGCTTAGAGACAAGGAGATACCTGTTGTGGCTGGTAAGGTAAAGGCATCTTCTAAGTACTTTCCCTTTACAGAGTACCGAGTGAATGTGCCGATTGAACAGCCTGAGATTGCTGATAGAATAAACAAGGTGTTTAAGCTTAAAGAGAAGAGATTGGATAAGTGCTCCAAGCTGATGCTTGAGATCGAGGAGTTTATAAGCAGCATAGAGGACAGCAACCTTAGACAGATATTTGAGTTAAGATACTTGGAGGGGAAGAAGCTGAGAGAAGTGGCTGACATTGTACATCTGGATCTAAGTACTGTATCTGTAAATATCACAAGATATCTAAAGTGTCAAACAAATCAAAAAAATCAATGGTATAATTTAAACTAGGTTAATTGCCACTGGCGGTTTACCTCCTCTCACTACGGTGCAAGCATGCGAGCAGGTATGTCGTGATTAAAGGAGAGGTTCGACTCCTCTCCGGTGGGTTTGGCCGACTGAGCCAAGCGCAAAGAAAGTCCGTTTATCGATGTACGAGAACATTCGGAGCTACTCATGTGGTAACAGAGCGTTTATACTGCAAATCTTGTACGATAACAAGACTAGAGTTCTCTTCCAGGTGTCAAAGCCTCTAAGAGACTTAAGGCTAGGCTGTAGCCATAGGGATTCCCCATCCCCAATACAGCCACTCCCCATTATTGCTTATACCCTTTTAGAGAGGCACTTGCTACTTGTTGGTAGTGGGTGTTTCTTTGTGTTGACTGCTGTATTTGTAAGGAATATAATGGAAAGAAAAAGGGGAGGTCATAGTGTTATGAATATATATTGGTACGTCAGCTTAGTATTTACTCTCATATGCTATGTATTTATATTATTTTGTATGATAGATAGAGCGCGGCGAATATTTAAGTTTCTTATTTACATTTATTCGTTTGCTGGGCTTTTGATGCCAGGTACAGATTTTATCAGCTTACCGTATATTGGAATAATTGATTTCAGAACCTATGCTACTGTTATAGGTGGAATGGAGCTCATTGATTATTGTATTAAATGCTATATAAAAGGAAAACTAGAAAAAGGAAAACAACTTAGTAAAAGACTTCGCTTTGTATATGCTAAGCTTTGAATATTTGTTAACAGAGCAATTATATAATAACTGATATAATACTCTTATCGAAGTGGTCATTATTTTTAAATTCTGTTACTAAATTAAAATATAGTTTGGGGTATTAAATACAGGGGGAGAGAGTATATGGAAATCTTAATTGCTTTTGGTGGCGTTATACTTGGATTTATATTACAACTTATCGCTCAAGTAATTAGCAATAAACGTAAAAATGAATTAGCTAAATACAATAATAATGCATTATCAAAAGAATTTGTTAGGTTATATCTGATGGATGAAATTCAAGAAAATCACACTAATTTTGCAGAAAAAAAGATAGGAGAAGGTAAAACTAGGCTTGATTACATACTATCAGGCGCTAAAAATTACGGTGAAGGAAATGATGGTAGCATAAAAAATTTTTATTTAAACTATGAAGAATGGACTTTATCAAAAAAAGCAATTGTTGAGCTAGACCAAAATACAGCACTTAAAGTGAACGCATTATATAGATACTACATATATTTGTGTAATCATTACAAATACGCAGATGAACTTTTACATCTTGATAATTTAGACTTTAAAAATTATATGACTATTTACAAAGAATTAATTAATTACATAAATTCATAAGAGTATAGGAGCCATTTAGTAAAATAGATGGCTCTTTTTAATACAAGAAAGGAAGTGAGATTATGAACGATATATGTAAAATATGCCTATATAAGAAAGACTGTGAGATAGCATGTCCTGCTTATAGTGAACTACATAGGATTGCAACTGAGCAGGATCAGAAAGATAAAACTGCGATTGTTCGTAATCTCATTAGACGATTAGGTATTAGAGATGCAGAGAAGAACAATGATCTAAGATTGTTGGCCAATAAGATAATGAGGAAGTATCCAGAGTTTGATTTTATAAAGGATTGGAATATAAAGATTGGATATGTAGTAAGCCAGGAGAAGAAGTCAGGTGAGAAGGTAACATATGCTGACTGCAGGAAGGTACCTGAGGTTTACAGAGCCTATCTTCCATACGACTTTGTTATCACATTCTATGAGAGAAACACAGAGCTGCTTAATGAGAATCAGAAGAAGATACTTATGCTGCATGAACTAAGACATATAGGTATAGGTCCAAGAGGAATAAGAGTAGCTCCTCATGACATAGAAGATTTTAGTAGCATATTAGAGCGTTATGGTCTTAATTGGGATGGCCCAGGCGAAGAACTTCCTGATATATTAGGGGGTGATACTTGATGGAAAATAGTCAACAAAAGTCAACAAATTACCAGCCTACAGAAAAGGAGAAAATATTGCTTGAAGCCTTGCTAAATCCAGAAAATCGAATGAAATCTATCACGGACATTTGTAAGGTTGCTAAGTGTTCAAGAAATGTGTATTACGAAGCATTCGCCAAGGAAGGATTTACTGATCTATATAACAAGATGTCATATGATATAGTTAAGCAAAACGTTGGTTCTATCATCAATACCTTCATTAAGCAGGCACAGCGTGGTAGTTTCCAACATGGCAAGGTCCTACTCGAGATGTCTGGAATGTATACTGAGAAGTCTAAGACCGAGATATCAGTATCTGAAGGAACAAAGAGTGAAATTGCAGAGCTGCTAGAGCAGAGGAAGAAACGGAGTGGTCCGGATGCTCCTGAGTGATAAATATTGGGATTACATTGATGAACCTTGCAGAGCTGAGTTCTTAGAAGGGACTACGGCTGCAGGAAAGACAACAACAGTAGCAGTTAAGTTCATGATGAATGTAGAAGAATCTGACATGAAGCTGCATGTTATTGCATCTAAGACAACAGGTATCGCAGAAAAGAATATTATTAATGCCGACATGGGACTTATGCAGATATTCCCTGATGCAGAGTACTGTGGTAATGGAGATAAAGATAATAAACTTCCCCATATCAAGTATCACGGTAAACTCATTTACATTCTTGGCTATGATAACAAGGATAAATGGAAGATGGCCTTAGGATCACAATTTGGTTGTGTATGGGTAGACGAATGCAATACAGCAAATATAGAGTTTATCCATGAGATATTTGGCCGTTCTAAATACTTTGTTGGTACACTGAATCCGGATGATCCTAGCCTACCGATTTACGATGAATATGTGAATCGGTCAAGACCAATAGAGCAATATAAGAACGATTTACCTAACGAAATAATGGAAGCCTTAAATAGATGTGAGCCGGTACCTAATTGGAAGTACTGGTTTTTTTCGTTTGAGGATAACATTTCAATGACTTCTGAACAGATAGAGGAGAAGAAGCTAAGTTATCCTAAGGGCACTAAGATATACAAGAACAAGGTACTTGGTCTTAGAGGTAGATCTACAGGATTAGTATTCAGTAACTTTGAACGTAAGCGTCATGTTAGATCTAAGGCATGGGCGAAACAGTTCATACAGTCAGATAGACACCAAGAAGAGTACTTTGCTATCTTCACAGCTGGTCTCGATACAGCATATTCTCAGAAGTCACCTGATACCATATCGATGAGCTTCTCTGGTATCACGAATAAAGGAAGATATGTTCTACTTGATGAGAAGGTTTATAACAATGCTAACCTAGAGAACCCAATTGCTCCATCAGATACAGTCATTAATTATATAGACTTCTTGGAACGCAACCGTAAGGAGTGGGGTTTTGCTAAGAATACATTTATTGATTCTGCAGATCAGGCTACCATAACAGAATTTATTAAATATAAAAGAGCCCATAATGATTGCCTTTATATGTTCAATCCGGCATACAAAAAAGTCGAGATTATAGATCGTATTAATCTGCAGCTTGGATGGATGGCATGGGATGATGAACACAGAAAAGAGCCATGTTTCTATGTGGTAGATACTTGTACAAATTTTATTAGTGAGCTTGATTCATACAGTTGGTTAGAAGATAAAGATAATACCCCAGAGGATGGACATGATCACGTGATTAATAGTACTCAGTACGGATGGATTCCGTATAGAGAAAAGATAGGAGTTGAGAGAAGGTGATTTTGATGGATAAGATTAGAAATGGGATACGAACTTTCTTACGTATCCAACCGGCACAGGTTAGCAGCATACAGATTCAAGAGACCTTGGACTATGAGGGTAATGCAATTAAGAATCGTATCTGGTACCGTGGTGACAGTGAGGAGTTGTCTCAGTTATACAAACAAATACCCGGAGATAAGACAAGGTTCTGGTCAGCTGTTCCAACAGTAGGCATGGAGATCCGTAAGATGCATGTTGGTTTACCTGGTATCATAGTTGACACGCTATCCAATATTGTAGTTGCTGATATGAACGATATCAAGTTAGACACGAAGCAAGAAGAATGGGATGCAATCGCCAAGGATAATAAGTTTGAGGAGCTGATTGCTAAGGCAGTAGCGGAGACACTTTACATTGGTGATGGTGTATTTAAGATCTCTTTCGATACGGTGCTATCACAGTATCCAATCCTAGAGTTTTATCCTGGTGATAAGATTGATATCGTGTATGATCGTGGTCGGGTAAAAGAGGTAGTCTTTAAGACTATCTATAATCATAATGGTACAGATTACATCTTACTCGAAGCATATGGTAAAGGATATGTAAATTACACTCTTACTAAAGCCGGTAGAGAGTGTGATATCAAATCTATACCAGAGACCGAAAAGTTGGTCAATGTTACTTGGCAAGATGACTTTATGATGGCTATGCCTATTAAGTTCTTTGATTCCTCCAAGTGGCAAGGCAGAGGAAAGTCAATCTATGATGGAAAGACGGATGCCTTTGACAGTCTGGATGAGGCATGGAGCCAATGGATGGATGCACTCAGGGCTAATAGGACTAAGGAGTATATTCCGGAAAGCATGATTCCAAGGGATCCAAATACTGGAGGAATCCTTAAGCCTAATGCATTTGATAACAGATACATTAAGACAGATGCTCCAATGCAAGAGGGTGCGAAGAATGAGATAAGCCTACAGCAAGGAGATATTCCTCATGAATCGTACTTAGCTACTTACATCACCGCACTGGATCTTTGCCTGCAGGGGCTAATCAGTCCTTCGACTATCGGTATTGATGTGAAGAAGCTAGACAATGCAGAAGCACAGAGAGAGAAGGAAAAGGCTACTCTTTATACTCGTAATAAGGTTGTTGGAGTGCTGCAGGATATGATTCCGGCATTTATCAATGATGTTATGAAGGCTTATGCAGCATACATTAAACAACCTATAGAGGACATAGAGATAGAGGTACCATTTGGTGAATATGCTAACCCCTCCTTTGAATCTCAGGTTGAAACAGTATCTAAGGCAAAGACTGGTGGCATCATGAGCATTGAAGCATCTGTAGATGAACTTTATGGCGATTCAAAGGATGATGAATGGAAAGCCCAGGAGGTAGCTAGATTAAAAGCAGAGCAAGGTATTACAGAAATGGAAGAGCCTACTTTGTCAATGGAGGCAGGAGAGTTTAATACAAACATTCAACAACAGGATGTAGGTGGTGCAGTTGTTCGATGATGAATACGACATAGAGAAAGCTTTTAAGTCTATAGAGGATGAGCTTACAGCTTCTATGATGCGAAACATGGGTAGACATAAAGCTGAAGAGTTGGCTGAAGGTTACAATTGGCATATGTGGCAAGTTAGACAGCTGGAAGCTCTAGAACAGTACAAGAAAAAGAATCAGAAGAAGTTTCAGTCTACCTTCAGTGATATTAACAGCTCTATTGATGGCATGATTAAAGCAGCACGAGCAGCTGGTAGCATGAATGAAGAGATACGCATACTGAATGCTATAAAAAAAGGTGCCAAGCTTAAAAGGGTATCTAAAGGTGTCTCAGGAGAGTTCTTTAAGGCGAACACTCGTAAACTGGATGCTCTTGTTAATGCAACAAAGAAGGACTTTTTGAAAGCAGAACAGGCTATGTTAAGACAAGCCAATGACCAGTATAGAAAGATTATATATAACGCTCAGGTATATGCCAATACAGGAGCTGGAACATATGAACAGGCTGTAGATATGGCAACAAAGGACTTCCTTAGCAGGGGAATACAGTGTATAGAATATGCCAATGGAACACTACATACAATGCAATTTTACTCTAAGATGGCTATTCGTACAGCAAATAAGAGAGCCTACCTTGCAGGAGAAGGTGAGAAACGTCAAGAGTGGGGCATACACCTTGTTAGAATTAATAAACGAGGGAACGCTTGCCCTAAGTGTCTACCCTTTGTAGGAAAGGTTTTGATAGATGATGTATGGTCGGGTGGTTGTCCTGAGGATGGGCCATATCCATTAATGAGTAGGGCTATACAGCTTGGTTTATACCATCCAAATTGCAAGGATGTTCACTCTACTTACTTTGATGGCATTTCAGAGGAGCCAGAGCCTTACACTGCTAAGGAACTGCAGAAGATACAATGTAAGTATAAGGCTGAACAGCAGCAACAATATGCTAAGAGGCAGACTGAGAAGTTTGGAAGATTGGCACTGTACTCACTGAATCCGGATAACAAGATGGTATATAGTGCCAGGAAAAAAGAGTGGCAAAAGAAGATTCTTGCGAATACTGGAAAAGATGATATAATTAAATCAGATAGAACATCTGCAAATCGAGGAATGGCAAATGGTAACAGGGTTAGTCCTCATCATATTTTAATACAAGATGAAATAGCATCTATCATGAATGATGCTGATGAAATAGGTATACCTACTGACATATTAAAATTTAATATAGGATTACAGACAGGTTATAGTGATTTGTCAAATGTGATTCATATTAGAGGAGATGTGTTGCCGGATGTATCATCTGTTGTAAATAGAGATTTATTGTCACAGAAGGCTGTACTGGCTCATGAGTATTATGGACACTACCTAAGCAACCCATCCAAATTTAGAATAGGTGATTGGCGAGATGAGTTTCAGGCTAGCTATAAAGCAGCTATCAATACTCCAAATTTATCAGATGCTGAAAGGCGAATGCTTATGTTAGATGCATATAATAGGGCTAAAGAAGCAGGGGTTGTGGCTAAGTATAATAAGAAAGCGAGGATGATTATATATGGATATGAATAATGCTGAAAGAAAAGCTTTACAAGAAAAATTAGATAATCCAAGTAAAAGTGTTAAATGTCCTCGTTGTGGAAATGAGATTATTTACGAAAAGAGAGGAAACTCCATAGCTGTTGAGTGTAAGACTAGTAAATGTATAGCTGGAGGAATCAGAGGATTATAATACCACCAATCAGTAAAATGGTTCGGTGGTATTTTTATATTCAAAACTAAGTGCTTACAGAAATGTAGGTGCTTTTTTATATGTCCAAAACTATTATGACACTAAACTGTTAGGATAGTTGACGAACTTAAACGGAAAGGAGTGCTAACTATGTACAATTTAAGAAGATTTTTCATGGAACCTGACAATGGTGGGGGAAATGGTGGTAACGGTGACCCAAACACCGGTAATCAGCAACAGAATCAACAACCAACAGGCCAACAGCAGAATCCAACTGGTGGTATCGATTACGATAAAATCCAATCCATGCTAGATACTGCTACAGCTAAGAAAGAAAATGCTGTCCTAAAGAGTTACTTCCAGCAACAGGGAATGACCGAAGAGGAAGCAAAGCAGGCGATGGAAGCTTATAAGGCCAATAAGCAGAACCAACAGCCTGATGTTACAGCAATCCAAACACAATTACAGCAAGCGCAAGCGTTAGCTTTCCAAGCAGAAATCGAAAAGCTAGCTACGATTGAAGCGATTGGACTTGGAATTGATGTAAAAACATTGCCATATGTACTTAAGATGGCTGATCTAAGTAATGTAAAAGGTACAGACGGTAAAATCAATCAAGAATCATTAAAAAATGCCTTAAACAAGGTGTTAGAAGATGTACCAGCACTTAAACCAGCACAGCAACAACCTGCAGGTTTTCAAATAGGGGCTGGTGGAAACAACAACAATCAAACTTCCGAGGATACTTTAAAGAAAGCCTTCGGACTATAGGAAAGGTGGAATAATACATGGCAGTATATTCTTACGCAGAACAGTTTACACAGATTTTAGCGCAGAAATACGCTAAAGAACTTTGCTCCGATGACTTAACTAAGTCAAATTTAGGAGTGCAATTTATTAACGCTCAGACCATTAAGTTACCTAGAGTAACTATGAGCGGTTACAAAGATCATACTCGTACTGCAGGTTTTAATGCTGGTACTATGAGTAATGATTGGGAGCCAAAGAAATTAGCCCATGATAGAGATATCGAATTCTTCATTGACCCAATGGATATTGATGAAACTAATCTTGTTTTATCAGTGGCTAATATTCAGAACACGTTTGAGGAAGAACAGGCAATTCCAGAAAAGGATTCCTATCGTTTCTCTAAGCTTCATGCAGAGTTAACTACATACTCTGGCAAAATTGACACTACTGCAATTACAGTAGCTAACTTCCTAGATAAATTCGACGATTTGATGGAAGCTATGGATGAGGCAGGAGTTCCAGAAGAAGGTCGTATTCTTTATGTAACTCCATCCATGAATAAGATCGTTAAGAAAGCCCAGGGAATTGAGAGAAGCATTGATATTTCAGGTGGTTCTAATGCAGTAAATCGTAAGGTACATAGCCTTGATGATGTAACTATTAAAATGGTACCAGCTGCTAGAATGAAGACTGCTTATGACTTCACAAATGGCTGTGTTCCTGCAGAAACTGCAAAGCAGATTAACTTCATTCTTATTCATCCATCTTGTGTTGTATGTCGTGATAAATACGCATACTTCAAGTTATTTACTCCAGGCACTGATTCACGTACAGCAGATGGTTATTTATATCAGAACCGTAATTATGGTGATTTATTCTTACTTGAGAAGAAGGTTGCTGGCTGTGCTATGAACATTACAGCATAAGGAGGACTAGCAGATGAAAGCAGTAAAAGCGAATAAAGAATATGCAATTACAGAACCTGAGAAAAAAGGCTACATCGAACAAGGATATGATATCGTTGATGACGATGGAAAAGTAACCGCATTTGGAAGAGGGAAAACAGTTCCTTACGATGAATACATGAAGGTTGTAAAGGAACTGGAAGCTTTAAAAACTAAAGGTAAAAAGGGGAAAGAATCTGATGATTCTAAAACTGATAAAACTGAGTAGGCGGTGATGTTTATGGCATATCAAGGATATGTAACTCCATCCGAGTATAAGGAATACAAACATAGCGACATTCCCGATGATGTGCTAGAAAGCAGATTAAGGCAGGCAAGTCGGAACATTGACTTCCTTACCTTTAACCGTGTTGTAGCGCAGGGATTTAGTAATCTTACAGATTACCAGTCAGAGATTATTAAAGAATGTATCTGTGAG
The DNA here is from genome assembly GCA_023411225.1 of Bacillota bacterium. GTDB lineage: Bacteria > Bacillota > Clostridia > Lachnospirales > Lachnospiraceae > KM106-2. The sequence continues at coordinate 15,879 of JAEYPA010000012.1, forward strand.
CTGGCAGACTTCTATTACAACAATGATGATATGATCCAGAATGTGCTCAAGAACTACTCTATTAATGGTGTGTCTATGTCCTTTGGAGATACTTGGAATGTACACGTTCAGAATGGTGTGGCCATTAGCAAAGCTACGTACAGTAAGCTTATATCAACTGGTCTATGCTGTTCAAGATTGGGGTGATTGTGTGAGGTTTCCATGTCTAATTGATAAGAGATTCTGCAAGACACCAATATCAGTAGAGATTGAGCAGGAAGGTATAGATAAGTATAGTGAGCCTCTTCCTTCTACCAACTGGTCAGGTATGTGCAATTACCAGGACAAAGGTAAGACAGTCCGTACTGCAGAAAAGAAGCTGATACAGCTGTCCGGCTGTGCATTGATACCAGGTGATATTGCTCCGGACCTACCAACCTTAAGTGGTGGAACGCTTACAGTAAATAAGGTAGCACGTAGGATATACGAAGGTGTTAAAGTGAGGAATCCGGATGGGACAGTAAATTACACAAGACTGGATGTGATTTAATGGCTCGTAATGTTAGTTCCAGAGTTACGATTAATAGAATGGCCATCAGGCAGTTAAGTAGAGCTGTAGTCACATCACTGGAAAAGACTGCAGATATGCTGCAGGGCGAGATAAGGGATGCACAGGTAATCCCTATGGAAACCGGTGCCCTTCGTGGAGAGCAGTTCTTTATTGATGATAGCAATGTCAATAAAGGACATGTATCTCTAGTCCACAGCACGCCATATGCCAGAAGGCTTTATTACCATCCAGAGTATAATTTCAGCCATGAATTTGCTGAAAATGCAAAGGGGAAGTGGTTTGATGATTGGGTCAATGGTTCCAAAAAGAAGCGCGCTCAAGAAATATATAATCAGATGTTCAGAAGGGAGAGTGGAATTTAATGCTATTACGTGATGTGAGAGATTATATTGCTACTCTCGGTATAGCAGTAGACGATAATTGTTATTGTGGGAAGATGGATGCTAAGCCGAAAAAGGCAATCGGCGTCTATAACCTAAAGAGCAGTAGACAGGCTGTGGTACCTATCGGAGGATTAGATAACAAATCTTACAATACAAAGGCTATTAGCTTCCTTATCCATTGGAATGATAGCCCTACTCAGACAGAGATAGCAGCTATAAATTTATATAATGCACTACAGCAGTGCAGATCAGTAACTGTAAACCAGCACTTAATTAAATTTATTCAGATGCTCCAGGAAGAACCTATCCCGGTTGATACGGACGAATCCGGAGTATTTGAATATGTGATTGAGTGCATTTTTTATTATGAAAGGTAAGGTGACTTAAATGGCAGTAGTATTAGTAAATGGGTCAGTAGGTACTGCTTCTACTAATAGTATAACCGGTTTAACTAGTGGTAAGAGATACAAAGTAACTACGTTAGGTTTTACATATCCTGTTAATGCAGGTGGAACACTTGGAATTCCAGGCGCTTCTGTAATGTATTCTAGTTTGTCAAATCTGACTGGAACTAGCATTACTGGACTGATAGATGGACAGGCATATTTAGTACAAGAGGTAACAGCTAACAGTGCTTCCAGTACAGGCGTAAACCCTGTAAATGCAATTACATTCGGTATTAACATTAGTGGTCGAACAGGAAATACTAGTACAGTAGTTAAAGATGCTGAATCATTAAGTATCTCATTTGACAACGGAATCGAAGAGTGGAACGCTATGGACCAAAATGGTTGGACAAGTCGTTTAATGACCTCAAAATCCATCACTATTTCTCTTGGAGGAAAAAGAAATTATGGTGATCCTGGTAACGATTATGTGGCTAGTCTAGCTTACAAAAACGGCCAAGAGTGTAATAGTATCTTTTTCATCAATTTCCCTAATGGTGATACGTTGTCTATGCCATGCGTAGTTAATGTTACATCGGATGGTGGAGATTCAACAGCTGCTCAGTCGCTTGAATGGGAAGTACAAAGCGATGGAAAGCCAACATATACAGTGCACAACTAATTAAACAAAGGGCAGGTCTTATAGAGGACTTGCCCTTTTTAATAGAAAGGAGCTTATGATATGGCACAAGTAATAGACATTAGAAGTAAGATTACAAACGAGTTACCACTCATTCAAATTACAAATGAATTAACGGTAACCGTTAACAATAGAAAATCAGTTGTATTAAACATTCAGGCGATGGTACTGGAAAATGAAAAGAAGGAAGCAAAAGGTAAACAGACGGATGAAATGGAATTCATGGCGAAGGCCCTCGGCATGCTGATTGGTCAGAAGAATGTTGAAGCCATTGAAACTATGGACTTACCACTTCCTGAGTATAAGGAAGTATTCCAGACCATCATGAGTGTGGCAACTGGATCATACGGAGAAACACCCTCAGTCTAATGGGGAATCGTATTATGATCTGTTTGATGATTGGGAGCTCATAGAGAGTAGTTTTCTTAAGCAATACGGTATTAGATTAAGAGTAGAAGATGATATGTCTTGGTCGGAGTTTTGCAGTTTGTTAGCCGGTATTATGCCGGATACACCATTAGGAAGTGTGGTATCTGTTAGAGCAGAAAAGGATCCTAAGGTTATTAAAGACTTCACTAAGGATCAAAAACGAATTAGAAGCGATTGGCTGAAACGTAAGCAGGCTAAATTAAAGGATAATCCAGATGCATACAATTCCTATTGGGCCAATATGCAGCAAGCATTCAAGTCAATGTATAGCTAAAAATATGATACAGAAAGGCAGGTGATAACGTATGGGAATGAGTGTTGGTGAAATTGATTTAGGCCTTAATGTGAACCAACAAATGTTTAACAGACAACTGCAGGGCCTATCGAGTGGCGCACAAAAGCAGGTATCAAGTGTTTTCGGTGGATTAGGTAAGAAGATTGGTGTAGTCTTTGGTGCTGCAATGGTTGGTTCTTTTGTAAAGTCATGTTTAGATTTAGGTAGTAACCTATCTGAGGTTCAGAACGTGGTTGATACTACATTTACATCTATGGCTAATCAGGTAAATAACTTTGCTAAGTCTGCTATGACCAGCTTCGGTATGTCTGAAACAATGGCTAAAAAGTATGTAGGTACATTAGGTACTATGTCCAAGTCAATGGGATTTACTGAAAAATCAGCTTACGATATGGCCACTTCTGTTACTAAGCTTGGTGGTGATGTTGCATCCTTCTATAATTTGAGCCAGGATGAAGCAATGACAAAGCTTAAAGCTATCTGGACCGGTGAGACAGAAGCTATTAAGGACCTTGGTGTTGTGATGACACAAACTGCCTTAGATCAGTACGCATTGAACAATGGATTTGGCAAAACCACAGCCAAGATGACTGAGCAGGAAAAAGTTATGCTACGGTACCAATACGTTATGAGTAGTCTGGCAGGTGCACAGGGTGACTTTGCTAGAACAAGTGGGTCTTGGGCAAACCAGACAAGAATATTAGGTTTGCAATTCGATTCATTAAAAGCTTCTTTAGGTCAGGGATTCATAAATCTATTTACTCCAATTATTAAGGTCATTAATTCACTGTTAGGTAAATTAGTTACTTTAGCGAATGGTTTTAAGTCCTTTACAGAGATGCTTACTGGCAATAAATCAGATTCTAGTGCTTTCGCAGGAATAGCAAATGATGCGACAGGTGCTATGAATGCTACAAATGGACTTGCAAATTCTACAGCTGGTGTAGGCAAGGAAGCAGATAAGGCAAAGAAAGCTCTTAAAGGCCTTACTGGTATTGATGAGATTAATAATTTACAGGAGACAAGTAGTAGTTCTAATGCTTCTAGTGGAGCAGGTGCTTCAGGTGGAATATCTGGAAATTTAGGCTCGGCAACTGTTGATACCAGTCAAGCTGATGCAAATATCACTAAGACAACTGGGCTGTTGGATGCATTTAAGAATAAATTGAAATCGTGGTTAAGCGATATTCCAAAGCTTGATTTTTGCGTTGATTGGAAAGTGGTAGGACAAAATCTTGCAGATAGTGCTATTAATACGTTTAAAACATTATCAAATTATACAAAACTAATCTTAACAATCGCTATTAGTATACTTAATGATTTAGGCATAAGCACACTCATAGAAAAATTTTCAGAACTATTAAAGAGTTCAACCAACCTAGGATTGTCTATATCGAATGCTCTTTGCCCTGCGTTTATTAATTTCTATAACAAAGGAATATCACCTATTGTTAAGTGGATAGGAAAAAAATTAGTAGATGCTATCAATACAGCAAAGGGCCTTATGGATAATTGGGCTAAATGGTTTACAACGAATAACGCTAAGATAGCTCAATTAGGAACAACTTTGGGTGAGGTTGTAGCGAATATATGGAAATTCATAAAGCCATTGGCTAATGCAACGTGGGAGGTTTTCAAAAAATCAATCACTGCAATATCTAATGCATTTCAAGGTTTTTGTCAATTCATATTAGATAATCAGGAAGGTGTTGCAACAGCACTTAATGCGGTTGCAATTGCTGCAGGAGCATTGTTTGTGTTATTTAAGACAGCTAGTTTTGCTGAGTTTATCATTAATGCTGGAGGAATAACAGGAATATTAACGTCCATGAAAACAGCATTTCAAGCACTTACAATTGTTAAGATAAAGGATAAAATTGCCACACTTGAAATAGCAGCGTTATATGCCAAGGATTTTGTTGTAAGTTTGGCATCATCAATAAAAAAACTAGCACTTCAAACAGCAGCCTTTATAGCTTCTACAGCTGCTAAGGTAAAAGACGGTGTAGTATCTGCAACCCTTTTGGCAGCAACGAAAGCACAAACGGTTGCACAGGCGGCTTTGAATGCTGTTATGAATGCAAATCCAATAGCACTTGTTGTTGCTGCAATAGCTGCATTAGTTGCTGGATTTGTTTACTTGTGGAATAACTGTGAAGGTTTTCGTAAATTTTGGATAGGGCTATGGGATGGCATTAAGAGTGTGGTAAGTACTGTAGTGAATGCAATTGTAGGATTCTTTAAGGGCTGTTGGAGCGGAATTAAGGGCGCATTTAGTGCTGTAGGTAGTTTCTTTAAAGGAATCTTTAACACAGCGGTAACATTAATAAAGTCTGTTTGGAGTGGTGTAAAAAGCTTCTTCTCAGGTATCTGGAGTGGTATTAAAGGGGTATTCTCAGGAGCAGGAAAATGGTTCAAAGGAATATTCGATGGAGCAGTTAGTGTAGTCAAAGGAGCATTCAGTGGAGTTAAAAAATTCTTTACTGGAATATGGGAAGGAATTAAGGGAGCATTTGGAAGTGTTGGAAAATGGTTCAAGGATATCTTTTCAAAGGCTTGGGAAGGTGTTAAAAATGTGTTCAGCACTGGTGGAAAGATATTTGATGGTATTAAAGATGGAATTGCAAGCGTGTTTAAGACAGTAGTAAATGGCCTAATTGGTGGTATTAACAAGGTAATAGCTTTTCCATTCAATAAAATTAATGATTTGTTAAATGATATCAGCGATGTATCGATTTTGGGGTTTGAACCGTTCAGTTGGATTGGACATGATCCATTGCCCGTACCACAAATTCCTAAGCTCGCAAAAGGTGGTATTGTGGATACCCCTACACTTGCCATGGTCGGTGAGGCTGGTAAGGAAGCGGTAATGCCTCTGGAGAATAACACCGGATGGATTGATGAACTAGCAAGTAAGATAGCAGCTCAGATACCACAGGGCAATAATAGTAGCAGTGGAGATATAGCCCTTCAACTCGAATTGAATATTGGTGGAACGAAGTTTAGGAAAGTAGTTATTGATTCCATTAATAAAGCTAAGAAAAAGAATGGAAGGGTACCAATTAATATTTAGAATTAAGGCATCGGTCATAATTGGTCGGTGCCTTTTTAGAAAGAAGGTGGATGTTATGGCTTTGCCTTTTAAGATAAATAATATTGCAATTGAGGCTCCTGTAAAGTGTCAGGTATCCCTGTCAGATATTGATAATAATTCTAATAACAATGCCAAGGGAATTATGCAGCGTAACAGAGTGAGGGCTGGAAAAAGAAAAGTCACACTATCCTGGAAGAATCTCAATGCAACACAAGCTAAGATCATACTCGATGCTGCAAAGGATGTGTTCGTTACATTCTATTATTTTGATCCTCTTCTTGCAGAATGGACAACAAAAACATTTTATGCCGGAGATAAGTCAGCTGATATGACATATGATGGGAAGAATGGATTCATGTGGGCTGCATTGGACTTTAATCTGGTAGAAAAGTAGGTGAGTAAATGTACAATATATCACAGAGATTGGCTAATATCATTAGGAACGGTATTACTTCTACTAATTCTAAAATTGAAGTAGGGGGCAATTTCTTAGATGATAACGATATTTATAGTTTTGAGATAGAAGATGAGATTGGCATAGAAGGAGAACCCTCAATAGGATCTGCAGTATCGAAGGTAATGAAATTAGAGATAGTCAATGAATCAGCTACTATGGTCCTTACCGGGAATGCAATCAAAGTATCTTTGGGTTATAACCTGGATGAAACAGAAGAGGAAATCACGCAAGGTTCAGAGGCAGAGTATATTCCGCTAGGTACGTTTTATGCTGACCCAGGAACGGTACAGTATGGTGAGGATAGGGTAACAGTAGATTGTTACGATAAGATGTACTACTGGGATAATATGCATTATGCTACATTACTTTCTTACCCAGCGTCTACACATGATATGCTTGTAGAGATATCTACATTAACTGGTGTTCCGATAGAAAATCTTAATCAGATAACTGAGACCTCTTGGTTGTCTAAGCCTGCCAAGAGCATAAGGCAGATATTAAGTGCAATTGCAGAGTTGGAAGGCAAGCAGGCCATTATTACGAGAGATGGAAAGATCGCTTTTGTTCAGAATCATGTACCTTTTAATATTTGTATTAAGGGTAAAACTTTGGCTGGTAAGAGTGTTGCTAGTAGTGGAAATATCAATATTTATGTAATGAATGAAGGTGTTACAGGGAATAGGAACCTTATACTCAATAGTTCATTCCTTGGAAAGACAGGTAGTGGTATTTATTCTTTTTCTGGGAATGAAGTGACATTTAGTAGTCAAAGTTTAGGAAATATAAATGGAGTAAATTTTAGCTTAAATATTAGTGATTTTGTAAAAAACGCAAGAGGAAAATCAGTCGCAATTTCCATGGAATACAAAATTGATAGTCCGATAACATATGGTACTACAGCACCTTGGATAGGGTGCGAATTCACTGTGGTAAGAAACTCTACAACAGGAGGCGTATCGCAATGGTTGCCATGGTATGGGAATAAAAATTTTCCTACTGCAATAACAGATGGGTGGGTTAAATATACACAAATTGTATCAATTTCAGATTTTGATATTATTTCCTGTGGAATTAATATCTATATGCGTGACGCAAAAGGTGTAGTGAAATTTAGAAACCCAAAGATTGAAATTGGAACCACAGCCACCCCATGGCTTCCTGCGCTAGAAGATGCAAATATAACGGATTATTGTAAAAAGTACACCCTTACAGGACTTCCGTCACTGTATGCTACAGGAACTGTATTTGATTATATACAGAGAGACAGTAACGGAATCTGGATGTTTTATCATAACTGTTCCCTTGTTAATGGCATTGTTATACCCCTTACTATACCATACAGTGAAGAATTATCACAGGCTAATCAAAACGTGCTTAATTCCATTACAGCGTCGCCAGGTAATAGAATCTTTGTTACATCGGATGTGGATCCGGATTTCTTCACGAATGTTGATTTATATACATTTAATAGCGATGATTACAATCAGAATGGATTTACTGTGACAGATGAATGCAGTATAACAAAACTGATAAATCATCTACCTGTTGAGGAAAAAGAGGAAGATGAACCTGTAGAAGAGGAAGAAACAGAGGAAGAATCACCAGAAGAAGATAATCTTGATATCGAGTATGGAACCAGTGAAGGTAAATCTCTCACTATTGAGAATGAGAATATCCGCACATTAGAAAGGCTTCAGAATGTATATAATAAATGCTTTCCTCTTACGTGGAGAGGTTTTGAACTAAGACTTTGCTATGGACTTCCTTATATCGATGTAGGGGATATCATATCAGTTACAGATATACTAGGTAACACATATAACTTGCCTGTTATGTCGCATGTATTTCGGTATGACGGTGGATCAAGCTCTGAAATGTTGGCTTCGATTGGAGAGGAAGATAATACCGTAAGCTATTCTGAGGATTACAGTCAAAAGATAATAAATACTGAAAGAAATGTCGGAAAGATAAAGAATCAGATACTAGGGATTAATTCTAACATAGATGGAGTTAGGACCAGAGTAACTACAGTTGAACAGTCAGTAGAAGGAATTAGTCAAACCGTAGAAGACAAATATGAAGCATTATATCAAGCTATTGATGCTAGTGGTACATATTCCATCAAAATTGAATCGGATTCATCCTATGCTGTTAAACAGGACCATACTTACAACCTATCATGTTTTGTCTATCGGATAAATGAGAATATCACCAGTGATCTGGAAGCTTCGCAATTCAGATGGTTTAGAGTGTCTACAGATGAAATATCAGATCTACATTGGAATGCTGT
>JAEYPA010000046.1 GCA_023411225.1 Bacillota bacterium
TAATGTAACAATGGAAAAACAAGATTAGGATATATTTAGCTATACCAATAGAAGGGCTGCAACGACTAGTTGCAGCCCTCTCATAGACCTTCACCTCTCACGGGAATCCATGATCAGAGAAGTTACTCCAATCTGGTGCATCACATAACGAAGTCCAATGCAAATATAATCTGCTAATTGCATTACCGTGTCTAATCTTGTAGTTTGTAGCAGCATATGGTTTAAATACCCTGAGACATTTACAATTCCCGTTATAAAGATATCTCCCACAATCGGCAAATCCTTGTCTACCCCGATTCCAGGACTTAAACTTCCCTCTCCCAACGTCACATATCCCACATGCTTATCCTTTCCAAGAGAAGCATCAATCGCCACAATAAATGGATATTTATAGGCCTCATAGATACTTTCCAGTGTCTTGGTCAAATTTTTTGCATGTACCGGCCGAGCCAGAGTTCCGTATATATGCACATTTTTATATTGCTGTTTTTCTAATTTATATCCGATGATTGGACCAAGACAATCTCCCGTTGCCCGATCGGATCCGATGCAGAGAATGATTACAGAATGCTTTTTCGAAATTTTGGGTGCCACTAATCTGTTTAACTCCCGGCAAAATCGGTAGATGGAGGCTTCTTCTTGACAATCAAAATAACGTAGAGTAGAGGAAGCTTCCTCATAGCCTTGTTTCATATAGTTCCTTTCCCAGCAAAGCTGTAATAAATTATAATTATAAGTATTACCAAACATAGGGAGCATAGACGTAAAATTTAAAAAAGCTAACGCAATAATCAACAAAATATGTATAAAACAGAACTTAAGAAAAATTCTGAATGCGAAAAGAAAGTAAATATAGAAATGAAAATCGATTATTCATCAAATTATAGTAGAAATGTTATTATATGGCATTGTTTCAATGTGACAAAAAACTTTATACAGTAATGGTAATATACCCATGACCAAACCTGATTTCAGGCACAATTCGAATTTGAAAGGCGGTATATTGATGATGATTGAAACTATTCAAAATAATCAGAATAATCAGAATGAGAAAAAACAGAGAAATAACGGTGTGAAATTACCTAAAAATATAAGACAAATTGGACCGATGGATGGGGATAAAAGAATCTATATTGAAGATTATGTGATGACCTACATGAAACAGATAGCAATGAAAAGCTATGGTAATTATCATGTGGCAGTGCTTCTTGGGCATGTCACTCCGGTGGAAGGGGAGAATAACGTCTTCATTAGCGGTGCAGTAGAGGTACAGGATATCATTTTTGATGATGATAAGGTCTTTGGCAATGAGACCTGGGCTAAAATCTATGAAGATATAAAAAAGTATTTTGACAATGAAGAGATTGTTGGCTGGTACATAACAAGGCCTGGGATACAATTAGAGGTAAATGAGTATCTGTGTAAGATTCATATAGACAATTTTGCAGGCAATAACAAGGTGCTTTTGATGTATGATAGCATTGAGCGGGAAGAAGCATTTTACCTATTTAACAATCAAAGCCTATGTAAGCAGGATGGCTATTATATCTATTATGAAAAAAATGACAACATGCAGAATTACATGATTGATCATAAGGATAAAGATAGCATTGAAGCTGATTATGTGGATCAGACCTGCATCAATATCCGCCAAGTTATAGAACGTAAAAATAATGAAAAGATTCAGAGAAAGCGCAGTCTTTCTGTAATGTATGCAGCGGCGTCTGTCTGTGCATTATTTGTAATCATTGTGGCGGTAGCAATGTTTTCTGGAAAAGGGATAAAGGATGCTAATCAGGCAGTATCAGCAGGAAATCAGGATCAAAGGGGACAATCCCAAGTTGCAGATGCATCAGTCAGTCCTGGGACTACTCAGGTAAATGTTCAACAGGGAAATCTTGGTTCTATCAAGGATGAGAATGTAGTAGGAGATAAGACAACAAAAGATGATAATCCAGTGGATGTCACGGTGGAGGGGACCACCCCAATTGATCCTTCGGATAACAAGGGAAAGGATAGCAAGGACACTGACGGTAAAGGCACTGGAACTAAGTCCCCAGATACCAAGAATCCGGATAACAAAGACAAGGACACCAAAAAGAATGCTTCTAAGGAGACCACTAAGCAAGCAACTACCTATACTATTAAAAGAGGCGATACGCTGGGTGCCATTAGTCTGAGATTCTATAACACGAAAGCGAATGTAAAGAAAATTATGGAGGCAAATAAGATAACGAATAAGGATACCATCTACGCTGGTCAGATAATAAAGATCCCATAAGGAGATATCCGAAAAATGTAAAGGAAAATATGTTGGTAATATTGGAACAATACTGTATAATAAAAGTACTAACAATGAAAAAAGTACTTAAGTATTAGAAATAGGAGCAGATTGTATGGCAACGTTTGCAGATAAATCAGATTTTGTTCAGTATGAGAAACGTATTAGGAGACATAAGAAACAAAAGCTATTTATAATATTGGGAATACTTTTGGTTGCAGTAGCAATATGTGTATATCTGGTATTTTCATATATAAACCGTATTTTTAACAATTACACAGTGACAAAGAAGATAGAGAGACAAGAAACGGGAGGGACACAGTATCTTCCTTATGAGGGTAAGATTCTTAAAATTAGCCGAGATGGTGCTTGCGCCTATGACTCAACGGGCAATATTACCTTTAACGGCAGTTATACCATGCGAAACCCAAAGGCCGATATATGCAATAATTATGTTGCTGTTGCTGACATAGGTGGATATAGTATTTATGTGTTTGATGGCACCAATTCGGGAAAAGAGATTAAGGTGACCCTGCCAATTCTGCAGGTTCAGGTGGCTAGACAGGGCATGGTTGCTGTTTTGATGGAGGATAAGGATACCAATGTAATCAGGCTGATTAAGTCAGACTCATCCCCCGACCCGGTAGTTGCGGAAACGTTGACCAATGTAGAGGATGATGGATTTCCGGTTAATATTGCTTTGTCTGACGATGGAAAGAAATTAATCACGAACTATATGCAGGTTAACAACGGTGTAATAAAAAATCTAGTTACCTTTTATAACTTTTCTGATGTTGGGCAAAATGAAGATGATAGAATGGTAGGAATGAAAGACTATGGTGATACTACCGTGGCAGATATTAAGTTCATTGGTAACAACACGGCTTGCATTCTGACCACCACCGGGTTTGAACTCTTTAGTTTTAGAGAGAAGAGCGAAGAAGTATACCAGGAAACCTTTAAAAATGATATAAAGAGCGTTTTCTCTACAGATAGCTATATTGGATTTGTGACAGAGAATTATAATGAGGCGAATAAATACCAGGTACAAGTTTATAATACCAGTGGGAATAAGGCTTATAGCGACACTATTGACTTTGGTTATGACAAGGTATTAATGCTAGAGAAGGAAATGATTTTCTATTCAGAAAAGGAATGCCATATTATTAAGTTAAATGGGGTTGAGAAGTTTAAACATTCCTTTGAGAAAAATATTTCTACAATCATGCCAATTAACCATTATAATAAATATTACCTTGTTAATGACACTTCCATAGATATTATTAAACTAACGGAGGATTAAGATGAACTGGTTAGCCATTCTCGTTTTGCTGTTTTTAGCAGCCTATATTATAAGAGGGTATCACAACGGACTTATTAAAACAGTATTTTCAATCTGCGCGGTATTCATTGCCCTAACGGTAGCGTTTGTGGGAAATAAAACTTTAAGTGGTATTCTGCAGGATAATGAGACTATTTATAAGGCTGTTAATAGCAAGGTCGTTAAGACTATGGAAATTGACACAGATGCCAAATCTGCAACAGAGCAGAAAAATTATATTGATTCTCTTCCTGTCCCAAAGCGTTTGAAAGAAGCTCTGACGGAGAATAATAATAAAAAGGTTTATGAATTAATGGATACCTCCAAGTTTGGAGATTATATATCCGGCTATATTACTCGAATGGTCTTGAATGCCATTGCTTTTGCAATTCTATTTATTGTTACATTGATACTGGTACGGGTACTAGCAAGTGCATTGGATATCGTCAGTAGATTACCGGTGATACACACCCTGAATAAACTTGGAGGTTTGGTTCTAGGTTTGATTCATGGGTTTGTAGTATTGTGGATTCTCTGCATTGTATTAACTATTTTCAGTGGTACGGGATTCGGAGAAATGTGCTTCAAAGCGATAAATGATAGTACTTTTCTTTCTATTGTCTATAACAATAACTTGTTGCTATATTTTATTGTTAACGTTGCGCAGAGTTTGATGATTTATAAGTAATCGATAAATTAGTTACTATAGTTTATGAATGTGTATAAAATAAAAGGGCTCATGGAGATACTATCCATGAGCCCTTTGTTAGAATGCAGTTTATACTTAGGTAAAGAGCGGTATTTTTTCTATGAGATTTAAATGTATTATATTGTATAAATTGTTCAACGAAATAAAACAATTAAAGAGAAAAACCTTAAATAAGCAGTAAAATTGAATGTGTTGAACCACCGCAAAACCTCTATTTATAGGCCTTTGTGGGGAATTGACATTTTTGAATCGAATTTTGTAAAAATAATATAAAAAAAGTGTTGACATTATGTTTTTCAGATGATATAATCGTTTTTGTTGACACGGCATACGGTGCTGTGATTAACATAAAGAACATTGATAACTGAACAGTGAAACAACCCTGAAAATTCAATAAGAATTTCAGAAATAGAACGTTTCTTTATGAAACAGTAAAGCATCGAAAGATGCACAAATAACGGTTAACAAGCTAGTGCT
>JAEYPA010000124.1 GCA_023411225.1 Bacillota bacterium
TTTGCCATCCGGCTTCCTTCAGATTTGTCGTCACCGACAACACCCTTGCCATTGGCTAAATCCTTCCCATCACCGGGCGGATTAGGAGACTTTCACTCCATAAGAACGTGCGCCCGCCGGGCGCACAGCAAAAAAAAGAGTTTTGTTTACAAAACTCTTTTTTCGTTTCCTATCTTCTTTTCATTAACCTTCTGGCATAATGATAGCTGCAATAATATAAAAGAGAACTCCTGCTCCAAAACATCCTACCAGTACCATTAGTAAACGAATCACGGTAACATCTACATTCAGATACTGTGCTATGCCACCACATACACCACATAATTTACGATCTTTTCTGCTTTTTACTAATCTCTTAGTTTCCATACAATCACTTCTTTCTATTGGGTTTCAATTTTAATAGTTCCTGCACTTGTTTTAGCTACGATATGATTAGCCGCATCTTCATTTTTACCATCATAATGTTTGTAGGATTCTCCATTAACATGGATAGAACCGGCACTCTGGTCTAAATCATAGCTATACTGATTTTCCTCTAGAGAGGAATCAATTTTTATTTCGCCAGCACTGCATTCCATATCAAGAGTATCATAAAATGCTCCTTCTAACCTACAACTTCCTGCTGAAACATCAACTTGCAAATTTTTTCCGTTAAAATCTTCTGCTGTGACACTTCCTGCGTCAACATCTATGCTGGCTTTGGTAGTTACTGTCAAATTATCTAAGACTGCTTTCCCTGCCTTTACATTTACATCTAAGTTATCGGTAGTTAACTTTTCAAGATCTAATTCTCCAGCCTTTAACTCAAGTTCTGCATTCTTCGCAGTAAAACCCTTTGGTACAGTAACCGTAATGTCTGCTTCATTGCTGAAAAATAACACTCCGATATGAACTAACCATCCCCATCCTTCATGATCATTTTCTTTGATGTATAATGTATTGTTATTAACGCCAACCTCTATGGAATCCTTAACAATATCCTTTCCTGTCACTCGGAAAGTATCTCCTTCTTTGATATGGAGAGTACAATTATCTATTTCTAAATCCAGATTTTCAATAGTTTGCCCAGAATAATCTTCATTAATACTCACTGTATCTTTGTTATTAAAACCTACAAGGCTAATGCTTTTAAATCGTCCGCCACTTAATAAACCTGTTATCATTAATATTAACCCTATAGTAAACATAATACTAGCGGTAATCAATATTACTTTTATAAACTTTCTCATGCTGACGCCCTCCTATTCTTATGATAAAATTTATTAAATAAGGAGGTTATAGCGCGTGCAATTGCAGGAATTAGCTTGCCTATTACAACTATAACAAGAAATAGGAAAATCAGTCCTAAAGCAAAAAGTATGAAACCTGCTCCTATCATTACAATTCCGGTTGGTGCTGATACAAAAAGTTGCCCGATACCGACTGCTATTAAGGTAATAGCACCTATCAGTAATCCTAAACTTCCCGCTCCAAAGCCAACGGTGATACCAAAGAGTGCACCAAAGATTCCTATCGTAATACCGAATACAGCACCTATTGCTGAAATCCAGAGCGGAGAGGATAATACAACTAATGCTACAATTAATAGTGTCTTTGTTCGATCCTTATCTATCGGTTTATCCTGAAGATTAACTGAATCATTCATTGTTCCATTCATACGACTTACTTTATTGGGATTCTTGTCATCACTATCGTAAGGATTATAGTATCCTCTCTCAGTATACTCACCTGCTTCACCAGCATACTTATTATAGAGGTTCCCTTTAATTAATTTGGCAACCTTTTCAGGTGTTCCTAATTCTTCTATTATTCTTGATTCCTCTGATACACCAGCATCATCAAAATAATCCTGGTAATATCGCAATGCTTCCTCTCTCTCATCTGCAGGAAGATCTGATAAAAGACACTGTAGTTGATTCATAAATTCATCTCTACTCACCTGCACTCACCTCCAATAATATATTCGATATCTTGCTAGAATATAATCGCCATTCCTCTACATAGAGTTTTAGTTGGGCTTTTCCCTTATCCGTTACCTTATAATACCTTCGATTTCGTCCACCATATTCCTGATCATAAACTTCCAGACAATAATCCTTCTGTAATCTTCGTAGAACCGGATATAAGGTTGATTCTGATACCTCTATAACCCCTCGTACATCCTGGGTTATCTTATAACCGTACGTCCCTTCCTTTTCTTTTGATACAACCGCTAACACTATAGCATCCAGTAAAGCTGCACCTGTATTAAAAACCATAGTTTTCACTCCTTTACTTATTATATAGTTCTATCTCGTAAATTAATTAATAAACGTAATACATAAATAATATTCTTTACATGTTATTATATGACTTTACATATTATTTTGTTATCAATACTATATACTATATAATATTAGATGTCAATATAATATTATAATTTTTTTCTGGGTTTGAAGTTGCTGTGAAGTTGCATTAAAGTTCGTAAATAAGCTAACCCCAATACTATGATGTGTTCATATTACATGGTATTAGTGACATTAAAGTTTTTCAAATAGTCGAATATCCTATACTCTATAGCAGCAGTAATAATTATAATTGCATCAAAAAAAGTGCCTTACGGCACTTTCATTGGCTACAATAATTTAAGAATTCATCTATACTGTTAAAAAGAAAATCAATAAGAATCAAATACTCAAATGGATGATAATGCATCCCTCGCCGAACAGATAATATTTCTTCGATAATAAATTATGTATGTATTTTGAAGATTGTAATTCTCCTGAATATATAATCCGCCAGGTATTCTATTCTGCATATGATAAATACACTTCATAAACACCATCTACACTTTCTGAATAATACACACTACTCATAACAGTTTTAGGTTCTGCCAGTGGTAGTTGTATTTTTCTTTTAAGCGCACCCTCATAAATATACAATTTGGAGTTACTGTCCATATCTTCACCAGTTATATTTTTTACAACAACATTATAAGCTTTAGGATCCACTTCCTCATCCTCCGACAGTAAATACATAGGAGCACTCTGTATATCTGAGATAAAGGAATCCATCTGTTCTTCACGAACCCTAATTTTAATCGTATAACTACCGCCATATTCAAATTTACTTAGTTGATCTTCCCGAAAAACTAATTCGTACTTACTTTCATCAATTGCAAATAACTTCTTTGTCCATCCTTTTTCAGTCAAAGGACTTAATATGTATATAATAAATATGCCTGTAAAACCAATAGCCACTATAATTCCTATAATCAATTTTCTATTTCTTTTCATACAAGCTCCTTTCATTTTATAAATGTATTATTTTTATTATAGTTCTGTGTTTAAGTGATCCATAATTGATACCATTGTTATAGTGGCTTTCCTTGTAAAGTAAATATATGTTGTTATATCCCTCTTCCCTATTCCGCAAATTCATACCATAATATTATCACAATCCTTATATACTGTTTCAACCAATCTGGCATATTAGGGTCATCGATTACCCAAGATTCTTCAATGTGCTCGTCTTCATTCCAGTTGTTTTCATCGTCGTCAAAGGTCTTCTGCCTGTGACACTTGTACTTAACAACTTCATTTCCTTCAAGTCTGTACTCGTTCCAATAATAATTCTGTTTACCGTAACCCTTCCACTCGTTAGTAGTATAAATTGTCTTAAACATTATCCTTTCTTCACTTGATACTCAAATTTTTCTATGACTATATCATACCAATAATTCATTATAAAAACAACATATATTTACATTTATACTATTTTTGTAATTCATAAAACAGATGGATCTCTATCATAAATATCCATTTCTCAATAATTTACCCGAGAGTATTTATAAGTACTTCGAAACTCGATTCATAATTCGACTATTTTACATACTATATTGTTAGTTGTACTCTACTATTTTTTTGCAAAACTTTAATGTAGTTACTTTCATACGTTAAATTAAGAGAAGCCTGTATATTCAGGCTTTCCACTAATTACCATTTACAAACTTTAATGTTACTTTACAGAAATTGCATTAATGTTTTCAAATAGTCGAATATACTCTCCTCCATATCTGAACTAATAATTATTATTGCGACAAAAAAGTGCCTAATGGCACTTTCATTGACTACGATTCTTGACGTATTCCTCTATACTATCAACAAGAAGATCAATAAGAATCAAATATTCTCATAACAATAAGCTCACCTTCTCCGTGTATAAAGCTTAATTTAATCCAAGCTTTTCAAATTTACTATTAGACCTACTACTTCCATATTTCCCTATCTTATATCCGACCAATTCTTATATCTGACATCAGATTTACATATATGGTTATTAAATTCAATCAAAACATCATATTCTTGATCCAAAGAGTAGTCTGGTAAGTTGTTAGCTTTAATGCAATCTTAAATACCACTCAGTTACATTTTTATTTTTGTAATCCCAAACCTTTAATTATCAACGTTTACCCATTCTAGAATCCTTCAGTAATGCTATATATCTATCATTCAGATATGTGTAGAACAACCATCCATGCTCCCTATGTATGTAGTGCTTACCAATATGCATATGAATGTCAAAGACCTCATTTTTATTATAAGCACAGAATAGATGATGATGGATTTAGCACCAGAAAAACATAGATATTAAGAATATGTCCCTCAAAAAATCGAGTAGGAGGGAGTGACTAACTCCCGTCCTCTCACCACACCGTGCGTACCGTTCGGTACACGGCGCGTTCAATAGTTGACGTACACTGACTGATAGGCAATGGCTAAATCATAGTAGCCGCT
>JAEYPA010000107.1 GCA_023411225.1 Bacillota bacterium
TCCGGCTTCCTTCAGATTTGTCGTCACCGACAACACCCTTGCCATTGGCTAAATCCTTCCCATCACCGGGCGGATTAGGAGACTTTCACTCCATAAGAACGTGCGCCCGCCGGGCGCACGACAAAAATGCCACACAATACCTTTTATGGTATTGGTGGCATATTATACCATAGGCTCTGCCTATTAATAATATCATATTTTGTCGATTATTATCACTACTATTTTGAACTATTTACAGTAATAGGGTCTTAAAATAATCTTTCAAACCTCTCCATAGCTTCTATCGTATTCTCACGATTTCCAAATGAAGTCAATCTAAAGAAGTTCTTTCCGTTATCTCCAAAGCCTGCACCAGGCGTTCCAACTACTTGAGCATTTTCTAATAAATAGTCAAAGAAGGTCCAGGAATCCATTCCCTTAGGGCACTCAAACCAAATATATGGAGAGTTAATACCACCATAATAACGAATACCCTTTTTGTCTAAACAGTTTGCAATAATTCTTGCATTTTCTTGATAATAACTGATATTTTCATGACACTCCTTCATGCCCTCATCTGAAAAAACAGCTGCTGCTCCCTTCTGCACAATATAGGATACTCCATTAAACTTGGTTGTCTGGCGGCGAGTCCACATTGCATTTAAAGACATCTCTGATCCATTACTTGCCGTAAATTTTAAATCCTTTGGTACAATGGTATAACCACAACGGGTACCGGTAAAGCCTGCAGTCTTCGACAGTGAACAGAATTCCACTGCACATTCTGTAGCTCCTTCAATGGCAAATATACTTCTTGGTAAGTTCTCCTCTGTAATAAAGCACTCATAAGCCGCATCATAAAGAATAATTGCATCATTCTCAAGTGCATAGTCCACCCATACCTTTAACTGCTTCGCATTATAAGCAGCACCAGTTGGATTATTTGGAGAGCAGATATAGATAATATCCACATGCTGATTAAAATCCGGCATTGGAAGAAAATCATTTTCCGCATTAGCGTTAATATATGTAATGTTTCTACCACTCATAATATTAGAATCTACATAAACTGGATATACTGGATCTGGGATAAGAATCACATTATCCTTGTCAAATAAATCGGTAATGTTTCCGGTATCACTTTTCGCTCCGTCTGAAACAAAGACCTCTTCTGCATCAATGGATACTCCATGCTCTGCATAATAATTTACTACAGCATTCCTTACAAAATCATAACCTCTCTCAGGACCATAGCCTTTAAAGGTTTCTGGTTTTGCCATATCATCCACACCTTGGTAAAGTGCTTCTATGACTTTCTCCCCCAATGGTCTTGTAACATCCCCAATTCCCAAACGTATCACTTTCTTATCTGGGTTTGCTTTTGTAAAAACTTCCACTCTATGAGCGATCTCTGTAAACAGATAACTTTCTTTCAAATTCAAGTAATTCTCATTTAATTTTGGCATATGGGCAACTCCTTTCTTCTGACATTTTATCTTAGCAAATAATGTTATCCATGTCAATAAACATCAGATGAAGGCCCATTAAGAAGAAAGGCCGTTGTAGAATTATATTCAATATACAATCCTATAACAGCACTCCTAATTTAGAACAATAAATGCCCAAATAAAGCTGCAATTGGTAATACTAAGATGGTTCTCTCTAGGAAGATGACAAATAACTCCCACAATCTTACAGGAATTTTGGAAGCTAATATCATTGCTCCGACTTCAGACAAATAAATAAGCTGGGATACAGATACTACTGCAACCACAAAACGAGTTAGTTCACTTGTTACCGTGTCTGCCACCATAACTGAGGGTAAAAGCATATCTGCAAAGCCAGCAAAAAGTGTTTGAGCGGCAACTCTCGCTTCCGGGATACGAAGGAGTTTTAGAAATGGGACAAATGGCATACCCAGAACTGCAAATAATGAGGTGTGTGTAGCAATGAGCAGGGCAAAGGTCCCAATGGTCATAACCACAGGAAGAACTGAAATCCACATTTCGAGTACATTTTTGATACCTTCCTTCCATAGGCTTTCGAAAATATTAACCTCGGCTGCCCGTCTCAAAGCATTCTCTGTTGCAGGCTTGATTCCAGTTTTCAATTCTTCTTTCTGTTTAACTTCAGCCTTCTTTCCCGTAATAAAGCAATTCTTCTTAGTCGCAAGGGGAGGAATCTTTGGAATAACTATCGCTGCTATGATACAGGCAATGGTAACAGTAAGATAAAATGGAAGGAACATATGACCTAGACCAACTGTGTCAATGACAACTAGGCTAAAAGTAACTGATACTAAAGAAAAATTCGTCCCTATAATACAAGCTTCTTTCTCTGTATAAAAACCTTCTTCATATTGTTTACTGGTAAGAAGTACCCCAATGGTACCGTCTCCCAGCCAAGAGGTTATGCCATCAATGGCAGCTCGGCCAGGCAAGCCAAATACCGGTCTCATGACCTTTATTAATAGCGTCCCCGTAAACTCTAGTAAGCCATAATTTAGAAGTAATGGTAGCGTAATACCAGCTAGAAAAAAGATTGTAAATAAAATAGGAAGCAAATCATAAAAAACCAGACCTCCTGTGTCCATGTTATTTACAATAGAGGTTCTATCAAAATAAATTATGACTACAAAGATTGCAGCTACAATCCTTGTAGCAAGCCAAATAGGCTTTACTTCCGCCAATATTTTTAAAAACCCATGAGACAGAAACCTATTTGTAGGCCAATATTTCTTCAGTATAACCCAAAATATACTAAGGCAACAAGAGCTTAATATTGTAATAAACAATAGATGCTTTACTACAGGTTCCAATGCTTGCTGCATTAAACCAGATAAAACAGCAATCGGAATTGTATAATTCTCCTTATACTGAATCGGACACATAAATAAAAATACACCAACTGCAGAGGGAAGGATAAATTTTATATATAGAAGAAATTTCTTGCTTTTCATAAATATAATCCTTTATAAATCAAAATGAATTTGATATTAGTACGTCACTTTACATAAAAACAATCCCTATAGTTGCCCATAGGGATTATACTTTATATTCCTCTTAATCTATACTCTCCAAAAACTATCATTCCCACTAAATTAAATCCTATACTATCTTCTTTTCCCTCATCTTCTCCTTAATTTCCTCGCACATTATCCTATCTACATTAAACATATGCTCAAAAATATTATCCTGAATACCTTCTTTTATCTTGTTCAATTCTTCATAAGGCTGTCTCCCAAGTTTGGGAATATCAATCCCTTCAATCAGTTTAACCATTCTCTTATGGTTTTTCTTATGTTCTTCATAAGTAGATACATTATACTTTTTCATTAGTTTCTCTTCTTCGTAGAAATGATAGGACACAAACTCCCGAAGCTCACGGATTATAGCATAAAGCTGTTTCTCAGTAACCCCAATGCAATGTATAATTAAAAGCTGTTCAATATCTCGTACTATTCGAAACATCTCTTGGTGCTGTTGATCAACGGCTTCTATGCCTGTATTAAGTTCTTCTTTCCAGTCAAACTTAAAATCAAACATATCAATGCCCCCATTCTTTTCTAGGGTATAACTTATTAATATCAGCTATATTTTATCATACTATTACCTACTATACCATATTTTTATTAGATTACTATTATCGTCGTTAGTAATAGATATTTTTGGTAGTTTTTATCTTAATAAATCCTTGATATTTAATAACCCCCATCCTTGCTTACTCCAAGACTGGCCCAAGTCTACTGTGCTATTCTTTATACGCAATTTTACTTCCTGGTTTGTCATCTCAGGATAGATACTTAACAGTAACGCTATGGCTCCAGAAACAATCGGTGTTGCCATAGATGTTCCACTTTTGACTGTGTACATGGAATAGTCTCTTCTATTTCCAAATATTGAAAATGTATTCTTTCCTCGTGAAGCGTTACAGGATATAATGTTGGAGCCTGGTGCAACAACATCTGGCTTCTTAATACAAGCTTGAGTAGGTCCTCTTCCTGAATAATCCTTTGCCCTAGTTCCTGCTAATTCCACCGGAATATCATCATCTGAAGCACCTACTGTAATAACTTTGCGACTGATTCCTGGTGTAGAAATAGTCTTTGGTTTTGGTCCATTATTACCTGCAGCCACTACGACAATAATACCTGCATCCCAAACAGCATTAACTCCCCTGACCAGAGCAGAATCCTCATCCATACTATCTGTTGATGCAGTACCTACTGATATATTCACTACCCGGATGTTATATCGTTTCTTATTATCTACTACCCATTGAAGGCCTTCTAACACATCTGACACATTTCCATTTCCCTTATGATTTAAAACTTTAACACTGATAATATTACATTTAGGGGCAACTCCCACATACTCTCCCTTTGACTCACTTCCATTTCCAGCAATGATTCCCGCCACATGAGTACCATGTCCGTTATCGTCATAAGGAATCTTTCGCCCATTTATTACATCATAAAAGGCCACGATTCTATTTTTTCCAGAGGTAAAATCTGGATGTGGATATATTCCTGTGTCCAAAATAGCAACCCCGACACCTTCCCCATAAATTCCCCTATCATGTGCACTATCCAATTGTATAATGGAGCTTGCTCTCTTCATTTGAGCCTGAATAATAGAATCCATCTCCACTTCCTTATTATTATGGATAGAGGGCTCTAATAACACACTATTACCAGCTTCGACTACAACAGAATCTATAATTGGCAGCCTGTATTTCACACGAAATGGCACTGTAGATATCTTACATAACATACTATATTCTTTATTGGTTAATATCAGTTGAAACTGATTCCGATTGCTTGTTTTTGATTCATTCCACTGTTCCATGCACTTTACTATATCTTTTGCCCCATTTGTTTCTGCCTGCGTCCTTCTCCCAAGACTTTCCAGTAAAAGCAAAAACACCGGTAAACTGTACATACCTCACCTCGTAAATATTATCAATATTATAGTATTCATA
>JAEYPA010000141.1 GCA_023411225.1 Bacillota bacterium
CGGCAATTCCTACACTATATCCAACTTCCATAGCCGACCATCCACTTTTCTCCTGCCCCATTACCATCTTATAAACCTTATCAAATATGTCTGAAATAGAAGCGTCTTCATTAAAAGTCATTATAGAAAATGCACCACCGAAAAATATAATAAGACCTGCAAAGGCAGTTTTCCCGTATTCTATCCACTGTTTGGGCTTTTTCGGCTTTTCATAGGATATAACAAATTCTGTTTCTCCAAAATTGACTATCTCCACTTCTGGGTGGCACTCTGTAATGATTTGAATAATCTTCATAATGCTAAAGCAGTATTTCTTATCCTCGTTACTCTCTACAATCATCACTACCTGACGCTTTAAATCATGGAGCAATCCAAAATCCCCACTATATAACTTAGCAATATCCTCCAAGTATATCGTTTTATCACTAACTTGTATGTTCTGATCTATTTTGATGTAAACTATGGTATTCTTCATAGACTTTTCCTCCTGTCGTTATATTCCTATCCAGGATAAAATGTAGATTGCACAGTTGTAGCAACTGACTTAGTTGTACCAGCTAAAGTCGCATTATATACATGATCACGTGGCATTAGAAAAACGAAGTACCACAAAATAACAAACATTATGATACCTACTACAACTGCATATAATACTTTTCTTTTGGTCATAGCAAACCACCTCCAATATTGTCATAACAAATAAGAAGGCATCTGCTTTCACAGATGCCTTCTTATTATTATCCTATTCTTTTATATAATTATACATATTATACACACTTTTCCTATAAGATTTACTACGTCATTCTTTCCCTCATTACTTTAAGAATCTTCTTTTCCAATCTTGACACCTGAACCTGACTAATTCCCATTTCTTTTGCTATGTCGGTCTGAGTTTTATCTCTAAAATATCTTAATTCAATCAGATTCCGCTCTTTTTCATCTAAAGTCGCAATTATTTCACGAAGTGCAATCTGATCAAGCATTTTTTCATTATCATCCTTATCTTGCTCTATCTTATCAATCAAATAAATAGCATTGCCATCTCCCTGATAAATCGTTTTATATAAAGACTCTACCTCAGCATTAGATTCAATTGCCAGTACCACATCTTCAGTAGAAATCTTAAGTTCCCCACTAATTTCTTCAATCGTTGGTTCTCTGCCTAGTTTATTACCTAATAAATCCTTAGCTATCCGCACTTTGCCTGCTATCTCTTTTAGCGAACGACTCACTTTTATAATTCCATCATCTCTTAAAAATCTTTTTATCTCCCCGGTAATCATAGGGACTGCATAGGTAGAAAACCTTACCTCAAAGCTTGTATCAAACTTATCAATTGCTTTAATTAGCCCAATACATCCTATTTGAAATAAATCCTCCAATTCGTGCCCTCTACCTGCAAATCTTCGAACGATACTCCATACTAATCCGATGTTCATAGTGACAACCATATCCCTGGCCGCTTTATCTCCCTGTTTCGAACGCTCAATTAATTCCAGAGTATCCATATACACCTCCAGTTTCATAAATTCTTCTTGTCCTTCGAACGCAGAGCAACAAACTATGATACAACATTCCTAATGCCGGATTGTCTTTTCCATATATACTATTGTTCCTTTCTTCACCTCAGACTCTACTTTTAAGCTGTCCATAAAAGCTTCCATAAAGGAAAATCCCATTCCGGAACGTTCTAAATCAGGTCTGGATGTATATAATGGCTCCATAGCCTGTTTTATATTCTCAATTCCTATCCCTTTATCTATCACTTCTATGTAAATGGTTTGACCTTCTAGGCGACATTTCATTACAATCTTTCCAGGTTCATTCTGATACCCATGTATAATAGAATTGGTTACTGCTTCTGAAACAGCAGTCTTAATATCTGCCAATTCCTCGATTGTAGGATCAAGCTGAGAAACAAATGCAGCCACAACCATTCTTGCAAAGCTTTCATTCTTGGAATTGCTATCAAACTCAATATAAATCTCATTAGTATCCACCATTGAATCCCTCCTAACCTGGGTTTCCTTAAAATCCGTTAATCGATCCATATTCCTTGTCTCCCTTTCTACTATCCTAATCTCCCAAACTCTTCAATAGCAGCCTCATTGTTTGAGAATAAAGTCACAATCTTATATAGACCTGATAGTCTAAATATACGGTCTATTGCAGTATTGAGATGAGTTACTGCTATCTTTCCCCCAGAAACTGATATCCTTCTATACCGCCCCATAATAACTCCAATTCCAGAACTATCCATAAAGGATGTTCCTTCAAAATCAAATATAATGTGTTTGATATGTCTTTTGTCAATTAGTTGATCAGAGCGCTCTTTTACAAACTGTGCACAATGATGATCTAAATCACTTTTCAACCTAATTATCATACAATTTCCTATAATTTCATAATCTACATAGCACCTTTCTTCGTGAGTAAAAAAAGCTTGTCTCTTCATCCCAGTAAACCTCATTTCCATATTTTTACATCTATTTGGTAAAAAATACATGCTATACGTTACGGTATTTCTCACTGTTTCGCATAGCATGTTAATTTAATTAATCTGGAAGTGTATTCAACTGTTTCTTGGCTTCTTTACCTCGACGACTATTTGGATTCGCATCTATTAAGGATTGGAAAGTCGTTCTGGCATTATCATAATCCTCCATCTTCTGATAGCTTCGGCCAATAAAGTATATTGCATCTTCATAGTTCTCTTTCAGTTTTGTAGCATCCTGTAATGTCTTGATTGCATCCTCAAACTTATTCTTGTTATATAGCTTGTATCCTTCATTATATAACTTCGTTGCAGCATTCTCAAAGGTCTTACTCTTAATAAAATCATAAATCTTAGCTGCCGCTTTATATTCAGTCAGCTTGCTTCCATCATAATTGACCAATGCTTTTGCTGCACCATCTAAATCCTTGTCCAAATACAAGCTCGTAGCATTAAGTAAGCTATCAATATTGGACTGAATCGTTGTATCTTCATTGTTAGGATCATCAGAAGGCTCTGCCGTAGTGGCAGTAGCTGCAGCTAACTGCTTCTTCAAATCATCAATCTGTTTATTCAAACTCTCATTACTATTAATTAGAGCATTCTTTTCCGTCTTTAGAGAATTAATGGTAACTGTTTGTTCCTTATTTACTTTATTTAAATCATCATTACTGTTATTCTTTATAGTAGGGAATATCAGCAAGCAGGCTACGGCAATACCTACTATAGCTCCAATCACAAGGTTCAGGTACGCCCATATATTTGGTTTTTCCTCTTTATATTCATTTAAATTGGAGAATACAGTATACTCTGTTCCGGTCTTCGCAGACATCTCCTCGCTGCGAACTTCCTTTACCTCAGTAATGACTTTCGTTGGACTAACTCCAATCTCTCTCATATAGTTTAAAGTAACGGTATTATTCACATCAATGGCCGCTGCCTTCTTTAGAATACGACCAGCTTTGTCATTCTCTCCTTCATGCATATATAGCAGTGCCAACAGCTGATAAGCACGAATAAACTTAGAATTTAAGGTTATCACTTTTTTTAATTGAATGATTGCCAGATCAGGACTTCCCTGCTTGGCAGATTGTAATGCAAAATTGTACTTCTTAATTGCCTGATTAATACTTTCCAACCTAGTTGGATTGGATTGTACCATATTCATATATTCATCTGCGTCATTATCTTTGCTTTGTAAATGTTTACTCAGAACCCACTCACTTAAGGCATATACTGTCTCACCCATCTCATAATATACTAGGCCTAACAGATTACGTGCATTGGTATTGTGTTTATCTAGTTCCAAACTGGTGCGAAGTGATATTACCGCACCTGATAAATCTCTTACCCTAGCCTTCATCAAACCCTGATTGTAAAAGGCATTAGAAGCCTTTACAACTCTGCGGTACACTCGTACATCATCTCCACAACGATCGCAACGATTATTTTTTAATGATAAAATGTTATCGCAATTTGGACACCTCATGTTATCTCCACCTATTTCATCTTTGTAACAAAGTTATTTATTTACTATAGCTACTTTCCTTCTTGCTCTCTTTCAACAATTCCTTAATAATATCAGTAGCATCGGTTAAGTTGTTATTGTAAATAGCATCCTCTGCTTGTTCCACTTCTAAACTTGGCTGAAATCTTGCCAATTCTTCTTCAAAATCTATCATACTTTCCCTCCAATCCATGGTACAGCACCTATTAACATGTAAATTATATCTTCTTGACTATTCTCATAGTCTATTACATAATACCGAACAATCCTATAAAAATCAATACTTTATAAAGATTTTAGCAAATCTTAAGTATATTAAGAAATAGCTTTT
This sequence comes from Bacillota bacterium, assembly GCA_023411225.1. Classification (GTDB taxonomy): domain Bacteria; phylum Bacillota; class Clostridia; order Lachnospirales; family Lachnospiraceae; genus KM106-2. The sequence goes on from JAEYPA010000141.1 coordinate 4,333, forward strand.
CTATTGGAAAATCAGTAAAATAAATAAACACCGTATATAATTGGAAATAAAATCTATTTCTATTATAATATGGTGTCCATTTATTTCAACTATTTAATGTCGCAAAACTCGACAGCCTAACTTAACTGTGTCAACCGTTCCTCAACTTTTGCCATCATATCTGTATATTTCTCTAATTTGGCCTTTTCCTCCGCAACTTTTTCAGCCGGAGCTTTACTAATAAATCTCTCATTGTTCAGCATTCCATTTACTCTTTTAAGTTCCTGATTTAAACGTTCTTTTTCTTTGGTAAGACGTTCAATCTCTTTCTCTATATCTACTAGCTCAGCAAATGGCATATAGATTTCTGCATTTTCCACTACGGTAGAAACTGCATCCTGGCTAATTCCAGTCTTATCTGCCTGAACAAGTACTTCAGAAGCATAACCAAGAGTTGCGAAGAATACTTTACTGGTTTCAAAGATACCCCCAACCTTATCATTAGTTGTAACAACAATAACCTTAGCTTTCTTACTTGGTGGAACATTCATCTCTGCACGGACATTACGGATTCCCTTTACTGCTTCTTTGATCAATTCCACAGCAGTCTCGTCCTTAATAAAACTGTAATCGACTTTGTATTCAGGCCAGTTGGAGATCATAATGGACTCTTCCTTATCCTGAAGTGTACAGAAGATTTCCTCTGTTACAAATGGCATATATGGATGAAGAAGCTTTAATGAATCGATTAAAACAGTCTTTAAGGTCCAAAGTGCAGCCATTTTGGTCTCGTCCTTATCATTATACAAACGAGGCTTAACCATCTCGATATACCAATCGCAGAATTCTTCCCAAATAAAGTCGTACACCTTTTGTACTGCAATACCAAGGTCATATTTCTCCATATTTTCGGTAACTTCTTTGATCAAGTCATTGCATTTAGAAAGAATCCATTTATCCGCCATAGTCAGCTTAGATAAATCCATAGTTTCAGGTATCTCAGCCTTTTCCATATTCATCATAATGAAACGGGAAGCATTCCATACTTTGTTAGCAAAGTTACGGTTTGCCTCTACACGCTCCAAATAGAATCGCATATCATTTCCTGGAGCGTTACCGGTAATCAAAGTCATACGAAGAGCATCGGCACCATACTGTGCAATAATCTCCAGTGGATCAATACCATTGCCCAGGGATTTACTCATCTTACGGCCTAAGTTATCACGAATTAATCCGTGGAATAAAACTGTTTTAAATGGTCTCTCACCCATATGCTCAAAACCGGAGAAAATCATACGAATTACCCAGAAGAAGATAATATCGTAACCGGTAACCAGTACATCTGTTGGATAGAAATACTCTAAGTCCTTGGTCTTTTCTGGCCAGCCAAGTGTTGAAAATGGCCATAGGGCAGAACTGAACCAGGTATCGAGAGTATCCTCATCTTGGGTAAAATGAGTACAACCACATTTACACTTAGTTGGAGCTGTCTTACTAACCACAACTTCTCCACAATCATCACAATAGTAAGCAGGAATTCTATGCCCCCACCATAGCTGTCTGGAGATACACCAATCACGAATATTGTCTGTCCAGTTGAAGTATAGTTTCTTCATTCTTTCAGGAACCAGCTGGATATCACCATTTTCAACTGCTGCTACTGCAGGTTTAATAAGTTCATCCATCTTTACAAACCACTGTTGTTTAATCATAGGCTCTACAGTAGTACTACATCTGTCATGAGTACCTACGTTGTGAGTGTGGTCCTCCACTTTTACTAAGAGGCCAAGTTCATCTAGATCCTTAACCATCTGCTTTCTAGCTTCATAGCGGTCCATACCGGCATACTTGCCACCCAATTTATTAATGGTTGCATCGTCATTCATAACATTGATTTCAGGAAGGTTATGTCTCTTACCCACTTCAAAATCGTTAGGATCATGGGCAGGAGTAATCTTCACACAGCCGGTACCGAATTCTCTATCTACATACTCATCTGCAATAATCGGAATCTCACGATTTACAAGGGGAAGCATTACCTTCTTCCCAATTAAGTCCTTATATCGATCATCCTCTGGGTGAACAGCAACTGCACTATCTCCAAGAAGAGTTTCTGGTCGGGTAGTAGCGATCTCAAGGAAACGATCGGTTCCCACAATCGGATAATTAATATGCCAGAAATGACCTGCCTGCTCCTCATGCTCTACCTCAGCATCAGAGATGGAAGTCTGGCATACCGGACACCAATTTACAATACGAGAGCCTTTATAAATTAAACCTTTCTCATATAACTTTATAAATACCTCTTCTACTGCTTTGCTACAACCTTCATCCAAAGTAAAACGAAGTCTGTCCCAATCACAGGAAGAGCCTAACTTTTTCAGCTGTTCCACAATAGTTCCGCCATACTCATGAGTCCATTCCCAAGTCTTTTCAAGAAAACCGTCTCTTCCAAGCTCTTCCTTGTCAATGCCCTGTTCCTTCAGATAATTTGTCACCTTAACCTCTGTAGAGATGCTGGCATGATCGGTTCCAGGAAGCCAGAGAGCATTGTAACCTTGCATTCTCTTAAAACGAATAATGATATCCTGCATTGTCTCATCCAAGGCATGCCCCATATGAAGCTTACCGGTAACGTTTGGTGGTGGAATCACAATAGTAAAGGGTTTTTTACTTTCATCTGGTTCTGCATGGAAATACTTCTTTTCCAACCATTTGTCATATAGTCTGTCTTCTATGTCAGCAGGACTATATGTCTTTTCTAATTCTTTCTTCATTTTTAATACTCCTTTTCCGTAATCTTTGGAAAGATATTCAGCAAGTATGCATCCTGGCTTTCTGTTTTCAAGAAAGCCTTAAAAAAGGTACCAAAGCTTCGTCTCTAAGGACGAAAACCGTGGTACCACCTTAATTCATGATTTATAATCACCTTTACAAGCCGATAACGTGGCTTACGCGTTACTTCCTACTTAAAGTTCAGAAGTACTGTTTAAGAGCTACCTTCAGCAAACGTTCCTTTAGACATCCTTGCAGCCTATGGGATATCCTCTCTGAAAAGACAATCTGCCTACTCCTCTCTATCATTACATTTTCATTATATTCATTATTATACTAGTGAATCATTGCAGTTCTGTCAAGTCCTTTTATGTAGAAAAAATCAGATTTCGATGTGGTATTTAGCCAGTACCTGTATAATCTCCTCTCTGGCTTCCGGCTTATTTCGTAACACCTCTTTTATGTTATCAATACTCTGTTGTCTAGTGTAGGTGTTGTAATCCATACGATCTCTAAGCTTTTGCCTACGGATATTGAGACGATGACGAATTTCTACTAGCTCCTTTTCATCTAGTAAAGCAATTGCCTGATGAACCCAGACCTCACAATCCCGAATCTGGTACTGTTTTAGGTCTTTCACTAATTTTTCGCTATAATAATTCAAAAGTTCTGTATTATTCTTATACTTCTTATTCTCATCCTTTTGTTTCATATATTCTTCCCAATAATAGGTCAATTGTGCAGAACTATTGATACCAAACTTTTCATAGACATAATCCAAGGCACATTTGTTGTTAATGAATTTAATCTTTACCTTATTAAGTAAACCTATGGCTTTGTTGACCTTTCGTTCAGAAGTAATCAAACCAACTCGAATATTGGTGATTTCCATACCCAGTGCCACTGTACAGGCAACAGAGATTAGAGCTGTAATGATAAGTGGAATCTCATAAGACGCCCCTCCTCTACTAATCATATATAGGAACGTTCCAAGGAGGATTACGATAAGGACAACAGCAAACACTCCAGTGCGCTTTAAATTACGCTTTCTCTCAAGTAAATTTTCCCGATGATATAATAAACTGCTCTTTTCACCTTCTAATTTTGCAAGATCACTATTTAAGGCAGACTGATAGATTTCCATCTGATTAATCTTTCTTACTTCATCTGGAATTGTATCCTCATAGGTTTCCACTAATCGAAGCTGTTTGGACGTCAGTTTTTCTGAGGTATTCTGATATTTTGTTCTTTCTCTCGTTAAGGTAACAATCATTCTGGCAGACTCATCAATTGCAGTTCTTGTTTCCTTTGGAAGAGAATCGATGACCTGGATGTCAGAAAGATAGGAGGTCACCACCTGATATTCCTTAGAAAACTCCTCTAGCTGCTTGGTAGTTTCAATAATCTGTTGACAATTCTGTGTGACAAAAGATGTTCTCTCCTCTGCATTACCCTTGTTGTAACTCTGTTTTTCCAAAGGTGTCTTAACCAGTGTCTCAATCTCTGGTGGCGTATCCAAAAAATCGGCTTTCTTTTGTTTTTTTGTTAACCGGTTAAACAATCCCATAAGTGCCTCCATTTTGTTATCAGCTTTAATTTTCTATCTGTCTCCGATATACCTTTTTCCATTCTCCCAGGATTTTCTCAATCCATGCATAGTATTCATTTACTTTACCTGAACTTTTTAAAAGAACCAGACTTTCAAGCTGTTGGTATTCCTCAATTGTTTTTGCTGATTGTCTAGCAGTTTCCACTTCTTGTTTTATGACTTCATAATAATTCTCAGAGAGTTCATAGTTCATTTGTTCCTCTTCAAATTTTTTATAATCCTCTGCTAGAAATAAGGATAACATATACTGATGCAGGGTTATTGGGTTATGATTAAGATTATAGGCCTCTTTCAAGCACAAGGCAGCCTCCTTATAGGAGGTAATATGAATATGAGTAATGCCAATGTTATGGAGAATATTACCGTATTCCTCCGTGGATAATATATTAACATCCTTATCACTTAATACAGACTGATATTCTGCTACAGCGTGACTGTACATCTGATATTTTAAAAAATAATCCCCTCGCATCTTTCTACGCTTAATCAGTGGTAAATCCATAATCTGATTCAAGACTACTATCAAATCCTTGATTTCCTTCTCTGTGTAATAGTCATTACTGCATAAAATTGTTACAATAATATCCTTTAAGTTGTTCCCGTTATGTTTTAGTTTGGTCAGCTTGTCTGCCAGTTCTTCCATCTGAAGCTCTTTATGCACCCAATCGATAAGTTTGTCATCAAGTATATCCTCCTCAATCTCGTAAACATGGGTATACAAATAATAGCTCATTTCCTCTATGCTGAATATAGAGGTGTTGGATACTAAAAAGACATAAGGTTCACTGGCCATTTTACCTGTACATAATATTATTTTTCCCATAGGAACCTCCTTAGCACGAAATAATCTTTTCCCAGATACGAAATGATGATGGGTACATAGAGCCAAAGCCCTGGTCTTTGATGGTGACAATCAGCTCCTTATCTGCATTAGAAGTGAGCCTTATCTCCACTCTGGATCCTCTTTCCATCCGAAGTTCCGTTTCCAGTCCATCCAAAGCAATTATCCGAGTTTGAGTAGTCTTATTTAGAGCATCTCTGAGAACAAAGGTAAGCTCATTCTCTCCATCTAAAATCACACTAAATGTCTGTTTCACCTCATACCAAGGGGTAGCAGTCTCTACCAGCGTTACATTCTTAAGTTCTCCGTTGGTATAAAGCTGCATAGCAACCGAATACGGAAGACTATCACTACTTAAGAATGCAAAGCCAGCGAATCTGTCTCCCTGACTTTCTTCCTTTGCAGCATAACAGGCCCCATAGCAATACAAATTCTGCCCCATAAAAAGCCTTCGACCTATGCAAAGCTGTTGTAGAAGAGGTTTTATCCAGTTAGCCTCAAATCCTTCCCCTGTTAGGTAAATAGTAGAAATAATCTGTTTATGAAATACGTTGGTAGAAATATTCTCAAACATATAGCATAGAGATTCTGGTTTTTCTTTTATCATAGAATAGGTCATGATATCCGAAAAATCTTTCTTTACCACTCCTACAAGCATAGGACGATTCCTTCGGTCAATGCTGATCTGATAATAGAATAGGCCCTCTTTATCATACTCGAACATAGCCACATCATTCATCCACAGCTCTTTTTTCTGACTTAGTGCAAAATAAAGATAGCTTTGCTCATGGCTAAGGATACGAACCCTATTTTTCTTCAAACCTAAGCTTTCCAATGCTACATATAGCTCTTTCATTAGCTCGGGTTCTGCTTTCTTCAGAGTAATCACTAGCTGATGAATGATTTCATTAGGGTAATCTCTTTTCAGAAGGAGAAGAACCTTTCTAAGGAAGCGTTCATAAATCTGCACTCTAGTAAACTGAATACCATATATTTCGATATTAGGTTGAGAATAGGCAAGAAAGTTCTTCAACAAACGACCTTTTCTCTCATAGCTACATTGCAAAGCATCCTTTCCAAACAGCCACTCCTTAGTGTCCTCTCTAACTGCTAGAACTGTAGGAATCTTGTACTCCTGCTCTTCGGTATCTAAAAAGAAGCTTTCTACTTCGTATTTACTATTGTTATATAAGCTAATCTGGGTATAGTCGTTACAAAGGTCCATACCGACAATAAGCTTGTTCTCATCAGACATAGTAAAAGCCTCCTTTATAGTGGTGTAAACAATGTGGTTGCAACTTGCTCGTCCACAATGTATTGTCGCATTAATTCAATTAATGTCTTTTCATCTTTAATTTCCTTAGCTTGATACATCAAATTAATCTGGCCATACCGATTATCAACTTTATCAATTCCAGGATCTAGTGAAACTCTTGTACTCTCGGTAATACTCTGACCATCCTCATTTTCCTCAACAATGTAATACTGTAGTGTCTCATTTACAAATAAAATGAAATCCATAACAAAGATGCCCTCATACATATTCGTCATAGTTTGTTTGATATAGTTACTCTCATTATTGGTTTCATCTAATACACAGTAGTAAATCGTCACCTTATTTTTAGGATTGGTTATGTATTGTACATAATATTTGTCATAAATGCTGTGAGGTATCTCCAGTCTGTCACGATAATCTTTAAAAAACGACAGAACAATTCCATCTTTGATAAATTGATGTAGCTTAACATCTGCAAACTTAAGGGTTTCCTCATCCAATTGTCCCTGTGTGGAATAGTATTTTAACAGAGCTAGCTGACAGGACCGGCTTTGAAAGCTTCTCATTTCTTTTCTCATTATGTCAAATAACTGGTACTCAGTAACACGATCCTCAATAAGATACTTATAAGCACAATAATTCAGGTATGCCTGCACCAGTAGTCTATTGATTGGATGCCGATAGTAGGAAATAAATACTTCATAGGAACGTAATAATAGACTTTCGCTAAATAGCATCTGCCCAAGAAGCTTTTCTTCTATCTCCGCTGTCTCTAACTTCATATCCATTGCACTTTTCCACATCTCATAAAGATTTTGAGTGGATTGTTGATAGTGATTCACCAGATACTGCAAAATAGGTTCGGTGGCTTGTTTCTTATTGTAAATGAAGTAACACAGAGCCAGCATTTTATCAGGATAGGCAATCGTGTTGCGTTCTAACAATATGCAGGCCAACTTCTTAAGACGTTTAATTGCTATCTGCTCATATCCGTAAATATGAATTGCTTCATAGGCCTCGTCAATCAGATCTCGCATAATCATATATTCGATTACCTTACATCGCTCTTTCGTATTAATAATGGTTAAATCTAAGGTTCTAAGATATTCCTCCAATTTTTCCATATTATTCATGCTGTAGTAATACTCAATCATTTCTACATAAGCATAACTCTTATAAGCTAAACTAATTTCCTCTGACTCAAGTAGACGATTTTGGATAAAGAAACCTTCCTTCTCCTTCTTTTCCACACTACTTAAGGTTTGATTCATATGAAGCAGTAGCTTTATATCCTGCTTATTCTTCTGATAGCAGATTTCTATAAGCTTTGGATTATGAAACAAGGGATTTAAGGTATAAGAAGTAGAGACCACATAACGGTTCTCCTTCACATCATACAAATACAGATTAACATTGTCAGTGACTAGAGTTATTAATGCTCTTCCATTTTCAAATGGTACCTTTTCCTCTTGAATTAACTCATTATGACTTACAATTACCCCGCACATCTTCTGATTAGAACAAGTGATTTCATACTGAAATAGGACGAAAGGAAGATTCCTACATACGTTCTCATCCATAATATTTTCCGTTAGCATTTCTTCATAAAGAATTGCCAAATTGTTATTGACGTATTTTCTTTCTAACATTCTCTTGCTAAAGGATTCCATCTGCTTCCGGTAAGTATTGAAGATAGACACAATCTCATCTTTATGTTTAATAATATAGGCATAAAGGAATGCCTTTTTGGCTTCTGTCAAATTGTTGTTATAGATAAAGTAAAGAAGTACAGAATAATCAATTGTCATTCCTGAAGTTTCATCCATGGCGTAAATATAATACTCATATAATTCCGTTATCTTTAACTGTTTTTCCACGCCCAGTTTGTACCACTTGAAATATTGGTTATCTGTCATCCTTCCACTGATTAACATGCGACAAATAGTCTGCAGGCATTCGTTGGTTGGATATTGTTTATATAATACACATAAATCATAATATAGTTTTTTATTAAAACCTTTGGTTCTGGAACACATAAAGACATATTGCTCAGCTAAATCACTTTTGAAGCAGTTATGACGAATTCCCCAGTGAATAATGGAAAGCTCCAGCTCATCCGCTTTCATTAACAGCTCCGGTTCCTGGTTAAAGCACAAACAGGCTTCAAAATAAAGAACTGGGCTATTGACACCTGCTTCAAACTGTTCTCTTAGGACATGTAACTTAAACATATGATCCTCATCATATTTTTTGTCCAAATAGAGCAGATACCATAGAAGCTTCCAATCCTTGGTTTCCTTATGATAGTACTCTTCAATGGTTTCAATCGCTTTTGTAATGTCCTCAGGCTTTTTGGTATATAAAGCATTCAGGTATAAATAGGCCAGGTATACATTGACTGACTCATCTAACAGTTCCCTTTCATGTCCTACAAATGCATCCATCAGCTTACGAAGCTTCTCTTTTTTCCCAGCCACCATATAAAAATGAGCTGTCCATAGTTGTACTGCTGTGGATGGATCAATCGCTGTAAGGTTTGTCAGAACTGCCTCTAAGCTATCTACATACTCCTCTTTTGACAACACATTTAGACGAAAATCCATATACTTTTTCACTAGCAACGCATTGTATTTTGCTTTTTTATGGCGATTACGGCGTTCCAAATCAGTTTCCTGACTTTCAGATGCACGATATACCTCTATGGTTATTTCTATAGTCTGATATACGGAGGATATATAAATATGACCTATATTAGGTCCCTTACACAATAAGGAGGCATCTATCATATACTCTAGCGTGTAAGTATCCATAACAAAATTATCTGTCCAGATATATTTATGCTCTGGAATAATAAAATTTGCATCCGTCCAGACACGATACTCCTTATATCCCCAATGATCTTTCGATAATACTATTTTATCTTTAAAGCTCTTGTTAACGTCCTCATATCTGGCATTCACTTTATCGACAGCTATATTAATGGCCATCTTTTTATGAATTGCGATTAAGAATTCCTCTAAAGCCTGGCTAGTGGAAGGACTTTTAATAAGTCCATCATATAGATTCTGATATTTCTCCTGGTCTGCTAAAATGATACGTTTAAAATCTGGAGACTTAAAGATATGTACGGCTTGAGACCAATCAGTTTTTGCAAGATTCGTAAGATGAAATAAATCTTTTACTCTTCCTAAAGTGCTTTCAAAATAAGGAGTTTCAATAATTGCTTCATAGGGCAGTGTTACCTCACCAAAATTAGTAACAATTGTTAGTACTCCAACCCTGTTTTTGACATCCTTTGCAATGTTTTCTGCGGAGTAGGTGAAGCTAATAGTAGCTTCCTCACCGGTAAAGGTCGGTTTCACCAAGCTTAGGTTCTCATCAGAAGAGTAAACGATTCCCTTCATATAGGCATGTGCACTATTTCTTATGACAAAAGAGCCACTATAACACTTGCCTAATTCAACACTAAATTCCAGTGCTTCTTTCGATAAGAAAATTCTTGGTACTTCCCATTGATAAATTTCTTTTGCTACCTGGCTAATTTTCTCTTTCATACAAAATCTGCCCCCAAAAATATATACTCGTTCAACATATAGTAATTCATATTTCATTATAGCATTTACAATCGACAACATTCAATAGTAGAAGCTATTGATTTTTAACAAAAAATCTGCCATTATATAACTTATCAATTATAAAATGTAACCATTGTAAGGAAGGGATTAAAATGATAAAACATTCGGATCATTTTCACGGCAGTGATTTAGAAAAAATAGAGAAGATTTATGGTATCAAACAGGAAGATATTACCTCCTTTAGTGCTAATGTAAATCCCCTTGGTATCTCTTTTCTACTAAAAGACACACTCTCCAGTAAAATAGACGCTATTACTTCTTATCCCGATAGGGAATATACTTCTCTTAGAAAGTGTATCGGTAATTATGTAAATATTGATTACAATAACATAATTGTTGGAAATGGTTCTACTGAGCTGATTTCCCTGTTCATCCAGATTAGAAAGCCTAAAAAAGCCCTAATGATAGGTCCTACTTACTCAGAGTACGAACGAGAAGTTTCTTTGGGAGGCGGACGTACTCATTATTACAGATTAAAGGAAGAGGAAAATTTTGAACTAGACATTGAAGACTTAAATAAATCCTTAAATCAGGATATCGATTTACTTGTTATATGTAACCCAAACAATCCTACTTCCTCGGCAATTACCAGAAAGGAAATGAGAAAAATTCTGGATACTTGCAAACAAAAGGGTATCTATGTCATGGTAGATGAAACCTATGTTGAATTTGATACTAATATGAATGAGATAACCTCTATTCCACTGACAGAATATTATAACAATGTAATTATTCTAAGAGGAACGTCCAAATTCTTTGCAGCCCCTGGGCTTCGCCTGGGATATGCAGTCTGTGGTAATGGAGATTTGATTAAAGAAATTGTAAAACGACAAAATCCATGGACCATCAGCTCTCTAGCAGCTATTGCTGGTGAGATAATGTTTACAGATCAGAATTATATGATGAAGACAAGAGAGTTGATTAATAAGGAAAGGGACAGAATACTTGCCAAGCTTCGTACCTGTCCATTTATCAAGGTTTTTCCTGCCCATGCTAACTTTGTATTATTTAAGATCTTACGTGATGATGTTACTTCAGAAGAACTTTTTGACGCCAGCATACGAAAGGGTCTTATGATTCGGGATTGTTCTAATTTCCCATTTTTAGACAATCGCTACGTTCGCTTTTGCTTTATGTCACCAGAGAAAAATGATGAATTAGTGGATACACTATTGAATACATTGAACAAGAAATAACAAGTAAGGGCTAGTGCAAAAGCACCAGCCCTTAAGTAAACTTATTGTTTATAATGTCGCCTGGTTTGCTAACCTCTGGGACATCTCATTAATTTCTCCCACGCTGATATTGACATTTTCAAAAGATGAAGCTTGAGTAGTTATAGAGCTAGAAATAGACTGAATCATGGAACTGTTCTCTTCAGACATAGCAACTACACTTTCCAATTCGTTTAACATTTCATTAAACTCACTTCTTACCTTCTTAATAATATTGAATTCCTTGTTTATTGTCTTCTGGGAAGTTTCAGAACTATCTCTAATGGAATCCATACAGTCTAGCAGGTTTGATAAGCTTGCCACACCACTACTAACACTAGCTGCTCCTTCTGATACATTCTCTGCCACTTCTTTAATGATGTTGCCTAAGGTATCCAGTATCACATGGACATTCTGGGATGCATTCTTACTCTGTTCTGATAGGCTACGAATCTCATTGGCAACGACTGCAAAACCATGTCCATGTTCCCCTGCTCTTGCTGCTTCAATGCTGGCATTGAGAGATAATAGATTTGTTAAAGAAGCAATACTATTGATTTCATCTAAGATTGCTGAGATTTTTTCTGTCTCTTCCAGTAGTTGATTAGTAGAAGCAAAAGCATTAGATATCGTGGAATTAATCTTTTCCATAGACACTTTAGCTTGATCCCCACCTTTAGCGCCCTCCATTACATTTGCAATCACATTCTGATAGTTCTCATTTAATTCATTTGATAACAGATAGTTTTCTTCGATATTTTCCTTTGCATTACTAATGCGTTCATTAAGTACATTCAAAGATTTGGCAGTATCGTCTACAACACTCGCCATCTGTTCCGCTGAATCTGAAATAATTCTACTTTCAGTTGTAAGATTAGAAAATTGTTCTGAACTATTTGCAATGGAATTATTTAAAGAACTAGATATTTCTTGAACAAGTTTCTGATTTTCCATAATAATCTGCTGCTGCTTTTCTGATTTACTAGCATGTTCGTTCGCTATCTTTATAGTGTACTGACCTCTATGTGTAGTAAAGAATAACAATACAATTAAGCCAACATAGGAAGCTAACATAAGTGGGGCCATATCGGTTGATATTTTATTACCGGTAATATAGATTGGATCTACAACTGCTGCAGTAATGTTTAACACCATAATTATTACCGTATAACCTATCAAAATCACTCTATCAAAATACAAAGTAACCAATCCTATACATACATATGACAAAATAAAAGCATTATTATTCCCATGTTGAACGATAGAAATTAATAATGGCGTACTACCAGCAAGAGCTGCAATGATAATGCCTTTTATTCGATCTACCAGAGGTATAAAATAAACAATTGTAGCTGCTATTGATAACCCTAGTAATATAAATAGTGAACTAAAACCACCCTCTGACTTTCTGACTACAATAGCCTTAAAAAGTTCAATCAGAATAAAAAAAACCCAAATAGAAATGACATTTGTGCGATGTACTGTTTTCATAGCTAAACTCTCCTCATTGTAATTATATTTTGTTACGCTTTAATATCGTCATTTCATTAAGATTAATTTAGTTTTTACGACTTACATTTCTTCTTTTTTACATTATACAATATTTTCCAACATGTGCCATAGTTTAAAGGGTGCATTTGTTATTAAATCAACAACAAATGCACCCTTTTATTTCCATTTTAAATCATGTTATTCTGTTATCTAGTATTTATTTTACTCAGACGATGGATTATCTCATGTCTTCCTGGACCATTAGATACCATGGTAACAGGTACCTCAAGTTCTTGTTCAATGAATTCAATATATTTTCTACAGTTCTCAGGAAGCTTCTCATATTCAGTAATTCCTCTGATTTCTTCCTTCCAACCTGGGAGTGTTGTATATACAGGTTTTGCTTTTGCAAGCTTCACGGTGGTTGGGAAATCCTTCGTTACCACTCCGTCAATCTCATAACCGATACAAACCGGAATCTCGTCCAGATAACCAAGTACATCTAATACAGTAAGAGCTACATTAGTTGCACCCTGAATCTTACAACCATAACGGGAAGCAACTGCATCAAACCAACCCATACGTCTTGGACGTCCTGTGGTAGCGCCAAATTCACCACCATCACCACCACGTCTTCTTAGTTCATCTGCCTCATCACCAAAAATCTCACTTACAAATTCACCAGCTCCTACTGCACTGGAATATGCCTTTACTACTGTAATAATGTCTTTGATCTCATATGGTGGAATTCCTGCGCCGATAGCACCGTAAGCTGCTAAGGTAGAGGAGGAAGTAACCATTGGATAGATACCGAAATCAGGGTCTTTTAAGGAGCCTAGCTGCCCCTCTAATAATATATTCTTACCCTCCTTAATCGCATCATGTAAAAAGGCTGAAACATCACATACATATGGCTCTACCATTGTACGGTATTCCATTAAGGTATTATATAATTCTGTCTCATCTAATTTTGGTTTATGATATAAATGCTCTAAGATGACATTTTTCTGTTCGCAAACACGGGCAATCTTCTCTTTTAGAACTATCTCGTCAAACAATTCAGATACCTGGAAACCAATTTTTGCATATTTATCAGAATAAAATGGTGCGATTCCTGATTTAGTGGAGCCAAAGGATTTGCCACCTAGTCTTTCCTCTTCATATTGATCAAATAAAATATGATATGGCATTAAAATCTGGGCACGATCGGACACTTTAATCTTAGGCATAGGAACACCTTTTGATACAATGTCGTTAATCTCACGAAATAAATATGGAATGTTCAATGCAACACCATTACCGATTACACTGGTAGTATGACTATAAAAAACACCAGATGGCAGCAAATGAAGTGCAAATTTTCCATAATTGTTTATGATCGTATGTCCTGCATTGCTTCCTCCTTGGAAACGTACGATAATATCTGACTGTTCTCCAAGCATATCAGTAATCTTACCTTTACCTTCGTCGCCCCAGTTGGCACCAACGATTGCTCTTACCATAAGTGAACCCTCCTATTTGGAATCTCATTTTTATGATTGCTCTTTTACTTCACAATCATACACTATTTAATAATATAAGTAAAATCAATATTTTTTATGATATGCATAAGCAGTATTTATGTCTTATAATGTTTTCGTTAATCATTACGACTAATTATAACTAATTATAACAAAATCCGATACCCTGATTTAGACTAGAATATTGACATCCTAATAAGATATACTATAATCATTACATCGACAAGTCGTTGCAACAGTTGTTACAAATAGATAGTGAGGTAAACGTCATGACTGAGAAAACTCCAATTATTAGTATCCAGCATTTAAGTAAAACCTTTTACCAAAAAAAGAAAATGGTAGAAGCTCTTAAAGACATAGATCTGGATATTTATCCCGGCGAGATATTCGGTATCATCGGATTAAGCGGTGCCGGAAAAAGTACATTAGTTAGATGCATCAATTATCTGGAACGTCCAACAGCGGGAACTGTTCTATTTCAACCAGACAGTAAACAGTTGGACTTAGGAAAACTAAGTAATAAGGAACTGATTCCTGTCAGACAGAGTATCAGTATGATATTCCAGCAATTCAATCTGCTGATGCAAAGAAATGCATTACAGAATGTCTGTTTTCCTCTTGAACTAGCTGGAGTAAAGAAAGAAGAAGCCACAAAAAGAGCCACTGAATTATTAGAATTAGTTGGTCTGGCCGACCGTATGGAAGCATATCCAACCCAGTTATCCGGTGGACAAAAGCAACGTGTAGCAATTGCCAGAGCCCTTGCTACCAATCCTAAGGTTCTTCTTTGTGATGAAGCAACCAGTGCATTAGACCCTAATACCACCAACCAGGTATTACAGTTATTAAAGGATATTAATAAAAAACTGGGTGTTACCATAGTACTAATCACCCATGAAATGAGCGTAATCGAGAAAATCTGTCATCGTGTTGCCATTATTGACAACAGCCAGATTGCCGAGATTGCAGATGTGCAGGATTTGTTCAGCAATCCAAAAACAGCCATTGGCAAGCACCTTGTATATCCGGAGCAGCTTACTGATACTCTTTCTTTCGGCAAAAAAGCCCTTCGTATTGTATTTAACGGAGTTGCCTCTGCTGAGCCAATCATTTCAAACATGGTCTTGGAATGTAAGGCTGCAGTAAACATTATGTTTGCTGATACCAGAGACGTAGATGGGAAAGCCATGGGACAGATGATTGTCCAACTACCTGAGGATGAACTGACTGCACTTAAGATGAAACATTATCTTTCCACGCAAGACGTGGTGGTTGAGGAGGTAGATCTAAATGCTTGATTCAGCTACATTACAAATGTTAGGCCAGGGAATCTGGGAATCTCTATATATGACTCTGGCTTCTTCCCTTTTTGCTTATATGATTGGTATTCCACTTGGGATCTTACTTGTGTTAACAGCCAAAGACGGTTTACGCCCAATGCGAGTTGTTAATGTGATTTTAAATATCGTTGTAAATGTTGCCCGAAGTATTCCTTTTTTAATTCTTCTGGTAGCTATTCTGCCATTTACACGATTTGTAGTAGGAACTACAATCGGAGCTACTGCTACTGTTGTTCCACTTGTAATTGCAGCTGCACCATTTATAGCCAGACTGGTAGAATCTTCTTTAAAAGAAGTCGATGCAGGTGTCATCGAAGCGGGCCGTTCTATGGGTGCAACCAACATGCAGATTATCATTAAAATACTGTTAAAGGAAGCAAGACCTTCCTTATTAGTAGGATGTGCCATTGCTGTAACAACCATTCTCAGCTATTCTGCTATGGCAGGATTTGTAGGTGGTGGGGGGCTTGGAACCATTGGTATCAATTACGGTTTCTACCGTTACCAGAATGACATTATGCTAATTACCGTTGTTTTACTGGTTGTAATCGTGCAGATACTTCAGGAAATTGGTATGCGCCTTGCCAAGGCATACGACAAACGTCAAAATTAAATGATGAATGGAGGATTTAAAATGAAAAGAATCATTAGTGTTTTACTTATATTAACTTTATCTCTTGCGGCGCTATCCGGCTGTGGTAGTGCTGGAAGCAAAGATGACAAAAAAATCGTGGTAGGAGCAAGTTCTACTCCACATGCAGAAATCCTTGAGGCAGTTAAAAAAATAGTGGAAGAAAAGGGCTATACTTTAGAAATCAAAGTGTTTTCTGACTTTGTACTTCCTAATACTGCTTTAAGTCAGGGTGAACTAGATGCCAATTTCTTTCAACACCTTCCTTACCTAGAGGATTTCAATAAGGAAAAGAAAACTGACCTTGTCAGTGCTACAGGTGTTCATTATGAACCACTTGGAATGTATAGCAACAAAATTAAAGATTTGAAAGACTTAAAAGATGGAGATGTTATTGCTGTTCCTAATGACACCACCAATGAAGCCCGCGTTTTATTATTATTACAGGATAATGGCATATTGAAATTAAAGGATGATGCAGGAATTACAGCTACAATAAAAGATATTGTAGAAAATCCATTAAACCTACAATTCAAAGAGCTTGAAGCAGCACAGTTAGCCCGTGCCCTACCTGATGTGACTGCAGGTGTTATCAATGGAAACTACGCTTTACAGGTAAACCTAAGTGCTTCAAAGGATGCTATTGTTTCCGAAAATAAGGACTCCTTAGCTGCAAAAACTTATGAAAATATCCTGGCAGTGCAAAAAGGTCATGAAAATGATGAAAAAATAAAGGTGTTAGTGGATGCTCTTCACAGTGACACTTGCCGTAAGTTTATTGAAGAGAAATATGATGGAGCTGTAGTTCCAACTTTCTAAATGAAAAAGGAATATGCCTCCACCTGTAAGCTGGGTGGGGGCGAGCTATTCCCTATTTCCTTCCTTAATTCTTGATAAAAGTTCCATGGCTGCTGTGGAAAGCGGATATTTATCACTACTAATAATACAAATCTCTCTCTCTGGAAGTTTCTGATTAAACATAAGTTTAAAGACCTCTCCTCGCGCAATCTGTGGTTTGGCAAAGTCTAATACTACATAACCAATCCCTAGGTTCCTCTTTGCGAATTGTACAATCATGTCACTAGTTGCAAGCTCAAACTCCGGTACCAGATTAATTTTCTGTTGTTGAAGGAATTCATCCATATAGGCTCTAGTACTGGTATCCTTCTCAAGGCAGATAAATGGGTACTCTGTCAGATCCTCATATTGAAGAGTTCGATTCTTTAACTCTAAAAAGTGATTTCCCGCAATAAACACATCCTGAAGCTTTCTCACCTTCATTGACTTAATCCCTTCTCCTTCTTTAAAAGGAGTAGTGACAATACCAAAGTCAATTTTCCCATCCATAAGATTTTCTATAGTTTCCGGAGTAGGTGCATTGGTTACCTTGATTTTAATTCCAGGATAACGTTCGTGAAAATGCTCCAAATGAGGAAGCAGGTAATACTTTAGTGTCATATCACTAGCTCCGATTCTTATCTCCCCATTCTCTAAATCAAGTAGCTTCCTAAAGGCAGATTCCCCTAACAGAATGGATTCATATCCACGCTTTACATAGGAGTACAGAACATCTCCTTCTTTTGTTAATGCCACTCCTTTGGCACTACGAACAAACAGTTGGCTTCCTAATACACTTTCCAGACTTTTTATTGCCTGACTAACTGCAGGCTGGGTGATACAAAGCTCTTCTGCTGCCTGAGTAAAGCTGCCGTACTGGACGACATAGTATAGTATTTTATAATATTCAAGGTTAACGCTCATTACACTCCCCCTATTACTTATGATTTTATTGATATCTATAATTTATAGTTATGGCTTTATTATACCAATAATTTCAAAAATGAACAGTAGAGATTTCACTTTTAGAATGTAAGCTCCAATTGTTCCAATCTTCTCTTAAGAAGTTCCATGACCTCCTGATCAGAGTACTCTCCTGTCTCATAGGTTACAGACCAACGCAGATAGTCTCCAGCTTCCGTCCAAGGTACCGTAGAGATCAGGGCCTCTTCTATTAAAAATGTAGCTGCATCTTCCGCATGATTAAACTGAACTCTGATGCCATCTGCTCTTTTTCCTGACACCGGCGCTTTCACATATAAGTAGTAGGTTCCAGCCGCCATCTCTGCCGAAAATCCGACCTTATTAAGGGTATCGACTAAGGCTCTCATTCTTACCTCATACCGTCTTACCTGTACTTTCGTAAGCTCCGGATTCTTTAGTGCATAAGCACCTGCTAGCTGTATGGCTCGAAATTGTCCCGAGTCCATATTATTCTTTACGGTTGCAAAGGCTTTTACCACCTTTTCATTACCAACGATAAACCCCAGTCTCCAGCCTGTCATACAAAAAGCCTTAGACATAGAGTGAATTTCTACCCCTACCTCCATAGCTCCTGGCACACTTAAAAAACTAAAAGGATGGCGCTCATCATAAAGGATGGCACCGTAAGCCGCATCGTTTACCACGACAATCTGATGTTTTTTGGCAAAAGCCACCACTTTCTCATAGAATTCCTGATTTGCAACTGCTCCTGTTGGGTTGTTTGGATAATTGAGATATAATAGTTTTGCTCTTTGACATATTGCCTCAGGAATCTCGCTAAGATTTGGAAGAAATCCATTTTTCTTATGTAGCTGACATTCATATACCTGACCTCCCAGATACTTTGTTGTTGTCCCTAAGATTGGATATCCGGGTACGGTTAGGATTGCAACATCACCAGGATTAATAAAAGCTAAGGGAAGTATAGCCAGAATTGACTTACTTCCAATTCCGTGACAGATCTGATTATCTAAGGATAAGCCATTTACATCATAAAATTTCTTCATATAGTCAGCTACTGCCCTTTTGTATTCCATTATCCCATTGTCGGCATAAAAACGATTTATAGCCTTTTCAGCTTCCTGTCCTAATACTTTGGCAACAGCGGATGCGGCAGGTAAATCTGGCTCTCCTACTCCCATATCAATCAAAAATATACCTGGTTTTAATTCCTGTGCTTTTCTCTTAGCCTGTTTAATCTTCTCAAACTTGAATGTTTCATCGTTTATTCCAAAAGAACTCCCACCAATTCGTTCTGCAAAACTTATTTTCATGCTCATTATACAACTGCTCCTTTCCCAAAAAATATTCTTGCTTTATTATAGGAAAAGCCAAATAATTTGTATAACAAATTTAATTGATTATAATAATTTAAATTACGAATTGTTGTATTTTATCAATTTAACAGTATAGTTTTCATACAACTTCTCATATATATAACTAAGATTACTATGTCCAAGGAGTTATCAATGACCATACATGTTGTAACAGAGGGAGAGACCTTAGAGGCAATTGCGAATCAATATGGCCTTTCCGAAGAGTTTATTCAAGAGCAAAATGAGCTCCCTAATCCAGATAATCTGGTTGCCGGCCAGACTATCGTAATCCAATACCCTGCACAAACTTATACCGTACAAGAAAATGATAATTTGATTGATATTGCAGAGGCCAATGGTATTACGGTGGTAAATCTATTACAAAATAATCCTGCCCTCAACAATCGGGACTACATATACCCAGGAGAGACTCTAGTAATTAGCTTTCAGGAAGAAAAGCTAGGGACTGCAAATCTAAATGGGTATGCTTATCCATTTATCAATCGTAGGACTCTGCAAAAAACATTGCCTTACTTAACCTTTCTTACCATTTTTACTTATGGATTTACACCAGAAGGAGAATTAATTCCAGTTGAAGATACCGAACTTATTAACATTGCTAGGGATTATGGAGTTGCCCCAATTATGCTACTCTCTACCCTTACCAACGAAGGTACCTTTAGCAATGCACTGGCCCATTCTCTCCTAATTAGTGAGGAAGTGCAAAACACCTTAATTCAGAATATTCTTACTAACATGAAAGAAAAGAATTATTATGGCTTAGATGTAGACTTTGAATTCATCTATCCTGAGGATAAGGATTTATATGTAGACTTTATAAACAAGCTTCGTATTGAGCTAAATGACAATGATTTTGAGGTAATGGTGGCGTTGGCCCCTAAGATAGCAGATGACCAACCTGGCACTCTATACGAAGGACATGACTATGCTGCCCTAGGCGCTGCTGCTAATACCGTCCTTCTTATGACCTATGAGTGGGGCTATACCTTTGGCCCACCTATGGCTGTCGCTCCAATCAATAAAGTCCGAGAGGTGTTAGACTACGCTATCACCAGAATTCCTCCTGCCAAGATCTATCTAGGTCTTCCAAACTATGGCTATGACTGGCCTCTCCCTTTTGTAAGGGGAACTACCCAGGCTTCTTCTATAGGCAATGTAGAGGCAGTAGAGAGGGCTGCCCAGTTTGGTGCAACGATAGAATATGATGAGACCTCCCAAGCTCCATTCTACTATTACACCAACGAGGATGGAGTGGAGCATGTAGTCTGGTTTGAAGATGCAAGAAGTATGAATGCCAAGTTGCGGCTTATCTTTGACTATGGCTTTAGGGGTGGAAGCTACTGGAATATTATGAAATTCTTCCCTCAGAATTGGCTGGTAGCCAATGCTTTATATAATATAGGAAAAGTATTATAAATATAGGAAAGCCAACTTATTCAGTGATACTACACTGAGTAACCGTTGGCTTTTATTATTCTTCCACTATTTATCCAAATTCTCTTGTTTCATGCTCATAAATGGTCTATAATTCAGATATTAAATAAATTTAGTAATATTAATTTGTAATTCTAATCATAGGAGGCAATCATGAATATAGATCATTTACGTACCTTTGTCATTTTGGCCGAACTTAAGAACTTCACCCAAACAGCTGCCAAGCAATATATTGTGCAGTCCACTGTCACGAACCGCATCGCAGAACTGGAAAAAGAAATGGGTGTCTCCCTGTTTACACGAAATAACAAATCGGTTGCGCTAACGGAAGAAGGCTCTCATTTATTAGAATATGCCAAGAGAATTATTCAATTGGAGGACCATGCCCGCACTGAGATTCAGAATATACAGTCCTATAAACAGGTCATACGATTAGGCTGTGTCAACACAGTTTACGATTGCTACTTGTATCCTAAGGTGTCTGCCTTTTTAAAGGCACATTCTGACATCTCCCTTTCTCTTGTGATTGATCACTCCAATGCTCTGTTTACTATGCTTCAAGATCAGACACTAGATTTAATTATTACCTATGTACCATTTAACAAAGCCGACTTTTCCTGTATTCCTTATACCACCGACCAACTGGTTTTAGTGACCGCACCGGAAAATGAGACCTATCCGAAGGGCATCACGAAAGAAGAACTAGGTAAAATCAAGTATCTATATTGTAACTACATTTTAGAGGAGGATGACACTTTTCTTAATGAGTTATTTGAAAATAGGAAGAGCTTTTCCTTTGAACTAGATAAAGGCTCCAAGTTAAAACCTTATCTGCTGGATGGATTGGGTTATAGCTTTATACCAAGAAAGCTAATTACAAAGGAACTAAAAAAGCAAAAACTAATCGACATTCCATTGGTGGACTTTGATGCACCTTCCATCCAAAGCTATATGATTTACTCCAGTAAACGGGAGGACTTAGAC
This sequence comes from Bacillota bacterium, assembly GCA_023411225.1. Classification (GTDB taxonomy): domain Bacteria; phylum Bacillota; class Clostridia; order Lachnospirales; family Lachnospiraceae; genus KM106-2. The sequence goes on from JAEYPA010000141.1 coordinate 26,220, forward strand.
GTCCTAATCAATGCCCTTGCCATATAACAATAAGATTAGTTCAAAGATGTCATAATGGTGTCCTCCATCATTATGCCGGTACCTCCTTTTTTCCCTTTCAAATAAAAACATTCTGTTTTTAGAAAAAGGTCTCCATCCTTATAGGTAATACACTGTTTATCAACCTCATAAGTTGTGCCACTATATTTGCTATCCAGTGTCTTCTTAACATCTGCAATCGCCTGCCTTACTTTACTGGAATCCACCGATGTTTGGTCAAAGCAGCCGTCTAAAAAGTCAGAGTAGGAATCTACTTTACCATCCCCATTTATACTAATTCGTACAACCTCTTCTGTTGGGAATTCCTCTATGTAGCGTCTGAAACTTACATCATAGGAAGAATCCCAATCTCTTAATGTTGCCTTCTCTAGCTTATATACAGAGATATCCTCTATAATCTTTTTCAAGTATGCGGTTGCTTTTTCTTTTGCTGCATTTTCTTCCATGGTACCTTCAGATTGCCCTCCTACAAAGTTATTGAATCCACAATAGACATCTGTTCCGTGCAAATATAAATACATATTTCCTTCGCTATCTGTATACTCGTCATACTTTCCGTATTGGATTCCATCCCCATTGAGAACATCATATTCTGAGTTGTCATGAGGCATATTAAAAGATACTGATATGTTATTACTGTCAACTTCAATCGTTCTGGTTGGAGGAGTAACCACTTCTTTATTATCTTCCCATATAAAAAGAGCTGTTAATACACTCACTAATAAAAACAGAATGATTAATAATACATAGAAAAACCAAAAAACCTTTTTATTCTTCAGAATAGCATTTTTCCTTGGTTTAATATTCTTTCTTTCCAAAAAAAGTACCGCTGCTGCAATACCACTAACAATAAGCGAGAATACTTCCATGCTGTGGCTCATTAAATCATTATGTATCATACGTCCCACAATTCCAAATACAATTCCTAAAACTAAGATAACAAATTGAATCACAATAAGTACTGCCGTTATCTTTCTGCCGTGTAATAATTTTTGTACCACCATACACCCTCCTTATTATAACTTTCCCCTATACCTGCTATTCAGCCCATGCCCAAATAAGAATTTTATTAAATAATCTAAATTCTGCTCCATAGCCAGTTTCTTCGATTAATGTAATTCCATTAGAAGTAGTCGTATCTCCATTGACATAATAACTAATGGTATATCCTAAACCAGTATAAGCAATTCTCCTGTCTGTAATTTCTTCATTTATTGTTACTATAGGTTTAGTGCCTATTTCTGAGTTTTTAAGGCTAATACAATCTACAGTAACCAAAATTCCATATGATATAAGTAAACTCAACATAATTATAATTGCTATTTTTACCTTTTTTTCATGGCTACCCCTCTTTATGGTATTGCGCATATATTTTGACCTAACCCGAAGATTGATATAATCTACCTTACACACTATAAATCCAAAAACAAATACAAGAATCGACATATGCAGCATGCTAATATAAAGTACTACTGTTATCTTTCTGCATTGTAAGAATTCATACATGTCCATGAATACCCCTTATAGTATCATTATTATGTATTCAGTTTATTAGTTCCTGTATAAACAGTCAATCGTTATTTCCATAAAAAGCCAAAGGATGCCATCCTTTGTCATGGCATCCTTTGGCTTTAGTTATTCATGTTTTTCACTTTCCTTTACACGCTCTATATGAATGGCAAGATAACTGATTTCCGTTTCTTTAAACGTACATTTTAAGTCTTCTCCAAGATCTTGGCATAGCTCTTTTGATATTGCATAACTTTCTGCAAATTCAGCCTTTACATAAGGAGTGATATCCACCTGCAATTCTTCCTTTTTCAGTGCCCGGACAATCATATATTTAATATGAGTCAGTAGTCTATTATAGGATAAAGACTCTTTATCAATCACTATATGATATTTTGTCTCTATCTTCTTAATAAATTCCTCTACCATATACACAATACTCATGGAGTTACGTAGGTGTTCCTTGGTTAAAGCAGAATGGATATGCATGGTTATATAACCGATCTCATCCTCTAAAATGGTATATCCAGTATATCTTTGAATAATCTCAACTGCCTGACTGGCTACCTGATATTCCTCAGAAAATAAGATCTTGATATCTGCATTCAGAGGATTAATTATTTCTAAACCATTTTTCTGCCGTTCAATACAAAAAGCGATGTGGTCAGCCAAAGGTAAGAGAATGTTATTGTCGAAAGACCCAAACTTTTTTTCTGCTGCAAGAATGATTTCATTGGCAATATCCAGATAAACCGGGTCTATATTATTAATAACACTTAGTTTATCGTCTGTTTTAAGACTTTCTTTAAATATATAGGCCCTGGCATCAGGAATGGAGGTAAAAGACTCTCCTGCCTTTTTCCCAAATCCAATCCCTTTTCCTAGAAAAATATGCTCACTGGAAGAGTCTAAGCATTTGGCCAGTATTCCATTGTTGTTCAATACTTTTACTACCTGATACATTCTCTTCCCTTTCTACGTTTTATTTTACAATAAAACAGCTTTGTCCGACTTCTACAAGACCGGAGCCAGTTACTTGAATCGTCTGTTGTTCAGCAAGGTTAGTGATGATTACCGGTGTTTCAATCCCGGCTGCATGTTCTTTGATATACGCTAAGTCAAATTCCATAAGAAGTTCTCCCTTCTGAACGAAGTCACCATCTGCAACTTTCACATCAAAACCTTTTCCATCTAAGGCTACTGTGTCAAGACCAACATGGATTAGAACTTCTAATCCCTTGTCTGTCTTTAAACCAATGGCATGCTTGGTAGGAAATACAAATCCTACTTCACAGTCACATGGGGCATATACTTTATTATCTTCTGGGATGATAAATATACCGTCTCCCATCATTTTATCAGCAAAGGCAGGCTCATTAATCTCAGTAATTGGAGCAACTATACCCTTCATTGGGCTGAAGAATTCCTCTTCCACAAGTGGGGTAGTCTCTGACTTGTTAACAGTAGCTTCTTTAGTTGTCTCTACTGGCTCACTTTCCTGGTTTAAATCTGCAACTGTAATAGTACGAGCCTCCTTAGTATCTAGATAATCCTCCAAATTGGATTTGATAACTGACACCTTAGGTCCGTAAATAACTTGAACTCCCTGTCCCTTACAGATTACACCGGCAGCGCCAGATTCCTTTAACAAATCCTGGTTTACTGCTTTTGCGTCATTTACCGTACATCTAAGTCTGGTAGCACAACAGTCTACATCAGAGATATTATCAACTCCACCAAGACCTAGTACGATTCGAGCAGAAACAGGGTCAAAAGCACCTGCCTCTGCATTTTCACCAGTCTGTCCTTTTTTTGCGTTTACATCTGCTCTAGTATAAAGCTTAACATCTCCTTCTCCCTCTTCGCGACCAGGAGTCTTAAAGTTAAATTTCTTAATTAAGAAAGAGAATAAGAAGTAATATACAACAAAATAAACAATACCGACAATAACTACCCAAATCCAATTGGTTTTTGCATTTCCCTGAAGAATACCAAATAAGGTTAAGTCAATAATACCACCAGAGAAGGTCATACCAACACCAACATTAAATATATGCATAAACATATAAGCAAGGCCGGCAAATACACAGTGAATGATATATAAAACAGGAGCTACAAACAGGAAGGTAAATTCAATTGGTTCTGTAATACCAGTTAAGGCTGCCGTCAAGGCTGCAGATAATAACAAACCACCGGCAATCTTACGTTTTTCCGGTTTAGCGCAGCGATACATAGCAAATGCTGCACCAGGAAGACCAAAGATCATAAGTGGGAACTTACCAGACATAAAACGAGTAGCTTCTACACTAAATCTAGTAATAGAACCATCTGCTAATTCTGCAAAGAAGATATTCTGTGCACCTTCGATTAATTGTCCACCAACCATGGCAGTTCCACCAACTGCTGTTTGCCAGAATGGTAAATAGAATACATGATGAAGACCAAATGGAATCAATGCTCTTTCTAAGAAACCATAAACCCAGGTTCCAGCATAGCCACTTCGCATAACCAGATCACCTAAGGCATAGATACCATTCTGTACGGTTGGCCAGATAAAGGACATTAAGATACCAACAAATAAATAAACAACTGCACTAATGATCGGTACGAATCTTGTGCCACCAAAGAAACTTAAAACCTGTGGTAGTTCAATTTTGTAAAATCTGTTATGCAGTGATGCAACACCAAGACCTACAATAATACCACCGAATACACCCATCTGTAGAGATTCAATACCTACTGTTGAGGCAATGGAACCGGATGGTAACACTTCTGCCAGATTACGAATGTCAATCATGGCATTAATCGCTGAATGCATGATAAAATAGGCAATGGCTGCCGATAGGGCTGCTACCTCTTTTTCCTTCTTTGCCATACCAATAGCTACACCCATGGCAAACAAAATCGGAAGGTTCGCAAATACAATATTACCGCATGCATTTAATACGGTTAAAAGGGTATGAAGTACTGTTCCCTCACCTAGAATCTTAGACAATCCATAGGCTTCAATCATAGTCTGGTTAGTAAAGGAACCACCAATACCAAGAAATAAACCTGCCACCGGTAAGATGGCAATTGGCAACATGAAGGATCTACCTACACGCTGTAAGACACCAAAAACTTTGTCTTTCATAAACATATCTCCTTTTCATTTAAAGAATAACCTATAGGAAAGCACAGAAAAGGCATTACCTATAAATATCCTTATGATTAATAAGAATCTTCATAGCTAATGCCTGCATACCAGTAACACACTATGTATATTATTATGTCTTGATTATACAAAGAGTATGTCTTTTTTTCAACTGTTAGTATTTTCCTTATTTATGAACAAAGCGGATAATTCCCTTTTTATTTTAATGGCTGATTTACAATACCTGTAAAGAGTGGTGTATTGGACTTACTGGTAATCACAAATATAAACGGACGATCAAGGACAAAATCTACTTCCTCTTCAGGAGGCATCGCTGCCCCAGCCTTTTCTATCACTGTATAGGCTGCAGCTACACAGCCTTCCTCATCTACCTGTACTCTGACTGCATGCTTGGCCTCTGAAACGAAGATATTCTCAACGTCTTTTGTCATAGGTGTAAAATCGGATGTATTGGGATCAAACACATCCTTGATACCTAGTGTTTTAAGCCCATCCTTTAGATTCATATCAGATGCTACATCAAACTTTGGCATGGACAAATTCACTTTTAAATATTTGCTGTCTCCACCTTTTATTGACAAATTTACAATCGTTCCATTTTGTATCAAATCATCTGGAGCAATTCCCTCATCCGGTAAAATAAGCCACATTGCTCCTCCATTTTCGAAATCCTTTTTTATAGCAGAATAACCGTCACCATAGTAGTAGTCATTTTGCATACTCATATGCATGAACTCACAGGTGAGATCCCCTTTGGCAGCATGGAAGGTTCCCTCTTTCGTGTTATTTTTGTTAAATTCCATATTCCATTTTCCTTTAAAATATACGGTAGAAGTAAGGGCCATGATAGTCTCAGGAGTCAGCTTAACCCCCTTTACTTGTTCCTTTAATAATCCACCCGTCTGATCATTTAACCACTCCTGAAGCATTTTATTAAAGTTTTCGGATCCCATTTCTCCTTGATAGGAAGAAGCATAATACTTTTCTGCCAAGGTATTCATAGTGGACTTCTTAAAGTTAACTTTCTCATTTAACCATATGGAGTTTGCTAATATACTGGTGGTTGCACCATCATTACAATAATTCGCGTTCCAAAGATTAGATGCTTGTATTCTAACCTTATCAATACTGTCCACTCCAAGAACCTTCAATATCTCATCTCGACTGTTTCCATCACTGACCTCTGCCAACATACATAAAGCCATATAAACATTAAGAGGAGAGTATACCAGATTGTTATCCTTATCATCAGACAAAAACTGACGAGTGGAGCTTAGTAGGAATTGCTCCAAACCTTCATTATTCACATCATATTGCTCAAGCCGTTCCTGAGATGCACTCGCCCATTTTTCCTCTTGTTCATAAAAGGCATCGTAATTCATCTGTCCCGTTTTTTTATCGATAAAGTTCTTCTCCTCTGGATATTGTATCATCGTTGGATACTCTGCTTCTGCAATAACATTGGCTTTAACTGGCTGACTGATTTTAGTTAGTATTCCCAAAGTAAAAAGACAAATACCGGCAGCTACAGCAATGCCTGCCTTCCAAAAATACTTTTTCCGTCTTCTCATCACACGAGTTTTTCCAACTTCTGTAATTAACTCCTCATCGATTAATCCCATTGCCTCACTTATTTCCTCTTTTTTCATAACATGCCCTCCTTTTCTAGATATGCTTTTAAGCCATTTCTTGAACGGAACAAATTACTCTTAATCTTGGACTGGCTAGCTTGATAATAATCTGCAATGTCCCTAATGGAGTCTAAATAAAAATATCGACAAATGAAAATATTACGAGATTCCTTCGATAAGGTACGAAGGTATGTACTAATTGCATCTGCTAAAGCTTGCAGTTCCAAGTTCTGCTGAGGAGTATTGTTACTTCCGATACATTCCTCAAGTTCATAGAGAGATAGGGTATACTGAGAACCCTGGCGTTTTAGACTATTCCGTTTACGATAGGTATCAATGGATACCTGTCTTATAATTTTTCCTAAAAAAGTTGAAAGAACTACCGGCTTATGAGGTGGTATGGCATTCCAGACCTTTAGATAAGTATCATTCACACATTCCATACTATCCTCCAGATTGGAAAGAACATTGTATGCTATCTTTGTAAGATAGCGACTGTACTTTTTTTCTGTTTCTTCAATGGCAGACTCATCTCTGTTCCAGTATAAGTCTACAATTTGATAATCTTCCATTCATTCACCTTCCTTTTGTTCCTTCCTTATATATCCCGTAAAAAAAAGAGTATGGTTGCACTTTTGTTTGCAAAATGATACTAGATAAATTATATCATTATATTTCTCCCAAAAGAACTCTTTATCCATCTAGTTTACAGCTAAATAAAAAGGTGCTATTAGCCACATTAGACTATTAGCACCCTCTTATTACTATCGAATTTTCAAATTCTATTTATACATTAATCTCAACATTTAATCCAAGCAAATCCACATTCTCCTCAAGAATTGGATATACCACCTGATCCATAAAATCCTCAACCTGTCTGTTGGCACAACCAATATATTTCTTAGGATCCATGGTATTTTTAAGATCTGCTATCGTCATATTAAAGGAAGGATCTGCAGCAATTAATTCCAAAAGATTATTATCTAAACCATTCTCCTTAACATTTTTACCTGCTTCCATGGAAAGTGTACGAATCTTCTCATGAAGTTCTTGACGATCTCCACCTGCTTTTACGGCATCCATCATAATATTCTCGGTGGCCATAAATGGAAGTTCTGCCATAAGACGCTTTTCAATAACCTTTGGATAAACTACCAAGCCGTCAACCACATTTAAATATAAATCTAAGATACCATCAATTCCAAGAAAAGCTTCTGCTATACTGATTCTCTTGTTAGCAGAATCATCTAAGGTTCTCTCAAACCACTGGGTAGCAGAGGTAATGGCTGGATTTAATGCATCCACCATAACATAGCGGGATAGGGATGCAATTCTCTCGCTTCTCATAGGATTTCTCTTATATGCCATCGCTGAAGAACCAATCTGGCCCTTCTCAAATGGCTCTTCTACTTCCTTCAAATGCTGAAGTAGACGGATATCATTAGAAAATTTATGAGCACTTGCTGCAATGCCTGCTAAAACATTTACCACCCTGGTATCAATTTTACGGCTGTAGGTCTGTCCAGATACAGCCATACAATCCTTAAAGCCCAGTTTCTTTGCAATCATAGGATCTACTTTTTTTACTCTGTCATAATCACCATCGAATAACTCTAAGAAACTTGCCTGAGTTCCAGTGGTACCTTTTGAGCCAAGTAATTTCATATTATTCAGAACATAGACCAGATCCTCTAAATCCAAAACAAGTTCCTGTATCCATAGTGTTGCTCTCTTTCCTACAGTAGTAGGTTGTGCAGGTTGAAAATGAGTAAACGCAAGGGTAGGAAGGTCTTTATACTCCATAGCAAATCGACCTAATTCATCGATAACATTTACTAATTTCTTCTTTACCAGTTTTAAAGCTTCAGACATGACAATAATATCTGTATTATCTCCAACATAGCAAGAAGTTGCACCTAGGTGAATGATTCCTTTCGCTTTTGGGCACTGTATCCCATAAGCATATACATGGCTCATAACATCATGACGGCAAACTTTTTCTCTTTCCTTGGCCACGTCATAGTTAATATCATTCTGATGTTCTTTTAACTCTGCAATCTGTTCCTTACTTATATTTATTCCTAGCTCACGTTCTACTTCTGCTAAAGCAACCCAAAGCTTTCTCCATGTTTTAAACTTCATATCAGGAGAAAAGATATATTGCATCTCCTTGCTGGCATAACGTTCCGAAAAAGGACTTACATATTTGTCGTTACTCATTTGAACCTCCTTAAGTAATCTACGTTTTTTCAACATATTGTATCAAAATTAATAACCAATAGAAAAATTATATCTTTTAACATTCATATTCGCCGCGAATGTCTCCCTTTGGAGGATCCACCGGATATTTACCTGAGAAACAAGCGTCACAATAACCGTGATCTCCTTCCACTAATTCACTAAGACGTTCTCCGCTAAGATAACCTAAACTGTCTGCTCCAATCATTTCGCATATTTTTTCTATACTATTGTTGTGGGCAATCAATTGATCACAGGAAGGTACGTCTGTTCCAAAATAGCATGGGAATAAAAATGGTGGCGAACTGATTCTTACATGTACTTCTGTAGCACCAGCCTGCTTTAACATCCGAACGATGCGCTCACTGGTAGTACCACGGACAATAGAATCGTCGATCATAACCACACGCTTCCCTCGTACTACTTCTTTTAATACATTTAATTTAATCTTAACTGCAGACTCCCTGACAGCCTGTTTTGGCTTAATAAAGGTTCTTCCTACGTAACTGTTTTTCACAAAAGCCATACCAAACTCAATTCCAGATTCTAAGGCAAAGCCTAAGGCTGCAGCATTACCAGAGTCAGGAACTCCTACTACAATATCTGCATTAACAGGATGGGTTTGGGCAAGAATCTTACCAGCCATAATTCTGGAATTATATACACTAATTCCATCAATATAACTATCTGGTCTTGCAAAATAAATATATTCAAAGATACATTTTGCCTTATTCTGTTGACATAGAGCCGTATTAGACTCAATTCCCTTATCTTTGGAAATAGTAACAATTTCTCCTGGTAGTACATCTCTGACAAATTCTGCACCTACTGCATCTAAGGCACAACTTTCACTTGCCAGAATATATGCATTGTCACGTTTCCCAATACAAAGTGGACGAAAGCCAAATGGATCTCTTGCTCCAATCAACTTACGTGGACTCATAACAATCAAGGAATAGGCCCCAGATAATTTTCTCATTGCATTATGCACTGCATCCTCAACATTTTTTGTCTTAAGTCTCTCTCGTGCTATATGATAGGCGATAACCTCAGTATCAATTGTAGTCTGAAAGATTGCGCCTGTATATTCTAATTCTTCTCTTAATTCAAGTGCATTAATCAAATTACCATTATGAGCAAGAGCCAAGGTACCTTTTACATAATTTAAAACCAATGGTTGTATATTCTCTGCACAACTAGCTCCTGCTGTTGAATACCTAACATGGCCGACGCCAATATCACCATGAAGGTCTGACAATGCTTCCGGGGTAAATACTTCATTTATAAGCCCCATACCCTTATAGGAACGAACCTTTCCCTTAGGTCCCTCTGTATCACTGACTGCGATTCCACAACTCTCCTGTCCTCTGTGTTGAAGGGAGAATAAACCGTAATAAATGGAAGATGCTATATCATTTCCATCAAAATCATAGATACCGAATACTCCACATTCTTCATGAAGTTCGTCTGGAATAAAATCACTTACTATCCTACTCATGGCAAACCCTTTCTATCTTTAAATCTGATTATATACTATCATACCAACTATCACTATTCAAGAAGTGAAAGAGGCTGTCGCCACATCTCAGTGAGAGTCCTTTGCGACAGCCCAGTTCATTTTACTTTTTATAGAATTCCGATACGTTTAGCAACTTCAAGATAAGCATCTTCTACACCACCCATATCTCTTCTAAAACGGTCCTTGTCTAGTTTATCATGGGTGTTTACATCCCATAATCTACAAGTATCAGGTGAAATCTCATCTGCAAGTACAATCTGACCATCAGCAGTCTTGCCAAACTCAATCTTAAAATCAACTAATTCGATACCTACAGTGAGGAAATACTTACACATTATTTCATTTATCTTAAAAGTGAGTTCCGTAATACGATCAATTTCTTCTCTGGTGGCAGCTCCAATGGCAATGGCATAGTAATCATTAATCATTGGATCGCCAAGTTCATCATCTTTATAGCTAAACTCTAATGTAGGACAAAGAAGCTTCCTTCCTTCTTCTATTCCAAGTTTTTTAGAAAAACTTCCTGCTGCAATATTACGTATAATTACTTCAAGTGGTACAATATCAACCTTCTTTACAGCTGTCTCTCTATCACTTAATTCTTCTACAAAGTGAGTAGGAATACCTTCCTTTTCTAGCATCTTAAACATGAAATTGGACATACGATTATTGACAACACCTTTACCAACGATAGTACCTTTTTTCAAGCCATTAAATGCAGTAGCGTCATCCTTATAATCCACTATGTAAACATTATCTACGTCAGTCTTAAACACTTTTTTTGCTTTTCCCTCGTACAACATATCTAACTTGTTCATGTTCCTACCACCTATTCTTCAAATTTTATTTTTAATTGTTACACTACTTTTATCTTTCGTTTGAATTCTTTCGTAAAATACACCTTAATTATAACCTAGACTAAAATATAAGCAATACTTTTTTAGCATTATTAATATCTAAAGAGTTAATTTTGTCTATTTATACAATTTTACTTACAGTTTTTTATTTTTTCTCATCAAAATGCAAAATCCAATCTTTTCTATTCTTAACAAAACTTTCACTTGCAAATATCAGTAATGATTACTATAATTATTTTATACGAAATTTGTATAAAAGGAGATCTACTAATGAACATGGATAAAAAAGTTTGCTTTTGCATGAAAGTTACAAATGGTGATATCTATAGGGCTGTACAAGATGGTGCAACTACCTTTGAGGAGGTACAAGAGAAAACAAACACCTCCAGAGGTTGTCGTAGATGTACTGATGATGTGAAGCGATTAATTGAAGAATTTGTAAAAGAAAGAGACATGTAAAGGAAATAGAGAAAAAGAAGGACTTCAGCCAAAACAGCTGAGGTCCTTTCTATTTAATTAGAATAAACTGAGCTGTTCATATTCCTCAGGCAATTCTTGAAGATATTCAAAAACCTTGTCAGGCTTATGCAATATTCCCTGTTTTTCACACTGGATATGAAAAAGTTTCATAAGTGAAGCATTGTTATCACTGTTACATACATAGTTATTCCCAAACCTCTCCATATATCTTTGCTTCATTCCAGGGAAATGTTGATCAAGTGCCTGGTAAAAATACTCCCTGCTGCCCTCCCGCATGGTAGTCCCAATCCCAAAACAAATTATACCTTTCACTTCTGCTTCGAAACAATAATCAAGAATTCCCTTAAGGTTCTCCTCGGTATCGTTGATAAACGGTGACACAGGACTGAACCAGACTACCGTGGGTATTCCATTATCTCGAAGAATCTTTAAAACCTCAAACCGTTCTCGTGTACTACAAACGTTCGGCTCTAGAACCTTACATAGTTCCTCATCATAGGTAGTTAATGTCATCTGGACAACACATTTCGCCTTCTTGTTAATACTCTTAAGTAATTCCAGGTCCCTCAGAATGCGATTCGATTTAGTCAGAATTGCTAGTCCAAATCCATACGCATCAATTACCTCTAAGCATCTTCTGGTTAGCTTAAGCTTCTCCTCTAAATGCATATAGGGATCACTCATGGAGCCGGTGCCAATCATACATCTCTTTCGTTTGCTCCTTATTGCCTGCTCCAAAAGGTCAGGGGCATTTTCCTTTATCTCAATATCCTCAAATCGGTGATTCATCTGATAGCAAGTAGAACGGCTATCACAATAGATACATCCATGGGTACAGCCCCTATAGATATTCATTCCATTCTTTGCCGAGAGGATTCTTTTTGCAGAAACAACATGCATTGTCTTCACCTTCTGTTTTCTAAATACTCATTTCTTAAGCCTCAATCTCATATCCAGCCTCTTTTAGAGCCACTAATGCTCTCTCATAATTTTCATCCTTCGTCAGAATATAATCAGTATTATACGTAGAAATTGCAAAAATCCCTATTTTTTCTTTTGCCAAAATTCCAGATATCTTTGATAAGATTCCAATCAGTGAAAAATCTAACTCACCCTGAATTCTCATGGCTTTCCAGCCATCATCTCTTTCTGTCACATTACCTGGAACCTGATTGCTTAGACAAACCACACTCAGTTCCTCATCTGTCCTTCCAACAAAGCAGAATTTATCACATAAATTGACCTCACTAAGGTCCTTTACCTTACATACGGAAAAATCCTCAATAAATTTCTTAATTACCATGATAAATGCGATCCTCCTTCTATCCCAATTTATAACTCCATTATGTAGATTTCATCATTCTGATTATAAACAAAGCCACTGGAAAGCAGGGTTCTACAGGAAGCTTGATTTTCTTGTTCTGGCGCAACGATAATATATTGGGCTCCATCTTCTTCCTTGATTTTCTTGATCAATTCCTGTATGATTTGCTTTCCGAAACCTTTCATTAGATAGTCTGCCTCACCAATCATATAGTCAATGCTGTAGGTTCCCCTGACCTCCATCGTCCCATGCCAGTTCTCCCCACTTTTGCAATACTCGTAGTACTGGCAAAATCCAATTGCCTTATCCTCTTCTTCTACGATATAATGCTTGATCCAGACAAATTCACCCTTTACATCCTCCACCTCTACTAACCAGTCTTGAGGCTCATGGTACCACTTCGCTACATGTGGTAGATAGAGCCATCGACGAAATAGCGCAATGTCTGTTTTTACAAACTCCCTAAGTCGCATCCAATCAACTCCTTCCAAATAATATAAAGCCTCCTACAATAACATCTTCGCAGAAGGCCTTGTTAAATATGGTTAATTAGACATTATTTAGAACTCTTTAAAACCAAATCCATATTCGTATAACAATTTAGTTCACTTATATTTTTTAAGTTTTGCATGCCTGATGCAACTTTTAAACTTTTAGTAGCATCTATGAATGCAGTTTTACTTACAGAGATATTCGATTTTTTATTTAGCAAAACTTTAGAGATACTCGAACAATATTCTATTAGAACTTTACTAGCAAACTGATACCCTTTATTTAGATTACTTGATTTGTTACTGAAAAGCAACCATGTTTTATAACCATACGTATTCGATTTTTTATCATATCCCATAACATAGTACTTAATAAATGATTTCTCTACAGAATAATATTTATAAGGTTTAGTTGCTTTTTTATCTCTAAATTTAGTTAAAGTTGAATACATATCTATCGTAGAAGGCTGAGCCGCACTATTTTTATAGACTAGATACTGTTCTTTTTTTCTATTGGTTGCAATTTTCCCCATATCAGTATCCGTATCTATTCTTCTTCCATGATGTGCTACCTTATATACATGAGAAATAAACTCCTGCTTCTTTTTTTTATTTTTATTAAAATATTTCATCCAGTCAAACATGCTATGTGCACGAACATCTCCCCCGAATAGATACTTAATAGGCTTACTGGTTCTCTTATCAATTACCTGAACCATCATCGAAGAATTATTACCATACGCTGTTGTATCACCTTTGATAGTTTCCTTAGTCGTTGCGAAATAATTACTTGGTATATATAATAAAACTTGAAGATTCTTACATAATTTATTATTAGAATCTTTTAAAAACTCTGTTATGTTAGTTATACTTCGACTTGAGTTTGATGTTTGACTTGGTTCATATAAATAAAGTAATGGTGATTGATTATTTTTATTACCATTATGTAGTCCTAAGGTAAGATTAAGAAATTCCTTAAGTGTCACTAGGGTCTCATCCTTATTCGTATAATATAATGGCTTATTAAACTTAATTACATCATTAGCATCTTTTCCTGTAGACTTTTTATTAGTCTTGCAATAGGAAGAAATATACTTCTTAGTTTCAGCATATATCGTATTTTTGCTCCATTTGTCTGATTTAACCTTATATCCAAAGATATTTACTGCATAAATCTTTTTTACGAGTATTTCATGTGAATAAATCTTGCCATTTTTATCTTTGTGTTGATGTTTTGCAAGATATTGTAAACCGTTTACATGATCGCTATGTTGATGAGTAAGAATAATAGCCTCTAAACTTGTAACACCGGCTTTGTCTAAGTAATCAGATACCTCAGAACCCTTTCCACCGCAATCAATCAAAATATGTTGAATAGTCTTTGTACATTCATTATAATACGATATAAGTGTTGCATCTCCACTTGTTACTGGTATGTATCGAACTGAAAAATATGGTGTAACTTTTCCTGCGACATATACAGTATCAAGACTGATCATACAACTGCCAACCACCAACGTAAACACAAGAATACTACTTATAGCCTTAAGAATAATTTTTTTCATAATTCCCCTCCCATAATAATCTTTATTTTTCTCTTGTTAACTCGCTTTTTCTCACTTTTTTAACTTTTCATAGTAAAGCTCTCTTAGTCGATGCCATTCCCCTTGGCCTCAAATTCTGGATATACAGTGATT
>JAEYPA010000092.1 GCA_023411225.1 Bacillota bacterium
GGGTGTCTCCTTTTGAACGATGATTTTATTAACCTGCCAGTTAACAATCATTATTCTATGGGTGACACTCATTTTTTGCAAACCCGTAATTTGTTACTTAACAGGAATGCTCCTAAATTAAAATATATTGTAATGCATTAAACACATATCCTGCCATTAATATACCAACCATGCAGATGACTATAAAAAGAGTCAGCAGTTTTGGTTTAATTGCTTTCTTTAAGAGTATCATAGATGGCAAGGATAAGGTAGTTACAGCCATCATAAAGCTTAATATAGTTCCTAGCTGCGCTCCCTTTAAAAGAAGAGCTTCTGCAACTGGAATCGTCCCAAAAATATCCGCGTACATAGGCGTACCGATTAAAGTAGCCAATACCACTCCAAAGGGATTATTACTTCCCAAAGCATATTCAATCCATTTCTCTGGGATCCAGTTATGAATTACAGCACCTATTGCCACACCAATCAGTATAAACAAAATTACCTTCTTAAAAGTACTTAGCATTTGGTCCTTGGCATATACTATCCGGTCTTTCCATGTAGTCTCTATTTCCTGTGCCTCTATCTTCCTTGCATTTAAAATAAAGTCCTCCACATAAGCTTCCATATGAAGCTTCTCAATGAGTGTTCCTCCTATAACAGCCACTATTAATCCGAAGATAACATAGACAACTGCTACCTTAGTTCCAAAGATACTAGTTAGTAAAATCAAGCTTCCCAAATCTACCATAGGAGACGAAATGAGAAATGAAAAGGTTACTCCCAGTGGAAGTCCTGAACTGGTGAACCCCATAAATAATGGAATGGAAGAACAGGAACAAAATGGAGTAACTGTGCCAAGAAGGGCGGCAATGGCATTCGCCCAGACACCATGAAATCTCCCCATTATCTTTTTACTGCGCTCTGGAGGAAAATAACTCTGAATATATGAAATTATAAAAATCAAAGTACATAACAGTATACTTATCTTGATAACATCATATAGGAAAAACTGAATACTTCCACCTAATTTTCCAGATATATCTAACCCAATTCTCTCTAATCCAGCTCCAATTAACTGATTCAGCCACTTCATCCCAAGTATTTGATTCTGAATAAATTCTCCAATCATGGCTGACAACAGTCTCCTTTCCCGTTATTACATCGTAATTCGCCAATAAAATTACGGAATGCAGTTAGAATATCACAATTTAAGGAATAATGAGACCATTTTCCCTCTTTTCGTGCTTCTACCAAACCACATTCCGTTAGTATCTTCATATGGTGGGAAAGGGTTGGCTGGGTAATCTCAAAAGCTTCTAACAATACACAGCCACACTTTTCCCCCTCAGACAGCATTTTTACAATTTTTAATCGATTGGCATCTCCTAATGCTTTACAAATAAGCGCAATATCCATCTCGCTCATACTTTCACCTCACATTGATAATCATCTATGTGATTATTATATGCATCACATAGATAATTGTCAATGTAAAATAACTATTTTTTCTGAATTGCTTTCATTTCGATATATCCTCTTTTACCGATAGGCTCCAATTGGATATGAGGTTGATTGGCATCCCATTCATATCCCCAGACACTAGGATCAAAGCGAATAATGGCTTCCTGTACCTCATCAATGGCTTGACAGTATTCTTCCTCCAAAAACGGTTCTCCTTGAAATACCATATATTCTGCCTCCGGCAATTCGATTACGTCAAATCCCTCCGGTATCTCTCCATCATAGTCCACTGAAACCTCTACCCCCTGTACATATTCTGATGTATTGGGTTTACGGTACTGTCTTGGAAGCCATAAGCAGACCGGTTCTCCACTAATGCTTTGCATACTGCTTAACAATCCCCATATATCACATCCTACTTCCTCACAATAGTCAAAATAATCCTTAGCTGCAATTCCTCTCTTGATCAATACTTTTCTTGCCGGTTTTTGAATCTTTTGCATAAATATATTTTTTACTTCCTTCATTACTTTATGCTCCTTCCTAATTTCCTGATAAACGACCCCATAAGGGATAAATAGGTTAATCGGTACCGGATTTTTAGCATACTCACTTGGATTACATCCAAACTCTCTATTAAAAGCTCTCTGATACCCATCAACACTATGAAACCCCAAATCAAGTGCCACATCGATAATGCGACAGTTTTCACTCTTTAAACGAAGAGCAGACTTTGACAGCTTTAGGCGCCTAATATAGTCTGATGGTGTATAATTGGTATGTTCCTTAAAAAGACGGTAAGAGTACCATGGAGAAAACAGGGAGACCTTTGACAGATCAGCTAAGGTAATGGTTTCATTAATGTGAGATTCAATATAATCTTGCATTCTTTGTACTGCTAATGTTTGTTCTCGCATAACAGCCTCCCAACTAATATATTATACTTTCTATGATACTCTAACTCTCTATACTTTTCTATCCCTATTCCCAACGAAAAACCTTGATGGAAATGCTAATGAAAATAATTGCAATAAGCACCATAATCACAACTGGAAGTAGAATCTGATTTAACGGTTCACCGGTAGTAGCTGCTTTTAATATTTTAATTCCTTGAGTAAGCGGCATTACATCAACCACATATTGCATAGTCTTTGGCATAACCTCATAAGGTAAGGTTGCTCCCGAAAATGTCAACATAGGAAAATATAGAACTGATGCTATGATAGAAGCCTGTTTACTGTTTTTTGCTACTCCCCCTACTAAGACACCAATACTTAGAATAGAAGTCAAAACCAGAACCCATCCACCGCAGAACAAGAGAACAGACCCTTTCATTGTAAAGCCCCAGAAGAGCTTAGCTACAATCCATAAAAGAATAGCAGATAAAATAGAGTATAAGGTATATATAGTAAAATGAACAAACAGAATCAGCGCTGGGCTTACCGGCGTCACCTGAAATCTCTTTAAGATTTTTCTTTCTCTATAATCAGAGATGAGAATCGGCAGTCCCATTAATCCGCTAGCGCAGATTGCAATACTACTTAACGCTCCAAAGGATTGCTCTATAAACGTATAATTGGCTCCCTCAAAGGCAGGTTTATTACCATAGATAACACCTAATATTACCAACACAATTACAGGCATAATTAGGGCAAAGATTATCATATTCATATCCCGTATTGACAGCTTACCCTCTATCTTTAACATCTTCCTAAAAGTCTTCATTCTCTTCCTCCTGATCTGAATACCACAGATAGGCATCCTCTAACTTTTCATATGGACTTTGTTCAATTGCCTCTGCAACTGTCCCTTTAAACACTGTCTCTCCCTTTTTTAGGATACATATTTGATCACATAAGGCCTCTACCTCATCCATAAAATGGGAAGTCAATAATATGGTAAGTCCTTTCTTTTTCAGTCCCTCTATTGTCTTCCAAACCTCTCTTCTAGCCCTGGTATCAAGGCCAGTTGTAAGTTCATCTAAAAAAACAATGTCTGGGTTAGGAATCAAAGCAAGAATAATGAATAACCGTTGCCGTTCTCCACCCGAAAGCTTCTTCACCTGCATGTTAAGTTTGTCTGCGATACCAAACTTTTTTAATAACTCTCTAAAGTCTTCTGGATTCTTATAGAGAGAAGCTGTTTCCTCGCATAATTCATCCACTCGTATTTCATTCTGATAATTTGCCTCTTGAAACTGTACTCCTACCTTTTGAAATAATACTTTTCGATCTTTCCTTGGATTCTTGCCCAAGATAGATACATACCCTTCCTCTGGTTTTTTAATCCCAAGTATACATTCTATACTGGTGGTTTTACCTGCTCCATTAGCACCTAGTAAGCCAAGGATTTCTCCCTTTTTTACTGTTAGGTTAAGCTCTTTTACGACTGCATTGCCTCCATATAATTTGGATAGCTGCTTTACCTGAATTACTTCATCCACATTCATCGCCTCCTATTTTCACATCTATCTTATCCTTATGTAAAAATAGATTCTCGACTTTTTTTGCTGTTCTAAAGCATTCAGTTTAGTTTTTGTTTTTTATTTTACATATTCCTTGTGTCATAGTCCCCATCGGACAATATACGCACCAAGAACGAGGCTTAAAAAGAATCATCGTAACCAATCCAAGTATGGTAGAAGTTAGCATCATACTGTAAAACCCAAAAGCGAATTGCGCCACCCATGGTTCTACTATAGAACTGTTATAAGCGAACTTTGCTGGGACTTTAAAAGTCCATAATAACTTTAGCACTTGACGTAGATCACTGGTTCCGGCAAATACCATATAGGTAGTCACTAACATTGCACCAAACATAGTCATAAAAAATGTTAAAAATCCATACCGAAACCATTTACTCCTAAGGAAACTGGGAATATTTCTCTTTCTGGATAATTTGCAGTCATTACCCAATAGTTGGAATAACTGTCCTCTGCCACAATATTTATTGCAATATGATTTGTTGCCTTTTTTAGTCGAAATAATAATGGGTACCAGAAAGCAAATAAGCCCAATCCAAGCAAATAGGATATTAAATAACCCTATAATCATATACAGTAGAGAGGCAATCCACAGATAGTCATACCATTTCTTTTTCTTATGCTTCATTCATGTCACCTCTTTCTATTATTTTAATAACTGAAGCAGGACAAGCTTTGGCACATAACCCACATCCAATGCATTGTTGTTGGGAAACCACAGCATGGATTCCATTCGGTACTGTTATAGCATATCTAGGGCAAACCTTTATGCAACTTCCACAAGCTACACATAATTGTTCCTCTACAACCGCTATTTTTCTTAGTCTTGCCATTGTAATAAATACTCCTTTCAACAGCCTTAAATACCTATACCTGGCAGTAGGCGTTTTAAAAAGACTATATCTAATAACAACCTTTTCTTCAGTGACTTGGTCACAAATGTAAAACAAAACAGACTAACAATTGCCTGTTAGTCTGCTGCTCATTCACTTTCTACTATTTTTTTATTGTATTCTTCTAGTCCTTTGTTCCAGTCTGCATAATTACTATCCTGCCGATGATCTGGTAAGTCATACTGTTCATCTAGGTATGTTCCTAGATACTTGGAAACCTTAGTTGCCCCTTTCACGTTCAGATGATCTCCCTTGTCCCTGGTATCCTTTTCCCAATTTATAGAGATTTTATCATTTTCTAAATTCAAGTCCAGGTAAGTAATTCCATTCTCCTTGGCAAATGCCTCTATCCCGTTGTGACGCATATAGTTCCAGTTTGCAAGACTCGGGGTACTCACAAAGATAAGTTTTACATTATACTCCTGACAAAGTGTTATCATGTCCTTTAAGCAATCCTGATTTAACTCTGGAATCTCTTTTTTCTTATCACTATGTTTCATGTACTCATAGTATTCGCCTGGTTTATTCTCATGAAATGGAATATATCCTTTAAAGACACTTTCAGTATCCTTGGCAATCTCTCCATTAAAATCATTAAGGTTCATTCTCTTCCATCTGTTATGATATTTAATAATAGGTATCTTTCTCGCAACCTTTGCTCCAATGTAATTATTTAAATTGAATTTTCGATAGACAGCATTGGTCTCTAAGATAATAATCTTTGGTTTCTGGTTCTTCAAAGTACTTGCCATAAATTCATAAGAATCAAACAAATACTGACCACTTGTAGCACATACATAGGATGTAAAACCTCTGTCCTCCCACATACACATCGGAGAAATGGAGCTATAAGTCTCGCTATCTCCCACTACCAACACATCAAGGGTATTGTTGGGCTCCTCTGTGATGCCATAAGCTGCCATATCACTAATTGCGAAGTTGGTTGCACCATGTTTCGGTAGAAATAAATAAGAGAATACAGCTACAAACACTAGGAAAATAAGGAAGAATACCGTTACGCGTAATATTAACCTGACATTTTTATTCATACTTCCATCCTCCTAGAAACTGGCGTACATAGGTTCTACAGGATAATAACCTGAACCATATGCACCAAAAATGATAATAAAGAAAATCAGAGCATAGTAAAATACCCAGCGGACGGCTATATTTTTCTTACCTATCTCCTGTCTGATTTCTATTCCACGTTCCTTTAAGATGCTTATAACCAATATGATAATAAGAGCTATTAAAACAATAAAATAGTCGTGCTTATCCAAACCCATTTTAAATAGAAGACCACTTTGTATAGAGGCCAATGAGAAGTTGGTAACCATATTATGGAACATAGCAAGTCCTGTATCCAAGCCGTCGGCCCTAAAGAACAATTCTCCTATGTTGACAAGAAGGAAAGTTCTAGCTATCTGCCAACCCTTATATGGCATACTTTGTCGACTTAGATGTAATTTTGATGTTACTGTTTTCACAAAAGGTTCTATGATGTTACCAGACAAGATTAGAACAAAATGATACATTCCAAAAAAGATATACTGCCAACCAGAACCATGCCAAAGTCCGTTACTAATCCACACACAGAACAATGCAATAGAGCCTGCAATTAAAGGTCCAAAATGATTGCCAATACGTTTTCTGGCTGATGTTGTAATACGTTTCATAGGCTTTGCCATGGAAACTGGATAGAATATATAGTCCTTAAACCATGTGCCCAAAGTAATATGCCATCTAGTCCAAAACTCTGATATAGTTTTAGAGAAAAATGGCTGTCTAAAATTCTCAGGTATCTTTATTCCAAATATTTCACTTGTACCTATGACTACATCCATAGTACCTGAAAAGTCCATATAAAGCTGAATGGTATAGCAAAACATTGCAATGGCAATAACACCACCATCTACTTTTTCGTTTTGACGGAAAACATTGATAATAAATAGGTTTAACCGGTCTGCAACAACCATTTTCTTCATTAAACCATACATAATCCGTTGAATACCCATAGTCATATTGCTATAGGTGATTTTGCTTCCTTGCCAGAGTTTTTCTGCAGTCTGGCCATAGCGACATATAGGTCCTTCCATGATCTGTGGAAAGAAGGCCATAAACAAAGCAAGTCTACCTATGTTTTTATCTGCTTTTGTAGTTCCTCGATATACATCCAAGATGTAGGAAACTGCCTGTAACGTATAGAACGAGATTCCAATTGGCTGCAAAAACTTAGGTATCGGAAGCTGTACAGGAAGATGCATTACGCTTAAAAGGGAATTAATATTTGTACCCAAAAAGCCGGAGTACTTTACAATTAGTAAGATTCCAATATGTAATACTACACCAAAAGCCACCACTTTACGTTGTTTATGATTATAAAGTGCCTTAATCATCTTTCTATCTTCTTTTTCAGCATTCGATAGTACTTGGTCCCTCTCATCCTGCAAGGAAGCCAGCCATAAACCAATATGGTGGATGGACATAGTAGAAAACAATAGATATACTAAAAGGCTTCCACTTATAGACCAGAAAAAAAGATAACTCACTCCCAACAATACTTTCCACCGATGCTTCTGAGGCACAAGATTATAAACCAATATAGTAGCTGGTAAAAGTAGTGCCAGAAAAGGAAAGGAAAAGTACGAAGACATGTTTACTCTTCCTCCTGAATCTTCACAATCATTTTCCACATAGCCTTAGCAGAATTAAAATTGGCAGGTATAATTTCTACTGTTGGAATCGTAATATCAAATTCTTCTTCGATTTCTGCAATTAGTGACAAGATAGATAAAGAATCTAAGTAATGTCCATCAATCAAATCCTGGCAGGTAGCATAATCTACCTCAGGTTGTATTTCCTCTAATATTTCGATAAGTCTTTCCATTGTTCTTTCTCCTCTTTATAATTTGGGCTGTTTAATATGTCCGTACTTATATGTTCTCGAACAGATATTATCTTTTCATTCTCATCCAGAATAAGAATCTGAGGCAACTCTCGGCTTAAAAATAGTGAAATTCCTTCTGTCATACAATAAGCACCTGTATTAGCAAAAACAAATACATCTCCAATTTTAAGATCACAGACAGGTAATTGTTTTACCAAAATATCATTTACTGTACAAAGAGATCCACACAAATTCCAGTTTTTATACTCAGTTTCATCTCTATCTGGGAATATCTGATACCTAGGCACTTTCATTGCCATCGACTGCCCATAATACACAAGATGATGAATGCCACCATCTAGTATAGCATAATTCTCTCGTTTATTTGTCTTTTTGTCAACTACTTTTGACATATAACTGCCACAATTAGCGGCTATGCTTCTTCCAAGTTCCAGCGTAATCTTTGTTTTATAAGACATATTATTTAGAAGATTTGAGAATTCCTCTAGAAATGTGGTTTCATCAAAGTCCTCTGTCTGAAAATACGCAACTGGGAAACCAGGCCCAAACTCCAATTCCCTTGTTTCAAATCCATAATCTTTTGAGAGGGCTTGCATAAGCTGATCCAGATAATCTAACTCTCTCTTTAATTTTTTAAGCGACTGCTTCTGCGTGCCTGAAAAATATTGCAGTCCACATATATCTATACAGTCCATCTTATCACGTTTTTTTATAAGTTCTCTAACTTCACTTTCATTTAAGCCAAACTGATTACCACTTGTAATCCTTAAAAGTACACGAACTCTTGTATTGTACTTTGAAGCAGCGTTTTTAATCAATTTAAGCTGCTGCAGGGATTCCACTGTGAATAGCCCTACCTTTTCTCTAGACATAATCAATTCTTTAACAAAGGATGGGGTCTTGTAAACACCGGAAATCACAAGCTTCTCCATAGGAATGTTTAACCCCTGACAGATATAAGCCTCTCCTGGCGAGCATACTTCAAAACGATCCAGTAGCTGATTAATCTCTTTGATCAAAAAGGTATTAGCCTTTACCGCGTAGCATAATTCGACATCTTTAGGCAGATGTTCCTGTAGATATTGAATTCTCTTCTTAAGCACCCCTATATCAAATACATAAACTGGTGTATCATAAGATTGAACAATCTTTTTTATTTTATTTTCATCCATTTTTCTTTCTCCCCACACTTTCAAGTAACTGTTTTCTGTCTATCTTTCCATTTTTCGTCATTGGCATCTGCTCTACCTGCACCAATGTGCCAGGAACCATAAAAATTGGTAAAGTTTCTTTCATTCCTCGATATACTTCTTTTTTATCAGGTTTTCCAATGTAAAAACCGTATAACTTGCTCCTACTCTCCTCAAATACACAACATGCTCTTTGAATACCGGTAATCTCCATCATTGCCTTTTCTACTTCTTCTAACTCAATTCGATGACCCATATGCTTGATTTGAAAATCCTTACGTCCTAAGAAATAGTAATTACCTTCCGAATCAAAGCGGCCCAAATCTCCAGTCCGATAAATTGGATCTATAAATCTATTATGTATAGGGTTTTGTATAAAACATTCCTTCGTTTGCAATGGTGAATTATAATATCCCATTCCTAAAGCAGTCCCTCGAACACAGATTTCGCCAATCTCCCCTGGTTCTGTAATCAGTCTATTTTGTTCACCTAACAAGATAATCTGTTCATTTGGAAATGCTTTTCCTATTGGAATTCCATTTGTCAAATCCTCCTGCCTAGTGATTCTGTAATAAGTACAGTTGCATGTGATTTCAGTCGGTCCATAAACATTAATAAATTCCGCCTTAGGCAAATGATGCATCCATATTTGAAGATGCTTTAACGGCATTACTTCTCCACTAAAAATGACTTTGTTAACATTTGTCGGTACCTTGTAGTCTAAGCCATGAAAGGTCGTGATAAGACACAATGCCGATACAGCCCAAATCATAGTTGTTATCTCATGGTTGCAGAGGAAGTCTAATAATTCAGCTGGACGTGAAAAAAGTCCTCTAGGAACCACCACCAATGTAGCTCCTGTTTTCATAGTGGAATATAAATCTTTCACAGATACGTCGAAATCAAAAGGCGCCTGATTGGCGATTATGTCCTCTTCTTTTATTTGAAACAGGTCAGTAAATACATCTATAAAATCAATAACTGAGCGGTGATTTATAACAACTCCCTTTGGCACACCAGTAGAACCTGACGTAAAATTAGCATATAGTGGTTCTACATCAATCATGGATTCTCTGATACTTTGCAGTTTATCTGCACAAATCTCAGTCTTTTCTAAATCCTCAACTAAAAGAATCTCCTCTGGCAAAAACAATTCCAAAGCCAGTTCCTTATGTTTTTCGTCTGTAATCACTAATGGTGTCTCTATAACCTGCTTTACTTGTTTTAGTCTTGAAACTGGAAGTTCAGGATTTAACATTACATAACAGTTCCCAGCATAAACGATACCAAAAAAAGAAGTAATAGCATTAATCCCTTTTTCCAATAGTACTGGAATAGGCATTTCTCTAGCTATTCTACCAAGTAATCCACTCCCTATTCGGCGGCTTTTTTGCAATAGTTCCTCATAACTACAACTTCCATATTCATCCACAATAGCGTCCTTTTTTGGATATCGTATTGCAGATCTCTCCATGTATTCTAATACGTTTCTCATGCTATTTGGTTACTCCCCTTCACAAAACTTACTATTTGATTACCTCTTTTACTAGCATGGTCAATTATAACTCTTTTTCCTTAAAGTGTAAATTGGAAATAACTTGTTATATAATAAAGGCTATTGCATCCCAGTCTATTTCTCAACTAGTTTGCAATAGCCTCTATTATTACTGGATAGAAACTACTTTATAATCCTGATCCTCTACAGTCTTTTTTAACACTTCATTACCTATCCCTGCATTTAAAGTAACAACTGCTGTTCCTGCCTCGTGACTTACTACTGCTTCTGTCACTTGAGGAAGTGCCTCCAAAGACTTCTTTACTCTAGCCTCACAGTGTCCACACATCATACCTTCAATTGTCATTGTTTTCTTCATATCTTTTCCCTCAACTTTCTTCGCTCTTTTCTTCTTTTTATCTTTTCTTGCATCGTAAATATTTATAAAATTCAGACGAAGTGCATTGGTAACCACACAAAAACTGGATAAGCTCATGGCTGCTGCGCCAAACGTTGGATTTAACTCCCATTGAAATAATGAAATAAATACCCCTGCAGCAAGTGGAATTCCAATAATATTATAAATAAAGGCCCAAAATAGGTTTTCATGAATATTTCTCAGAGTGCCACGACTTAAACGTATGGCAGCAGGAACATCTCTTAGTGTACTTTTCATTAATACAACATTGGCTGCGTCAATGGCAATGTCAGTACCTGCTCCAATGGCAATACCCATGTCGGCTCTAGTCAGGGCTGGAGCATCATTGATTCCATCTCCCACCATAGTTACCTTCCCTTGTTCTTTTAAAGATCGAATGACACTTTCTTTACCATCTGGAAGAACACCGGCTATCACTTCATCCACTAAGGCCTGCTTTCCAATTGCAACAGCGGTTCTTTCATTGTCCCCTGTCAGCATGACCACACGAATTCCCATATTTTTTAGTTCTTTTACAGCTTTAGGACTATCAGCCTTTATAACATCTGCAACCGCAATTATACCAAGGAGACTGCCTCCCTTAGCAAAGTACAATGGTGTCTTTCCTTCCTCTGCTAGCTGTATGGCCAAATCTCTCATTTTATCAGGGACCTCAGCCAGTGTATGAATAAAGTTATAATTTCCACCAGCTAATAATTCATTCTCACAATAAGCTTTAAGCCCATTACCAGGTAAGGCAGTAAAATCCGTAAGTACTATCTCATCAGTTGTTTTATCTTTCGCAAAGTCCAAAATGGCCCGTGCCAATGGATGCTCGCTTTTTTGTTCCAAAGCATTTGCATAGCTTAGTAACTGTTGCTCTGATACAGTCTCAGCAGGGAACAGATCTGTCACCTTAGGTTCACCACTTGTAATGGTTCCTGTTTTGTCTAAGACCACGATTTCTGTCTTTCCTATTTCCTCTAAGGATTCTGCTGTCTTAAACATAATGCCATTTTTGGCACCAATCCCATTACCAACCATAATGGCTACAGGAGTTGCTAATCCTAAAGCACATGGGCAGCTAATTACCAAGACAGCAATTCCTCTTGCCAAGGAATAACCGAAGCTTTGACCTGCAATCAACCAACCCAATATGGTTACAAGTGCAATTCCAATCACAATTGGAACAAACACACCGGATACCCTGTCTGCCACCTTGGCAATTGGTGCTTTTGTAGCAGCTGCATCGCTAACCATTTGAATAATCTGAGACAAGGTAGTATCCTCTCCAACTTTGGTAGCCTGACACTTCATATATCCAGACTGATTGAGAGTAGCTGCAGATACCGAATCTCCTGTAGTCTTATCTACTGGAATGCTTTCTCCGGTCAATGCAGATTCATTGACCGCACTACTTCCTTCGATTACCACACCATCCACCGGGATATTCTCTCCAGGCCGTACCACAAAAAGATCTCCAATCTTTACCTCTCCTATAGCCACCTGAACTTCTTCTCCATCTTTAAGTACCATAGCTGTCTTAGGTGCAAGCTTCATAAGGCCCTTTAAAGCATCCGTGGTTCTACCTTTGGAACGGGCTTCCAACATCTTACCTACTGTAATCAAAGTAAGAATCGTTGCAGCAGTTTCAAAATAGAATTCATTCATGTAAGACCCGACTGCTTGCATATCTCCTCTTACCTGGGCATCAGTCATGGCAAATAAGGCATATGTGCTATATAGAAAAGCAGCTGTAGATCCTAGAGCAACCAAGGTATCCATATTAGGCGAACGATGAATCAGGCTTTTAAAACCACTGGTAAAAAACTTCTGGTTAATGACCATAATGATACTTGCTAATAGAAGTTGAACCAGACCCATCGCTACATGATTACCATTTAAAAAGGATGGTAGTGGCCAGTTCCACAACATATGCCCCATTGAGAAATACAATAATACAGGCAAAAAAATCAAAGAAAGAATCAATCTTTTTTTAAGGATTGGGGTCTCCTTATCCTTTAGTGCATCTCCTTCGTTATCCACGGCGATACTTTTTCCACTATCCCCATGACTCCCCTTTTTCATTGCCCCATATCCTGCGTCTTCCACAGCCTTTATAATATCAGAAGTGCTGGCTGTTCCCTCTACTCCCATGGAATTTGTAAGTAGACTTACTGAGCAGGAAGTAACACCTGGTACCTTGGCCACAGCCTTTTCTACTCTTGCACTACAGGCCGCACAACTCATTCCGGTTATATTATATTGTTCCATATCTTCCTCCTATTCTCTATTTCATAAGTTTTTGCAAAGTTGTAACTAATTCATCCACAGTCTCCTCTTTGCCTTCTTTAATATCATTAATAACACAGGATTTAATATGATTAGCAAGTAGCTTCTTGTTGAAACTGTTTAGAGCCGCATTCACTGCTGCTACCTGAGTTAATATATCCACACAATAACAATCCTTCTCCACCATTCCCTTAATACCACGGATTTGTCCTTCAATCCGATTCAGTCGGTGAATTAAATCCTTATACTCCTTTTCTGAACGCTCCTTCGTCTCATGACAACTGCATTCCTTCTTCTCATTCATATAATCACCTCTCTTATACACTGTATTATATACCCCCTAGGGGTATATTGCAAGCTTTTTATTAAATACTATTATTATGCTTTAAGAGATACCATTGTAGTCAAATAACTGGCACCTCCTTTTCTGATAGAACACTGTTTGTTATTATTCGTCACATTTAAACTTTACATTGCATAATATAATATAAAAGTACAATGTTAGGATTGAGCGATATGATTTTTCAGCTATACCAATTTTTCTTTGTATTTATAGTACCAGGACTAATCGGTGCATTAGCTTTTAGCATCGTTGCACGTCTTAGAACTGAAATCCAATGGACCACAGGTCTCATAATAGGTCTATTAACATTTACTACTATGATTACAGGTCTTTATTTTATTAAAAACATAACTACTGTGTCCGCTTTACTAGATGAACTTAAGTGTCTGAGTTTTACAAGAAGATATATCTTACTAAGTACCGGAATCAGCATATTCTATGGAGGTACTCTTGGCCTGATTAGACGATTATTCACCTGCATGAAACGATAATATTCAATATAAGGGTATGCTACTATATGACTAAGCATAGTCATTAGTAACACACCCTAATCTTATTCATATTTTTCATTTACAATAACGTTTACTTCTTTGGAATCTCTGTAAGTTGGTACAATTCTTTTCAAGGTATCCCTTATATCCAAGGAAGATCCTGTTTCTAAGACTGTTCTAAGCTGTTCTAACCCATCTTCTACTTCTTCTCTAGTAACATTATTTTGATTTTCAATAAAAATCTTATTATTGGCGGTAGCAATCAGTTCATCTGATTTTGTTAATAATTCTTCATATAATTTTTCTCCTGGCCGTAATCCGGTTTCTACAATCTTTATATCGTTGTATGGAACATAGCCAGATAACCGAATAAGATTTTCTGCCAAATCCAGAATTTTTACAGGTTTTCCCATGTCTAGTACATATATTTCAGATTTATTGGCCATTGCTCCAGCCTCTAGCACTAATTGAACAGCCTCTGTAATTGTCATAAAAAATCGAACAATTCTTTTATCGGTTATGGTTACCGGTCCACCTTCTGCAATTTGTTTCTGAAAAAGTGGGATTACTGAGCCATTGGAACCTAACACGTTCCCAAACCTAACTGCCACAAACTCCGTTTTACTAGTATCCTTCATACTTTGAAGAATCATTTCACAATACCTCTTACTAGCTCCCATTATATTGGTGGGGTTAACAGCCTTATCCGTAGAAACCAGTACAAACCGCTCCACTCTATGCTTTACAGCTGCCATAACCAGATTATATGTTCCAAAGATATTGTTTCGTATTGCTTCATCCGGGCAATCTTCCATTAATGGCACATGCTTATGGGCTGCAGCATGGAAGACGATCTGTGGCTTATACTTTTCAAATATTTTATCTATCTTATCCTGATCGCGGATAGACGCAATCTCTACCTGAAGCTTAAAACTATTGTTATACCTACGTATTAACTCCTGCTGTATGTCATACGCATTGTTCTCATATATGTCAAGTATAATCAGCTTTTTTGGCTTTGCATTAGCAATTTGACGACATAATTCGGAGCCAATACTTCCTCCACCCCCGGTAACTAAAATGACCTTTCTATATAGAAAGTGATTTATTTCACATGAGTCTAGATTTACACAATCTCTACCAAGAAGTTCCTCTAAACGAATCTCCCTAACTTTACTCCATAGCGTTTCCTCGGGATTGGAACACATAAAAGCCAGATTATCCGGTAGAATTTGAACCTTACATTTTAACTTAGCACATTCCTCTAATATTTCCATTTGTCGTTTTGTACTTATAGATGGAATAGCGATGACAATTTCTCTCACATTCTCCTGTGTTAAGATTTCCTTTAGATATTTAATTGGTCCTTTAATCTCTATGTTATGAATTCTCTTTCCTATCTTCTCTTCGCTATCATCAATTATACACACTGGATAATAGTGACTATGGGGATTACTCTGTAGCTCCTCAACAAGTTTCACTCCTGCTTCCCCTGCCCCTATTATGGCAACATGAATTTGATTCGATACCCTTTTGATACTCCGGCTCAATCTGTATTGTCGATAACAAAGCCTAATCATAAGCATACCGAGTAAGTAAAGAGCATATACACTAAGACTATATAAGCTTTGCTCATAAGTTCCCGGTAATAATAACTCTACAATAAGATACAAGAAATATCCGGTAACTCCCCCAAGAAGTAACATCAAGTATTCTTTACTTTGTGCATACCTCCATAGACTGTCATAGGTTCTATATATAATCTGGGAACCTGCGCCGCAAACTACCATAAGACAAATATGAGCAATGAGGTACCAAGGAGCCTGATTATTCATTCCTATCTGATTTCCAAATAACAAATACAAAATAAGGCTTATTGAGACTAGAAGCAGAAAATCTAGAATTAAGACCATCTCCTGTCTATATCTACTAAGTTTCAAATTCTTCGCCTCCATGCATAAAATATGTAGATTTCATTGGTTTTTTGTCTAACCATAATCCATTATATTCTACTTGTTAACTATAGTTACTTTTTTGTCGTATTATTTGTTTTTAGCCTAATATCTTTACCTTGAATAGCAGACTGAGCATTTATCATCAGGTGTTGACAATACTGACCTCCAACTATGATTTCTAATAGATCATATACAATTGATAACCTAGGAGGTCGCTTTATTAAATCATGACAGTCACTTCCAATCAAATCGGCAAGTCCTTTTTTCATATACTTTATCATCTTCCTTTTATACTTCTTTTTTAACAAAGAAGAGGAATTAAGTTGTATGACACAGCCTAAATTCTTAAGCTTTCTCATGTTTCCTATACTACTAGCAGGATATCTTTCTGCGTGAGCAATAATCGGAATAATATCAAATCGGATCATAAGTTTTTTTATAAGAGAATATAATTCACTGCCCCACTGTTTCGTAAAAGGAAGTTCAATTAATAGGTAGTTAGAATTCCCTATACATAGCGGAGCGATAGAATCATAGTACAGTAAATATTCATGAAGGTAAGTTTCACTGGCTGGGTATAACACAATCTTACTCTCATACATCTGTTCCATGGCATTATTACGCCTATTAACAAAATCTTCTAGTCGCTCCCCGGCAGGATCGAAATGGGAAGTACAGGCTGCACCTCCCACTCCCTGTTCCCATAATTGCTCTGTTATTTTTAATGCTTCTTTTAAATCTTTTGCTCCATCATCCATATATGGAAGGAGGTGTGTATGCATATCAATCATTATAGTTTTCATAATAATCAGATTTGGACTTCATTCCTTGAGAAGCTATAGTTGCATTTAGGACAAAACCCAGAATTTTACCGTCCACTAGTTTGTATTTACTGATAGCCGTTTCAATGTTTGGATGAGTGGTATAATCTTCTTTCACAACTAGCAAAACACCATTTACCAATTTGGATAAGCTTAGTGCATCAGAAACAACATTTACAGGAGGTGTATCTATGAGAATATAATCATAGTAACGTTTTAAACTATTTAAAACATCCTCCATTTGACTACTATACAGTAGCTCTGTTGGATTTGGAGGAATTGTACCAAGAGGGATAACATGAAGATTCTCATAACCACTTTCCTTAATTACATCAGTTTCCGATTTTATTCCAGAAATCAGATCACTGATACCATAAGAATTTGTTAACCCAAAGGCTTTATGCTGCCTTCCTTTCCTCAGATCACAATCAATAATTAATACCCTTGCCCCAGTCTGAGCTATGGTGATGGCAACATTGGTACAGGTTGTGCTTTTTCCATCCCCAGGAGTTGGACTACTAATTAATAATGTCTTACACCCATCATTTCTTAAAATATAACGTAAATTAGTCCGTAATGACTTGTATGCCTCTGTAATTACAAAATTCGTATCTAGATTTAATGTATGATTATAAACATCATTCACTTTTTCTTTTTTCTTTTTAGATATTTTTTTCAATAACCCAATCTTATCTGTAGATACTTTATCAAAACTAGGGATACTGCCCAATATAGGAATAGAATACTTACTAGACAATTCTTCCTCATCTTTCACGTTTACGTCGATCAACTTCTGAATAATGGATGATGCAATAGCCAGTAAAAAACCTAGAATATTACCTAATATAGTATTAATCATCACTCTCGGACCAGATGGAGCATTTGGATATAACACGGGATCCACTACACTTATTCTAGTATTATCCTTAATTTTCCCAATCAGTTCAGGTGCAACCTCTTGCATGACTTGAGCCAACTTATAAGAATCTTCTGCACTATTGGAAGTAACACTGATTTCAAAGATTTCAGTAGAATTTACTGTCTTTATCTCAGTCATTTTAGCCAACTCCTCCTTTGTATACTGTACTCCTGATTGATCAAGTACTTTTTGATAAAATGACTGGGTTTGTAGGAAGTTAATATAGGTGTTAACTATTTTTTGTGCATAATTTAATTCATTTAGACTTTCTTCGGTAGTATGATTATAGGAATTCACATAAAGCTGAACAGTGGCTGTATATACAGGCTTACGTACAAACTTATTCACTGTAAATAAACTGCATCCACCAATCAGCGTCAATAGGAGAATAAATTTTATGTTTCTATAGAATAGACTAAGTATTTCACGAATTGAAATCTCCATTGAGGATAAGACACTCCCAACATAACAGATACTTTACCATATGATATGCTAGAGCAAGAGAAATGGTGAAATTTTAAGAAATCCAGTCGAATATTGTGCAAATCAAAAGGAGTGCCGATTAATCACTAATTCATAGTTACTAATCAGCACTCCTATATTAATCATCTTTATGCTTCAATCAATGTTTCCACATTGTCCTTATCTACAACAGATAATCTGCATGCCATATTCTCTTTAGGAAGAGGTTTACCCGTCACAATATGGTTATAAAGCCATACAATAGGGTCATGACCTTGTCCAAATGGGTCCTGACCTATAGCTGCTGCGATTATGCCCTGCCTAATGTACTCAAATATATCTTGATTATGGTCATATCCAATAAGTACAACTTTGCCCTTTTTTCCTGCATCGACTATCGCTTTAGCGGCGGAGGCAGCCAAACCAGAAGTAATATATATCGCATCAACATTGGAATGTGTTTTTAAATAATCCAGTGTCTCATTATAAACGATGTCTGAGACGTCCTTTAAAATAAGAGTATCTAAAATATGTATCCCCTTACATGTACTGACTCTCTTTACAAAGCCCTCATTTCTTTCCTTATTAACCTGAACAGCCATGTCGCCGGAAATAACCAACACATTTCCCTTCTTATCTAGAATTTTTTCCATATACTTAGCAGCAAGTGCACCTGCCTCGTATGCATCTGGACTGAAACATGCCAACTTTTTAATATCTGAACTGCAATCGCAGTTAAAAGCAATCACCTTTATACCTGACTCAACTGCCTCTTTCAAATATTCATTGGCACCACCAAGAAATCCCGGAAAAATAATACCATCTACATGTTGTGCTATACATTCTTTTACTCTGACAATCAGATTCTCATTTAATTCACTTCCATTATTTGTGTATCCTGTATATTCTACAATTGCATTTTTATCTGACAATTCATTTTGTGCATAGAAAACTCCGCGACGGACACCATACCAAAAATCATTGTCAAGCATACTAAGAAATGCTATTTTAACAGGTTTTGTTCTTGTTTGATTTACAGGTACTACAGCTGTGTCAAATTGCTTAAGAAGCTTTTGAATACCCAAAAGCATTCCCCCTAAGGACTCTACATTGGCTCCAATCTGGGAGGATTCAGCCGCAGTTTCCTCAGATGCAGCCGCCATTTCATGTGTACTAGTACTAATTAACTGGGAAGCTTCAAACAAATCTGAAGCCATCTCTTTCGTTTCAGAAGTATTCTTAAAAATATTATCAAATTTACCAGAGATATCTTTCATCCTATCATGTATATCAAATGATTGTTGATTAATAGACTGAAAGGATTTATTTACATTATCAAATTTTTCTTTACTAAGATTAAAGGTATTTTCGCAATTCTGAATACTATCATTTACCTGCTGGCTACTCTGAATAACTTCATCAAGAATCTGGTTAATAGTAACCATACCTTCTTTTGTCTTCCCAGACATTTCATTCATCTCTTCTGCTACTACTGCAAATCCCTTACCGCTTTGACCAGCTCTGGCAGCCTCTATGGATGCATTCAGGGCTAACATTTTTAACCGTTCGCTAATACCGATAATAAATGCTCCTACTTCACTGATTCTTTTTATCTCATCATTAAATCTTATTAAAATTTTATTACTTTCCGCAAGCTCGTAGGCAATAGCATCCATATCCTGCTCATACTCGCCAACATTGGAGATACCTCTTTTACTAATTTCCACGGTTTCATCTAACAATTTTTTAATTCTTGTCAAAGATTGATCAATTTCCTGTATTTGAGTATTATTAGATTCAATGATATTCAGATTTCTCTTTACAAGATCCAATTGCTCTGCTGTCTTAACTGCAACAGTCGAAACACCTTCTGCTATCTGTTCATTTCCTGCCTGATTAGCCTCCACGCTTTTTGATAATACATTGATGGCATCAGATAAGGTGGTGACATTTCCTTTTGTTGTTTCAACAAAAGTCAACAAATTGCTCTTAATTGAATTAAACGCTCCAGCAAGGATATTCACATTATCATTACTTCCGATAACCTCTATATCCTCCACGTCCAGCTTACCTTTCATAATCAATTCAGCCTTGTCCCTTATCCTATTATAAGAATGCTTGTTTCTTATCATTTTTACAAGTAATGCAATAATAACAAGTGTTTCTGCAATTAACGATACTATTAGTACCATATCCATAATATCCCTCCGTTTTGTATTCTCTTCCAATATACAACATTATTATAATAAATGCTAAAGCGATTTTAATATTATTTTACCATTATTTCTATATTTTGGATAGTATTTTATAAAAATATTATTGTACTCGATTTTATTATATTCCACTTAATTCGATTTATTGTAAACTGCACTATATACAAAATACATATTGAGGAATAATTCTAAAATTCACCTAGCGAAAAAGGCCTTCATGATGAAGGCCTTTCTCAAATTAAAACAATTATTACACAGCTGCAAATCCTAATAAAAATACTTTTGTACTATTTTTGCATAGATAACCTCTAGATTCTTAAGGGATATATCTGGATAAACCTCAAGATCAGACTGTTTGAGGCTTTTTTCATACACCTTATTCTTTAGGGCACTATCTGGCTCAGGAAAGATCCCTTCATAATCGCACACAGGACAGTACGCTTCGTTTTTCTTATCATAAGTCAGAAACAATATGTACTCTTTTCCAACAACAGGAGGTCTTAAAACTGTAAAGGTAATCAATTGTTCCTTACCCTCTGCAGTATTACAAAAGTAGTATTCCAACAATAAGGTCAGATTGTCTCCAACTTTTACATCTCCTTTATATATCTTGGTTACTCTCATTCTCAATTTAGTATAGCCATAATCAGGTGTTTTCTTTTGCATTTTGCTGTCATGGCTGTTGTCAATATATTGCCCAATGCTTTCCTCAGGCACAGCCTCGACAATAATAGTAGAGTTCTTCTCTACTTGTTGCAAGTTGTCATATACTTTCTTATCATTCGGTACCTTTACTATCAAAACATCAGTAGAGAGGACAGAACTATTTTTTTCTCCACATGAGATAGTCGGATAGGTAATTAATAAACAAAGAAAGAGTAAGAAAAATCTTTTCATTTATTTTACCCCCACTATAGAATGATATATAGTATACAACTATTATACATGAACTACATGTAGTTGTTAATAATTTCCTCTCTAACATTTATAGCATTATTCTACATCAAACTCCCTTTACTATTCTCATGATGAATAACTAATAAATCCTTTGCCTCAATGATTGTATCACCATTAGGGATTACAACCTCATTATTTCGTACAATAACAGCAATTAGTGCTGTCTTATTGCTTTTTATCTCTTTTATTTTCTTTCCAACCAAACTGTCTGTCTCTTCTACTATTTTTTCTGTTAATTCAATTCCTGTTGTCACCTCTGGCGACTTGGCACTAAGTACAAGACTGTCCCCGCAAATTAATTGAGTAGTTCCTTTTGGTACTAAGTTTTCTTCCCCTCTTTGTATGAGAACAAGCAAGGTATCCGGTGGAAGAACAATATCCTTGATTGGGCAGCCACACCATGGATGGTCCTTGCTTAGAAAGACCTGTATAAATCGGATTGGTAACTCGTCGGTGTAATCGGAAAATGTCTTCATAACGTCTGCATTGGCATCTATTAAGCCCAAACGTATTGAAACCATAGGAAGAAGAGAACCCTGGAGAAGTATAGAAAATAAAACCACATAAAAAACAATATGGAAAATATCATTTTCTGTCGTAACATTCATCATTACCATAACTGCAAATACAATGGATGCTGCCCCACGAAGACCAGCCCAGGATACGACAAGCATCTGAGATAACTTACTTTTAAATGGGCCAAGAATAAAAAATACAACGATTGGACGAGCAATAAAGGTTAAGAATAATGCTATTGGAATGGCTATTATGGTAACCTCAGGAAGCCTTGATGGGAAGGAAAGCAACCCAAGCAAAAAGAAAATCACCATCTGCATCAATCCATTTATACCATCAAAAAATGGAACAAGCGTCTTTTTATTATGTATTCGTCTGTTACCTAGTACTATGCCTACAATGTAGGTACTAAGATACCCATTTCCACCTATGGCTGCCGGAGCAGCAAAAGCAATAATTGCAATAGCAGTAACAAAAATTGCATCAAAACCGGAAGACTTAAAATTAATTCTCTCTAGAAACCATGAAAACAGAACAGCTAAGATTGCTCCAATGATAATGCTATAAACAAGTTGAGAAAAAATAAGATAAGCAATGCTGCCTCCCCCAGATGTCCCCGTCATAATAGAAATCATAATAGCCGTTAACATATAAGAGAAAGGATCATTGCTTCCACTTTCGACTTCCAGTAAGGAAGCGGTGTTATACTTGAGGTTAAGACGTTTAGAACGGAGTATGTAGAAGACGGATGCAGCATCGGTAGAGCTTATAACAGATCCAATTAATAAGCTTTCCTTCCAGTTAATCCTTAGAATAAAATAACAAAATGCTCCGACGATTCCAGCCGTCATAACAACACCAAGGCTGGAAAGTAAGGTTGCTTTTATAACAACTGGTTTTGCTTCGTCCCAATTTGTACCAAAACCGCCATAGAACATAATAAATATTAAAGCAATAGAACATATCTTTTCCGCCAGGTCAAAATCATCGAATGGTATTTTAAAAATACCATCTGATCCAAATACCATTCCCAAAAGAATAAATGCAAGTAACATAGGAATACCAAGTTTACTTGATATTTTATTGAGTATAACACAAAGAAACATAATTGCAGCTGTGATTAGTAAGTAGATTGGCAATACAGAACCTCCTTCTAGATTATTAATCTTCATACCTCTATCATAACAAACATCCACCATCCGTTTCAATCATTTTTTATAAGTAAAACTTTCAGCCTAGATAGAGTCGCCATAGTGACATCTTCTAATCGGCCGTAGTGCAATCCTTGGCAACTAAAAAAGGTTGGGATACAAAATTACATCCCAACCTTTTTTAGTATTATTTATTAGTATTATTATTTTTTACCTAGTATAACAATCTTCTTTTCATTAAGATTGCAAATTGTTAATGTATCACCTTTATGATTAATGTAAAAATATAAAACTCCGGTTACTTTAGGTACTTTGTTTTCTTTAATTTTACCCCAGTTGTCAATTGTACTAAAGCTCTTAAGTTCTCTTGTTTTTTGATCTGTACAGAATATAGTGAACGCATTTTCTGCATCTACATGTAAGGCAAAAGATTTTATACCAGAAAAATAGTTTCCTTTAATATTGGTTGGAGTGGTTTCCCATGTAGTACCACCATCTGATGTCTTATTTATATTAAAACCCGTATCAAGGAAATAGAATGTATCCGGTGCTGTCATGTAGATAGAATTAACATTTGAAGGGATTGTTATTTCAGTCCAAGTCTTTCCACCATCGCTGGTTTTTGCCATACGCGTATTAGAAGCAATAATTCCATTGTTCTCATCGCAGAAACTCAATACTTGACATTGGTTAGGCTCAGAATCTCCAAATGGAGCTACCAGTTCGAAAGAAACTCCACCATCCGTGCTCTTTGTAACATCTCCTTCATTACCACAAGTATAAATAACTTGATCAGTAGCAAAATCTAGACCAAAACGACAAGCAGACGAATTATATGCACTATTCCATTTTTTTGCACCATCTTCCGTATAATGGATTTCTCCAGCATATCCTACGGTAATTCCTTGCTTTTTGTTGTTAAATCCAGCTGCATAAAATTCGGTTTTATTATCTTCAGTATGTATCTGTTTCCAACTAGATCCTAACTTTATATTAGCTGGCTTCACTGCAGGTTTCTTCGTTGCCGGTGCTTTAGTAGCTGGCACTTGAGTTGGTACCTTCGTAGGTGCTACTGTTGGTGTTTGCGTTGGTGCTTGTGTAGGCACCTTTGTTGGTGCTACTGTTGGTGTAGCTGTAGTGGTAGGTTCACCTTTTTTTGAATCTGTTTTCTCTGAGTTGTTGGATCCACAACCTATAGCAGATACCATAATAAACATACAAACAAATGCTAAAATTAATTTCCTCTTCATAATTCTCCTCGCCTTCATTTCAAATATAACTTATCCTATAATAAGCTTGGTGTTCCTCATTACATACTAGAATAGTTCAAGCTACACTATTCCTAACTTTCATCCTTAGTGTAGTGAATTGCACTGTCGTATCCTACTATAGCTCATTGTTGTATTGGATCTAGCTATATTAAATGGACTTTTAATCATTACTATAACTTCATTCTAAGTAAACTCCAATTAACTATTAGCTGTTTTTTCCGCTGGGTTCTTTATTGTTGGTACTGTTATTTTTGCAATTGATATTCTGAAGTTGATAAACTCATATGCTTCATTAAGATTCTCAAAAAAAATTATGAGCATGTAAATGCTCCAACAAAAATAACATTTGAACAAGGTAAGAATAACTACAAAGTGGTCAGATGTAAAATTAATAAGTGAACAATTCTTACATTCCATCAACATCATTTGTATATGTGATCCCAGGTTTAATACTCCCTTCCATCACATACAAAATATGTCTTATATATACGTTTTATATGTAAATATATTAGACATTATTATTATAATCCATATTTTGTTAATTTGTAACTATTAAAGTTATTTATATTCACTTTTTTCAATTACATACTATAATAAAATAGAGCCCAAATTGTTAGGCTCTATCTATTTTATATTTTATTCACATACTTTTCATTGCATTTATTACATATCACTTCATATTGATAACTATCCAGATTTTTCTCCAATATAGTAAATAGTGGAGACATGTCAGAAGGACAACAAAGTCTATTTTTATTAATTATTAGATTACTTTCTGCAATAATCGCACTACTGACATCTCTAAACGCAATATGCATACTTCCATGGCTACCACACTTACACTGATACTCAAATTGAAAACTATCATATGTCACATAGCACAAATAACCGATATTCTTACCACAATTGTCACAATAAATCCAACCTCCATATGTACTTGCAAGTCTTGTTTTTATCAGTTCTTTTATTATTGGTACTCTAGCCATATTACACCCCTGTCATAATTGTTTTCAGACTATCTGAGGTAAGCAGCTTATGGAGAAATTGCTTCATCTCATTAGGAGCACTATATCTTGGCATATTTGCATAAATCAAAGATAGTTCATCCAATTCCTCCATAGCCTGTGTAAATTCAATCCTATCTACTTGCTCTGATTGGCTATATTCAAGATTCTGTGGATTTAGCCGATGTGACGCAATAGCTAAGCCTACTCGCTTTTGGCAGTTACATTTACCTGTTTTAGACAAGCCACAATATTCTCCTAGGAAGTCTGCCACTTTTTTTCGTATACGAGATAACCTTTGTCGATAAGCCTCTGGTGTTAATTCCAATATCTCTCCACAGATTTTACTATCCATCTTAAACATTACACCTAGAACATAGATTAAGCGACTTTCCTTATCAAGACATTGTAGCAT
This sequence comes from Bacillota bacterium, assembly GCA_023411225.1. Taxonomy (GTDB): domain Bacteria; phylum Bacillota; class Clostridia; order Lachnospirales; family Lachnospiraceae; genus KM106-2. The sequence goes on from JAEYPA010000092.1 coordinate 25,640, forward strand.
AACATTGGTACAGGATTGCTTTAATTCATCAGCCAATATTTTCTCGTCTACATTTTGAAGTAATTCTGGATTGTTTGGTATAAATCCTTGGTCAATGTCCTTGCCATAGATTTCAAAGCTCAAAGGCATTTGCGCAAACATATGCTTTTTGTAATTAATCAAGAAATTTATTGCAATCCGATAAACCCATGTAGAAAAAGCACTTTCCTTTCGGAAAGAAGATAGCTGAGTAATGATTTTAATAATGATCTCTTGAGTTGCATCTTGTGCATCATGAGGGCTTCCAAGCATGCGAAGTGAAAGATTATATATCATATCTTCCACACTTATTATGAGAGTTTCCAACGCTGTTTTATTTCCTTCCAACGCTTTATCAACTAGTTCAAAGGTTTCATTTTGCATAATTATTCCTCCTTGGATATTCTTCACTTTATTAGACACTCTGATATTGGAAGTTGTGACAAAATATTTAAATCCTTTTACAAGTTAGGTAGAATTTAGCAATTATACAAAATGCACTTCTTTCTTACCTCTTTTGGACCTTTACTCTCATAATCGTTTTATAATTATCCATCTTCGTCTTTCGCATATCATTTAGATAGATATCATGAGTATATAAATCACAGTTTACATTATTTAGTTCAGCAAATACCTGCATTTTATTAAGTGTGTCATTCATTAGATTATAATCACCGGCATGAAAACACTGAATACACTTTCCGAATTCTATTTTATTATAGTTTATTCTATCATATTCAATATTTTTTCTCTTCTTCCTTGCTAATTCCTTAGCGCTTTCAACCATTTCCTCATGGATGAATTCAGGTTGCATAATCATCATAGTCCATGTAAATGTGGTTTTTTCATTGCTTTTATCAAGATACCAAGTAACCTCCATTGGATTTACTTTGTAATCCATGTTTAGTTGTTTACGTCCAATTTCAAACTTTAATAAATAGGATATGGTATATAATGCTTCACAGGACTTTTGAAAATCCTCTTCCCTCGGATGACCACTTCCTTCAAAAGTCAGATAACCCATTAGAGGAACATCCACAAAAAAAGGCTTTGCCTTTTTACTAGTATATAAAAGCTTAAGATTATCACTATATTGATACTTTTCCATGATGATTTCTCCTATTGTTCCGCTCTAATCAGTTCATAGGCTTCTCTTGCACTTCTTCCATTATCTAGTAATAACTCCTTAATCTCTGTTGTACTATCACTATCCTTAAGATAATCACTCACTATGTAATGCACTATCTTTTCAATATTCTTTCCACATATCTGAAATAACTCCCCTGACTTAATCCAAGAACTGTGCCCATATTTTTCACCAAGTACACTCAACATAACACCAAACCGATCGTAGTTCCCGTGGTAAGGGATATCTTTCCCTTTTTCACCCAGAATAGGATTCGGTAGTTTTGGCACCATACCCATCCATTCCGTCATTGCTACCAGATGCTTCTTATATTCATCCTTGGAATACTGTTCTTTCCACACCGGTAATAACTCTGCAAGCTTCCAATAAGCATTCACCCCAACAAAATCTGGTTTTATGCATAGCTGACGCTCCGCCTTCTGTTTCACGCATACTTTAGCTAATTCATATTGATTCAGTAACGTGTCGGATAGTTTAAACCGTATAAAACCATTCTTTCCACCACTAGGGCTCTTTTCTATCTGCCAGGCTTGTATTAATTCACTTTCAGGGAGTTCCTGTAACTCTACTCGGTCACAGTCATAGATATAAACACAACTTTTGTCACTATCATATCCTACCATCATCACATAATGCATTGGGATATGAACATTGTGATACATCTTCAAGTAGGGAAGATAGTACATATCTAGTGGGCCAAGAATAACAGGACTTCCATTATCAATCTCTTTTTTTATAGAGGAAAGAGCATAGGCCAAGGTTCTACCCTCCGAGACTTGATACTGTAAGCCAAGCACCTCCTTGATTCTATCGTAAGTCTTTTTAGTTCTTCCATCACAGGTACTAAGAAAATGAGGTTTTTCCCTATCCATCTTCAACAGTACTGTCTCCCCATAACTGCTAAGTGCAAGCAGAAACCCATCTGGAAGTTCCTGATTTGTTCTAGTTGCATACACATCTTCGATACCACTCCACATACAACAGCCACTTGCAAGGTGGTGTTTTACATCAATGATTACTTTACTCATAATATTATCCTTTCTAATTTCGTATTTTATAGAAAGGATAAACCCTCGTATAATGTAAGAGTCAAGAATAAATTATGCTTTTTTCTTTTACTGGAAAGCAAAGCTCTGTAACAAATTCATTTTCATCTGTACAATTTCCAGGAGATTTATGATAAATGGTAAATACACGACCATTAATCTCTAGCTTATTGGCCTCCAACCATTTAGCAACCATCCTATTAATCTCATATATTTTTTTATAGGTTCCCATAAACACCATGGAGGCCACCTCTTGTTCTTCCACTTTAAAAACTTGAAGTGGATTTTCAACCGTATAACACTTATCAATCGGGAATTGCACTTCTAGTTGCATCTTCCCGGATTGTTCCTCAACGCCTTTATAAATGGCGATAGCCGGTGCTAAAGGTTCAACCATAATATGATTTTTCTGACAGGCTGCACCTAATCTATTCCACATAATGCCCTCATCTGGATATGTACTTATCTCACCACAAAGGCTTGCCACCCACATGGCATGCATTCTTTTACGCACTATGTTTAATGCATATTCCTCTGCATTCTCTAAATTCATTACGGATTTAATGTGCTCGATCTGTCTTTTCGTCTTTTCAAGTTCCTCATATTTACTGTGCAGTTTCTCCTGCAAAAAAGAATTAATATCAGCCTGCGATTGCGACATAATCTTACGTATGTCTTCCAGACCAAACCCCATCTCCTTTAAAGCGATAATCTGATTGGCTTGTATCAGCTGTTCTTTATCATAATACCGATATCCACTAGCTTCATCTATATAGCTAGGAACAAGAAGACCAATTCTATCATAATGCCTTAACATATTAATACTAATGGATGACAATTCCACAAATTCACCAATTCTAAGCATTCATATCTTCCTCCTTCACAATCCTTTCTTACTATTTCTTGCTTTGTTTAGACAACCATTTAAAAAAGAGTAACTTCTTTACTATATGATCTGTTAAAGCATGAGTAAACCAAATGGGTATCTCAACAATATTGGCAAGCCATCCACTGATAGTTCTAATTTGGTATATTATAACATATTATGATAGTTTTTTCTGTCTAAAATTGTAACAATAGAGTAAGCTAATTTCCAAGCATCTCTTCTAAATTACTTTTGTTTTGCGATCTATCTTATTTTCCCAAATTCCTGTCATTTTAGGTATATCACCTAAATCTATAATACCCTTCCATCTGAAATAAGTTGGCCATCTCTTGAAGATACTCACAAATGAAAATAATAGTTTATAAGCCATAGGATATCTTCTCGGTTTCCACTTTTCAAATTGATTCAGCTCAACATGAGCCTTATCCCCAATTCTTATTAAATGGTACTGTCCCTCTGTAATTTTATCAGAAGATATATGTATTTCAAAATTGCCCTTTATACACTGATGTTCAGGCAAATCTAGTAAATTAGGAAAACCTTCCGGAAAATATAACTTCGCACTATGTACACCCTCACCTAACTGTATCTGTTCCACTTTTCCACGTTCGTTACATGAGACTACTGTATTCCCAAGTATTACTTTCTTTCCCGGTCCTCCTTTAAAACATAATGGATTTGTACCATTACTGTTAAGCGCTACAGTACTCATCTCTGAACAATATCTCACCATATAGGTGCGGTGACCCTTAATTATAATTGGAAGTGCTAAAACTTCAAGTACTTGCCCCCCTAAAGAGCAATTGATTTGTGTATTCTTAAAATATACAAAATCAGCATCTGTCAAATAAACAAATAACAATTTCTTTGGTTTTTCAATTACACTACCAATTGGAGCTAAAAACGGAACAGGATATTTCTCAGTGCTTTTTTCTATCACTCGTAACTCATTCTTTCTTCCTTGAGAATCTGTGAAACTAAGGTGTAACTGTAGCCCCTGTTCTGTTATTTCAAATGCCTTCTGTTCAAAGTAAGTCATTTTCATTTCATTGATTCCAGCGCCAATACTAAGATTTTGATCCGGTATTACACCTTCTTCATAATATACATCGACTTTTCTATCTTTTCTATACCGTAATAGGCGAATTCCCTTTCCATTAATTGGATCATCAAAGAGCTGTGGTTCAAAACCCTCAAATTCTTTATTCCCTTTGAAGCTAATTACAGCCAGTCTTCTCATTGGTTCGAATACAAAATGAAATGGTAACACATATTTCATTTCTAAACCTCCTTAATATTCTTGACTTCTATTCCTTCTGCTATCATTTGTGTCATTGTATGAAAGGAATCCTCTGTATTAACTATATCTGTTTCATCCACTTTTCCCATCATATAAAAGAAGCCAATATATGCGCTCCATATGCAAAAAGCTATTTGTTTTACATCAATATCCCTTAATTCCCCTTTCTCGATTCCTTGTTGTAATGCTTCTTCTATCATACTTAGCCAAGGATTGATACGTTCCTTTCTAACAGAATACTTATCTATCATTATTAAATCAAAAATATCTTTATCCTTTAGCGCGATTTCCATCACTTTATGAAAGATTGATTTAATATTGTCAATTGTTCCCTTGTTTGATCCATCATTATTCTGAATAATGTGAATAATCTCCTTGTTAGCCATATCATGAATAGAATCAATGATTTCCTGCTTATTCTTAAAATGATAATAAATAACACCTGTTGTATATCCCATCCTTTTTCCAATGTTCCGTATGGATACAGCTTCCATTCCATTTTCCTTGATTAATTCAATTGTTGTTTGAATAATTAAATTCCTAACAGATTCACTTCGTTCTTTTTGTGCATCTCTACCCATAACATCCTCTTTTCATAACGCTGTTATATTTTATATCAATGTTATATTACAATTCTCTTACTTTGTCAAACATATATTTGCAATTAACTACAATTTCTTTATTCTCCTTCAAATCATGACCACCCGTAAAATAGCAGGAAGTTTATTGTTTCATCTAAATCCCACAAAAAAGGCCATCTTTCGATGGCCATTGACTTCAGTAACAATTCCGTTACTCTAGAATTGTACTCTAGGAGCTTCTCCTTCTTTTAAATTCCACTTCATATTCCATATATAGGCGGAAGCATTTACTATACGAAATATTGCAACATGAGTATCTGAATTGGCACGCTCGATGTTTCCAAATAACCAAGCACGTTCCTCTTTTAATCGGCTTACCAAATCTTCATCCTCTACTACTTCAGCAGTTCCAGTAACACGAAGCATTTCAAAATCAGGCTTATCTGCATTACGTATAAATCCTGCTTCCATCTTTGGATTCTTCATAATCTGACTATATAGGCTTTTTGACTTACCGGTATGATAATAAAATCCGGTCTCATCAGCAAACCACAATAACATGCCACGTACATGAGGCTGATCCTCCTCACAAGTTGCGAGCCAGCTACTCGGATTTTGATTAGCAAACTCCAAAATATCTTTCATTAATTCATTCATATGTATTTCCTCCTTTTATTTTAGAGCCTATTTTATACATAAAATAGACAATTTACTTTCAGAATATTACTTAGTTTTATCAATATTCTCTGATTTTTGCTGCAGCAACTTTTGACGAAATGTTATCGGAGACATATGATACTCTTCTGTGAAACAGGAGGTAAAATATGAAGGAGTACTAAATCCGCATTTAAGTGCAATCTCCGTAATATTATCTATATTACTAAACAACATATTGTGTGCTTTTTTTAATCGTAACTTTTTCAGATAGTCAATAGGTGTTTCTCCGGTAACTGTTTTAAATATCTTAGTAAAATGGCTAGAAGAAAGATTCGATAGTACGGCCAAATCCTCTAGCTTTATTTTTTCATTATAATGACTAGTCATATACGCTATAGCACGGTTTATCTCAAATCGATTGTATAATGGGATAATTTGAGAAGTATGATTAAGGACAGTCCGCACTATCAAATGCACTACTGACATAGCAAGTTGATTTAAGTAATCCACATTACTACACTCCAATTCACCAGCCTCCAGCATAAAACACTTTAATAGGCCTAACAACTCTGCGTGAGGCATAAATCGCTCACCACAGAATATAGGTAATGCTTCTGAATATTGTCGAAAGATCTCTTGAAACAATCCCTTGTCTATCATTATTGCTATATAACACTTAAATCCCTCTTTCTTTGGTTCCTGATGAATTATGTTCGGGGACAAAGCAACTAAGTTTTTTCCATCAGAAAACTCATAGAGTACATGCTTTCCTTCTATAATAAACTCAGTGTAGGATTCAAGATAGTAAATAAATGAATATGCAGGGTGAGTATGACTTGGTGTAATAGCATACTTACACAGTCCTCTGGATGGAAGAAACATGCTGACCAATGGATGTAAAAAGCAATCAATGTTTTCATATATTTGATTTCTTGTATTTTCATCAATATCGCCTACTAGTCGATTCAAAGTCTCTGTGTTTTCTTTACTAAACGCCATATATTCCCCTGCTTCCTAATCAATATCCCCTTATCACTCAGTATAATACATTTCTTTCTTATTTTCAGATAATCCTGTCCTCTTAGGTGTTGCACCTAATTAACCATACCTTTCCAAGTATAGTAGGTAGGATATTTCTTAAAGATATTCAAAAATGTATATTATAAGTTTTATGTTATAGGATGTCTTCTCGGTTTCTACTTTAAAACATGTTCAGCTCAACATGAACCCTATCCCTCTATACTGAGTAATGATTTTTTATAAAACGATATGACAAGTTCTTCGTATTCCTCAGGATAACAATTATAAGCATCGATATGCCCTACCTTTGGTGCAACCCAAAGTTCTGCCCTTTCACCTACAGCATCACGATAACAGGTATTGTATTCAATCTCCTTATCTACATCTCCTGCAGCAATCAGAAAAAAGTTAGTATCTTGTGCTTCTTTCATGGAATCCATCATTTTGAGAGGTGGAGTCTCTCCACTAAAAACCTGTACTGAGGCATACATTAAACGGGTAGTCCAACTACGTATAAGGTTCCGACGTGAGGGCAAAATGAGATAATCATCAATTGAACGATATGTCGCACCATCGCTGATAACAGCTTTTATTTCCGGGTATGTTGATGCAGCGCTCAGTAATATCTCTCCGCCCAATGATAACCCTAGACCACCAATCAACTTGACATCTGCCTGATTTTTGAGGAAATCCATTGCAGCACCAACGTCAAGCAACCCATTCCATCCATAAGCATTTCCTTTACCTCCGCTTTCCCCATGCCCCCGCAAGTCAAAAGCCAATACCCCGAAACCATTGTTGGAAAGCATTTTTGCATAGTTATCGATACTATTACGTGAACTAGTACTCCCATGGAGAAGTAAAATGACTGCTCCATTTTCCGGAGGAGCATACCAAGCAGCAAGTTTAATGCCATCAGAAGTAGTAAGTTCTAGATTGTTAAATCCTTCAGGCATTTGTCCAATTTTCGCCGGATGACGCCATGTTGCGTACCATCCTACTGCTATGGGAAATGCAATATAAACAATGCCTACCACTATTAATAGTAAAAAAATCAAGAATCTCAGCTTACGTATATTAAATTTACGCATTTAAATCCTCCCATAATAACATCATTCTCTCAATTTAAAAATATTTTTCACAAATCACCACCACACGTTTTATCCCACTTGTACAGCGAGAATTGTTCAAAAGTCAACCTACTGCTTGTATAAGATAATCATTTAAACCCCGTCGGCTACTCATCTACCTCATATATGTTATGTGCTTTCATTAGTTTAATAATCTAGATGTGCGTCCCCTATTTCTACAATATATCCGTCAGGATCATAAATTCGGATAACCTTTTCTCCCCAATCACACTGCTTAATTTCATGAATAAAAGTTACATTCTCTTCCTTTAATTTTTGCTGAAAACCATCTATATCCGAAGTAGTAAAATAAAAGTCCACATTATCACAACCCATCTTTTTGCCAGGATAGGGCTTATTAATATATTCATAAAACACATCTGCTCTATGAATCACAAAGTCATTCTCAAACATTATAACTGTATCATATTCCTTACTAATCTTCAGCCCCATGACATTCTTGTAAAAATGCTTTGATTCTGAGATATCCTTTACCAATGCGATACTGTGTCTAAAACAAATTTCCATTCTGATATACCACCTATCATTTATTATTGTCATTATAGTAATCACGTCGTATTGTTCGCTTTCGCTTTCTCCCTTTTTTTGACTAATTCATCAAATTCTATGTATCCTGATTACCAAATAGCTCAATCATAAGAAATCCCTAATCCTTTATACACTGTATATGAAGATAGTTCGAATATTACATACAAACATTATAATAATATTGCATTAATTTGTCAATTTTACTTGTTTTTTACTCTATTTAGGCGTATTATTCATTTTCTCTCTGCCACATAGCCACATAACTTTTATGACTTTCTTTAAAAAATAACAGCATTATGCATCCAACGAATGTGCAGTCTTCTCTCATTCAGTTGTATATCTTTACTTCCTTTTTTTAGAAGTTATTTATACAATAGGGAACCTCTTTTTTGGTCTTCATTTTATTAACCTCACTTACCATTC
>JAEYPA010000147.1 GCA_023411225.1 Bacillota bacterium
CATGGAAGCAGCTAAATATTCTTATTTTGAGGTTATTAGAAGAGTACACTGATGAAGAACATTCCATCTAGCAACAGGAAATCGTAAGACTTCTAAAAAAGCAGTATGACCTGAAAGTAGACAGAAGATCTGTAAAAATAATATTGAAGCCTTCGTATTGAAAGGTTAGTGAAATACTTAGTAAAAGGATGTTGATACAATAATGATGAATAATAAAGTAGTAATCGTAACAGGTGGAGCAAAAGGAATAGGTAAATGTATAGCAGAAGAGTTTGTAAAGAATGGTGCTATAGTAGAAATAATTGATATTATGGAAGGCGATTACTTTGTAGGTGACCTTTCAAAAAAAGCCGATATTGAAGAATTCGCCAAGTATATAATTTCAAAATATGGTCATATAGATGTTTTAATAAATAATGCGTTACCACTTATGAAAGGTGTTGATGAATGTACTTATGAGGAATTTGAATATGCACTTGCGGTCGGTGTGACAGCACCGTTCTACCTAAGTAAGCTGTTTGCACCGTATTTCAGTTTGGGAGCGTCAATTATTAATATTTCATCATCTAGAGATCGCATGAGCCAGGCACAAACAGAAAGTTACAGCGCTGCCAAAGGAGGCATATCCGCATTAACGCACTCTCTTATGATGAGCTTTGCCGGGAAGGTCAGAGTGAATTCGGTTTCTCCGGGTTGGATTGATACGAATTATGCAGAATATGATGGCCCAGATGCATATCAACAACCATCTGGAAGAGTTGGTAATCCATTAGATATTGCAAATGCCGTCTTGTATCTTTGCTCTGATAAGGCAGGATTTATCAATGGAGAGAATATTTGTATAGATGGTGGTATGACAAAGCAAATGATATATCACAAAGATAATGGTTGGAAACTTGGTTAAAAGAAAAAGTAAATTCCAGTAATGTTCTAGCGGATGTTGCGAAACTATTATTCTTGGACATTATCTAACAAACACCTTTCATGAAGCTAATTTTATCGTGTTAAACTTTTCGTGTCCACTGTTAGATACAAACATCAGAGAACCATATTTAGGATAATTATTGATTAGGGGCTAGCCTTTTTGAACTAGCTCCTTTTTTTGTATCTAAAAACGAATTAGCTTACAACCTTTGAGATCGTATAGTAGTTCTTGTAGTGTGACAAAACCTCTTGTAAGGCCAGGAAAATAGAAATACTCTTCTGCTGAATAGATATTGTGACAAATGCACAAAAAAAGTGTAATTCTTCAATCAAGTTATGTTGACAAATGTTTATATAGATGATATTATATAAACACATTCAAACATATATAAACAAATGAGAAGTTAATATTGTATTATGTTTGATAATGTTAATAAAAAACAACATTTATGGAGGTAAGGTTATGATGAGAAAGTTTTTAAGTGTTTTATTAAGTGTAGTAATGGTTTCTGCTTTATTAGTAGGATGTGGAAACTCCGCTCAAGAGAATAAAACAGATAAGACTCCGCAAGATGGAACAAAAACAACGGTAACACCAGTGGCAACACCGGGAACAACACCTAAAGAGGATGAAAAAGGTGACTCTGGTAAAGAAGGATTAACTTTTGCATATTGTACCTCAACATTAAACAATCCTTTTATGACAACAATTGGCGATGCATTAAAGAAAGCCTGTGAAGCAGAAGGACATAAATTGATTACATACGATCCACAATATGATCAGTCAACCCAAATCTCTCAAATTGAAGATGCAATTACTCAAGGTGTAGCTGGTATCTTTCTTTTAGCAGTAGATTCTGATGGGGTAAAGACTGTTCTTGAATCTGCAAAAGCTAAAAGTGTTCCAGTTATTGCAATTGATAACCCTGTAAGTGATGTAGAATTGGTTGCTGCTAACGTAGCTTCTGATAATTTTAATGCTGGTTATATTATAGGAGAAGCTATGATGGAAGATTTTCCAGATGGTGCTAAGATTGCGATTATTGATTCGCCAACAATGGTAGCATGTGTGGATCGTTTTGAAGGATTTATGAAAGCAATTAAAGATAAAGGTATGACCGAGAAATTTGAAATTTGTGCACAACAGGATGCACAAGCATCCCTTGAAAAAGCTATGCCTATAGCTGAGAATATGTTACAAGCTAATCCAGATATTCAAGCATTTTATGGGATTAATGATCCAACGGCTTTAGGTATCATTGCTACACTAAAAGCAGCAGGCAAGGCTGTTGGTAAAGATGGTATTAAGGTATATGGTGTTGATGGCTCTCCTGATGGTAAGCAAGCACTTGTAGATGGAACATTAGATGTAACTTCTGCTCAGTCTCCTGTAGGATTAGCAAATACAAGTTATTCTAATATGAAAACTGTTCTTGATGGTGGCAAAATAGAGTCTGATATTAAAGTTGATACGTTTAGAATTGATGCAGAAAATGTATCTAAGTATGGAACAGATGGATGGCAGTAAGTACATCATTAATAGCTAATATTTAATTGGAGAGGAGGGCGATAAGTTATCGGTCCCTCCTCCCCTGTAAAGAAAGCGGGGGCAGTTATGGACAGTAGTGTTGTGTTGAAAATGGAAGGAATTGAAAAACACTTTGCTGGCGTTTATGCTTTAAAAGGTGTGAATTTTACTTTGAATGAAGGAGAATGTCATGCCCTGTTAGGTGAAAATGGAGCAGGAAAATCCACTTTGATAAAGATTTTAGGTGGAATATATAAAGCAGATGGTGGGAAAATATGGGTTAATGGAAGTGAGACTGATATTGAGGGCGTTAAGGATGCGCAGAAAAAAGGAATCGGTATCATTCATCAAGAAATTGTTCTTGTTCAAGACATCAGTATTGCACAGAATATCTTTTTGGGTAGGGAACCAATCAATAAATTTGGCATGAAAGATATTAAGAAAATGAACCAAGAAGCTTCTGAAATGGTGAATGCATTTGGATTAGATATTGATGTAACAAAGAATGTAAGAAATTTATCCATTGCTCAACAGCAGATGGTTGAAATTATAAAAGAAGTATCATTTCAAGCTAAAATAATTGTTATGGATGAACCTACATCATCTTTGGCAGAAAAAGAAGTAGAACATTTATTTGAAATTATTAGGAGATTGAAACAACAAAACGTAAGTGTAATCTATATATCTCACAAATTAAATGAATTATTTGCTATATCCGACCGTATTAGTGTTTTGCGCGATGGGGTATATGTTGATACAAAAGTAACAAAAGATACGTCTATGGATGAACTGATAAGATTAATGGTTGGTCGAGAGTTGACACAGTATTACAATCGGACGGATCACACTAGCGGAGATGTTGCTTTTGAAGTCAAAGGTTTGAATAAAAAAAGAACTTTTCAAGATATTTCATTTAATATAAGAAAATGCGAAATAGTTGGTTTTGCTGGATTAGTAGGTGCAGGTAGAAGCGAAATCATGAAAGCTATTTTTGGAATAGATACAGCAGAATCAGGCCAGATTTTTGTTGATGGGAAAGAGGTAACAGTAAAAAACGTAAAAGATGCTATGAAATATAAAATTGCAATGATTCCAGAAGATAGAAAAAAAGAAGGCCTTATTCTAAAAAATTCAGTAGAATTTAATCTGACTTTAACAGTTCAAAATAAGTACAAAAAGGGTATATCAGTAAACAATAAGAAAAAGAACGAAATAGTAAATACATTTATTAAAGCGTTTTCAATCAAAACTCCGACTTCTAGGCAGATAATAGGAAAGCTCTCTGGTGGAAATCAACAGAAGGTGGTTTTGGCAAAATGGTTAGCAACGTCACCTAATATTTTAATTCTGGATGAACCGACTAGAGGTGTGGATGTGGGAGCTAAGGCAGAAATATATAAGATTATTGATGAATTAGCTAGAAAAGGAATGGCGGTTATTCTCATCTCTTCTGAGTTGCCTGAATTAATCAATATGTGTGACAGAATTTATGTAGTATCACAAGGTAGAATTACTGGAGAATTACAAAAAGACGATTTTTCGCAAGAACGTCTTATGTTTTTTGCTACAGGAGGAAAAGAAAATGAAAGATAAAATAAAGAAATTAAAGTATAGAGGTGGAGCAATTGGTTTTCTGGTAGAAAACGCTGGTATCTTAGTGGCATTGTTAGCTATAGGTACGATTATTTCCTTTATGTCACCGGTTTTCTTGACTGTGGATAATGGGTTGAGTGTTGGTAGACAGATTTCTACTAATACTACAATGGCCCTCGGTATGGCATTGGTTATTATCTTGGGAGGTATTGATCTTTCTGTTGGTTCAGTTGTTGCATTAAGCGGAACATTATGCGTAGGTCTGATCAATTCTGGTTTACCAATTCCTTTGGCAGCACTACTTGGTATATTATCAGGTGTTTTAGTAGGATTTATTAATGGAACCGTTATTGCTAAAACAGGTATTGCGCCATTTGTTGTTACCATGTGTACGATGAATATTGTCAGGGGAATTGCCTACATCTATAGTGGTGGATTGCCGGTTCGATGTATGGATGAAGCTTTTGCAAGTATTGGTACGGGATATTTAGGAGCCATACCTCTTCCAATTATCTATCTTATTTTCTTTGTTGGAATCATTTCTATTGTATTGAACAAGAGTAAATTTGGTACATATGTGTATGCCCTTGGTGGAAATAGAGAGGCAGCGAAATTCTCAGGTATCTCAATTAAGAAAATAGAAATCATTGTCTACACTATTTCAGGATTTATGTCAGGCTTTGCAGGTGTAATTCTTGCAGCGAGAATGTATTCTGGGCAACCATCAGTACAATCTGGTGGTGAATTAGATGCTATCGCTGGTTGCGTTCTTGGTGGTGTTAGTATGACAGGCGGTGTGGGTAAAATAGGTGGAGTTGTAATTGGAACTTTAATTATTGGAGTAATCAGTAATGGCCTCAATCTGCTAAATATTAATTCGTTTTATCAGTTAGTTGTAAAAGGGGTTATTGTACTGCTTGCGGTATATATAGATATTTTTAAAAGAACAAAAGTAAGCGAATAAGGATAAGATTTACAGGAGGTGACAGGATTGGCATTTGCTGGGATTGATGTTGGTACAAGTGGATGCAAAATGCAAGTATATGATCTAAAAGGTAATATTATAGCACATAGTAAAAGAGAATATAGGGAAGTAGGTACAGAAGGCCATAGAATGCTTAATCCAGTAATGGTTTGGAAGAATGTACAGGAGGTAATTAAGGAAACATGTACAAAATGTCCAGAAAAAATAGAAGCACTTTCTGTTGCAAGTTTAGGAGAGTCAGTCATTTGTATTAATGAACTAGGTGATGTACTGTGTGATTCAATGGTAACTGGAGATAAAACTGGTATTGAGGAATGCAGTAAATTAGAGCAACTTATCTCCAAAGAAGAAATTATGAATATAACAGGGCTTCCTTTGAGTGAGATGTATTCTCTTCCGAAACTTATGTGGATGCATGAAAATACAGATGTTTTTAGATTATCCAAGTTTGTTTTTTTCTTTGAAGATTATATTGGATATCAACTAACTGGTGAAAGAAAGGTAAGTTATTCTTCTGCATCAAGAAGTATGGCATTTGATATAGAGAAGAAAGAATGGTCAGAAAGGCTTTTGGGATACGCAGGTATTGCCGTAAACATGTTATCTGAACCAGTTATGTCTGGTACCATAGTCGGTGTGGTTACATCTGAGATGGCTGAAACACTTGGATTATCAAAAGATACGATTGTAGTTGCTTGTGGACATGATCAAAATTGTGCAGCACTTGGAAGTGGTTTATACTCCACAAATCAGGGGGAAGATGGTCAAGGGACATGCGAAGTAATGCTATTTATGCTTCCTGAATTGATGCGTTCACCTTATATGATTGAGAATCACCTCAGCTGTGTTCCCTATGTATTTCCGGATACTTACTTAACATTAATTGAGGTTACAACATGTGGTGCATTGATTAATTGGTCCAAAGACAATTTATTTAGTGGGATTCGTGATATTTGTAAGAACAAAAATGAAAACTTTTTTGTACACATGGATGAGAGGTTATCTAATAATCCATCAGAGTTAGTGGTACTCCCTCAATTTGGTTCTTCAGGGAATCCTAATGTTGATTATGATGCTAAAGGTCTAATATGGGGGCTTACGATACATACCACACCTTATGAGATATATCAGGCAATCAAAGAAGGTATTGCTTTCCAGATGCTTATGGCCTACGAACAGTTGAAACCCTGTCACAAGGATACAAAATCAATCTTTGTAACTGGTGGTGGGTCTGCCTCAGACTATACCCTACAGCTGAGAGCTGACATTTTTAATATAGAAATGATTACATTGGATAATAATGAGTCAGGAACATTAGGGTGTGCAATGCTTGCAGCAACAGCAGTAGGAGCTTTTACAACTTTAGAAGAAGCTATTGGGAAAATGATTAAAATAAAGAAGAGATATGTACCTAATCCAGATAGGAATCAGAAGTATATGAGGCACTATCAGAAATACAAAAGAATATATAGATTAATGTACAATTTAAAATAGAAGATAGACTATTTACAAAAGTTCATTTAACCTTTTTATTTTACGGAAATAACAAATTATGGAAGGATGGTAAAAGTAAGAACTTCAAAAAATTTAAACAGCATAGTTTAACTTTTAGAATTGGTAAAGAGAGACTATGACTATATAAAACTAGGAGGTTTATCATGTTAGCAAACCCGAAAGAGATATTAGATGATGCAGAAAAAAATAATTATGCGATTGCAGGTATTAATGCAACAACATTGGAAGGAATCCAAGCGGTGATTGAGGCGGCAGAAGAAGTCGGAGCTCCAGTTATGCTTAGTCACGCTCAATCACATGAAGCTTTCGCACCAATTGATCTGTTTGGTCCCTTAATGGTGAGATTTGCTGATAAGGCAAAAGTACCTGTTATTATACATTTGGATCATGGCACTGATATAAATTATGTGATGAAAGCTGTTCGTAATGGTTTTACTTCGATTATGTATGATTGTTCCTCTCTTCCATTTGAACAAAACGTTGAGGAAGTAAAAAAGTTTGTTGATATTGCACACTCTATGGGAATTATAGTTGAGGCAGAGGTAGGTAGAATGCCTAGTAATATTGAAGGGATTGGAGGATGCACAGAATTCGGTGTAGGTATTGATAATATTGAACAGTACTATACAGTGCCAAAAGAAGCCAAAGAGTTCTACGAGAAGACAAAAGTTGATATGTTGACTATATCTTTTGGTACGGTTCATGGTTTCTTTGTAGAGAAGCCGGTTTTAGATATCGAATTAGTAAAAAAGATTCACAGCCTGATACCAGAAGTTGGTTTGGTAATGCATGGCACAACTGGAGTGGATGAAATTCAGATTAAAAGTGCTATTAATGCAGGTATTAGAAAGTTTAACTATTTTACTGGAGTTGCTACCTCTCCTAATGAGAGTATTGAATCACAGATTGTAAATTCTAAAGTACCAATATACTATCATGAAATAGCGGCAAATGCTAAAAAGATTATGAAAGAACGTGCAAAACACATCATTGAAGTATTTCAAAACAAGTAAAATTGTATTTTCAAAAGTTGCATAAAAGGCAAAATTGAAAGGCATGGGGATAAAGATGAAGAAGATCATGAATAGTCCAGAAACGATGGTTGCAGAAATGTGTCATGGGATGATTTTAGCTCATCCGGAATTGGAATTTGATCCTAAATACAAAATTATTTCAAGGAAAAATCAAAATCAGAATAAAGTAAGTCTGATTAGTGGCGGTGGCAGTGGACATGAACCTGCACATGCTGGATATGTTGGAAAAGGAATGTTAGATGCTGCAGTATGTGGTGACATATTTGCTTCTCCCTCGCAAGTTCAAGTATATCAGGCAATAAAGAATAATTCTGGTAAAAAAGGTACTCTTTTAATAGTAAAGAATTATAGTGGAGATATGATGAATTTCAAGAATGCAGCATATCTTGCTAAAGAAGACGGGATTCAGGTTGAATATGTTCGAGTGGATGATGATATTGCAGTGCAGGATAGTTTATATACGGTAGGACGACGTGGTGTAGCTGGAACTATCTTTGTACATAAAATTGCTGGGGCAGCGGCTGAATATGGCTACGATCTGAAGCAGGTGAAACAAATTGCGGAAAAAGCAATAAAAAATACAAGAAGTATAGGGTTTGCATTGTCATCTTGTACTGTACCTGCGAAGGGGTCTCCTACATTTCATCTTGGCGAGAATGAAATAGAATATGGTGTGGGAATTCATGGAGAACCTGGTATTCACAGAGAAAAGTTAATTAATGCTGAAGAGTTGGCCAATAGAATGGTGTCTGCTATTCTAAAAGATCTATTAGATGTAGAAGGAGATGAGTTGGCTGTTTTAATCAATGGTTTTGGTAGTACTCCAGTGCACGAACTGTATCTCTTGAATAATTCTGTTTTGAGAATACTAAAACATAAGAACTTTAAGATAAGCAGATGCTTTGTTGGAAACTATATGACCAGTATAGATATGGCAGGTGCTTCGATCTCTATTATTAAATTAGATGAAGAATTAAAAATGTTTTTGGAACAGCCATGTGAAACGCCTGCTCTTTGTGTACAAGAACAAAGAGATACAATAAACTTTATGGATGATTTAAGTAGTAGTAGCGACACCTTGGAGGCGAATTTCAAGGTAGAGACTCCTGATTCATTTAAAGAAATCATAAATAACTCGCTATCTCTTAACAATATTATCTATATTGTGGATCGCATGAGTGAATGTATAATAACCAATGAAATTCCTTTCTGTGAATTGGATTCTCATGCAGGTGATGGAGATTTTGGAATGAGCATTGCCAAAGGGTTTAAACAGTTAAAGCGAGAATGGAAAGGAATACTAGAAAATGATACTCAGGATATTGGTAGATTCTTAGAATCTTGTGCCTTGGTTATCATGGAGCATTGCGGAGGGGCATCCGGACCAATATGGGGTTCAGCATTTCGGGCAGCTGGAAGGAAAGCTTATGGTAAGTCAAATCTATCTGCAACTGAGATTGCAGAAATGTTACAGGCAGCTGTAAAAGGGATTCAAGTAACGGGCGAACGTTCCTTTGGAAGAGGTGCCGTACTTGGAGATAAAACTTTGATTGATGCTTTGATTCCGTGTGCAAACACCTGGAGTAGTATGGCTTCTGAGAATGCTGATCTAATAGATATTATGAAAAAAGCAGCAAAAGCAGCTTTGGATGGTGCCAAAGAGACTAAAAAAATAGTTGCAAGAATGGGAAGAGCCGGTACGGTAGGTGAAAGAAGTATAGGATATCCAGATGCTGGAGCCTATGGTTTAGGTATTATATTTGACGATATTGCTAGTTTATTTTAATAGAAAAAAGGGTATATGGTGGGTAATAATGTAAATTACGACTTGCCATATTCCTATTTTTTCTTGTTTTATTTATCATTTTTATGTAATATTATAAGGAGTAGACCATTTATATTGTTAGATATATAATGAATATTTATAGTAGAGCAGGTCGCAATAGGCAATTATTGGGGAGAGAGGAGAATCACATGCTAAAAGATACAAGACTTAAGAAAATTTATGAGTTATTACAGAGGGATGGCTCAGTAGAAATTAATACACTTTGTCGAATGTTTAATGTTACAGATATGACTGTGAGAAGAGACTTGGAAAGTCTTTCACAAAAGTATGACATTGTACGTACTCATGGTGGAGCCATGATGGTTGATGATAATCGTGTAGGTGAAACTCCTTATGAAAAACGTATTATGCGAAATGAAAATCTCAAGATAGCGATAGCAAAAAAGGCATTATCATTGTTGAAACAGGGAAGTAAATTATTTATAGATTCTGGAACTACTACTTTAAATGTTGCGAAACATATTTTATATGATGATATGTTTACTGTAGTAACCAATGGATTAAATATAGCGAATGAACTCATTAATCATGACTCTATTTCAGTTTTATTAATTGGTGGCGATGTGGAGAAAAATACGCACTCTACAAGAGGGGCTTTAGCTGTAGAGCAGATGCACCATTTGAAAGTGGATGTCGCATTTTTGGGTGCTAACGCAATTGGTGAGGATGGTTTTCTATATGTTGGTAATACTTCTGAAACAGGTATAAAAAAAAGCGTGATTGAATCTGCAGCTAAAACATATGTATTAGCAGATTCCACAAAATTTTCCACATATAGTCTTATTGATTATGCTCATGCAAAGGATGTAGCAGGAATTATTACGGATTCTAATATTAACAGTGAAATATATAAAAAGTTAACAGAATATGGAGTTAATATTATTGTTGCGGAGCTATAAAATGTAAATTGTTGAGGATATCAATTCCTATATAAGATATAAATATTTTAGGTAAAGTTTATTCATACGCAAATTACCCTCCCATAAAATACCTTTTTTCGCATTCTCCCCCCTTCAAAAACTTATCTTGAACATGGCCTCACCTAGTCAAAAAATAGGCATATACTTAAGAGGGCGATTCCAATACCTTCTTACGATAATGCCACTTCACAAAGGCGTCTACTTAAATAGACGCCTTTGTACCTAAAGATACATTATTTACTATTTTATGGTTGTTGCAGTTTTTGAATATACCTTCCAGCCTGAATAGAACTTTTTCTTTCCAATAGTTTTAAAGGTACGTACTCTCACATAGTACTTAGTTTTGCCTTTTAAGGATTTTATTGTGACTGAAGTAGAGGTATTCTTTTTGATAGTTGCTGTAATCGATCCTTTTGTAAATTTCTTATCTTTTGCAACCTGAACGATGTATCCTGTTGTCTGTGAAGTTTGCTTATTTACATATACGGTGAGCTTCTTTGATGCAACTTTTAATTTCTTTACTGTTGTAGTCTTTGGATTTATAGCAAACGTCTTTTTTATTGTTCCTGAATATTTACCTTTAAACTTAATTGTTACCGTTGCCGTTCCAACATTTTTATTATTTGAATATGTAACTGTGTAGTTGCTACTTGAAATAGTTTTTCCAGCTGCGTCCTTTACAGTAACTCCTGGTTTAAGATTCTTGCCTGTATATGTTGTAGAAGTATACTTTAAAGATATTGTTTTAATCTTCTTTATTGTAGAATAGTTCACGAAACCACATTTGCTACAAGTTTTTTTAATAAACCCATCAGACTTTGACGTTGCGGGTGTAACAATCTGCACAATCCTATGCGCTTCCGCTTCCGCTAAAATAAGATGACATTTGCAAACTGCATCGTGTGTTTTTTCATCGTTATGAGTCCAACTTACTGCTTTACAAGATTCAGTTCGAATTAATTGAGCGTTTTTATCATATACAAGATGCTGACGAACTCTAGTTGAATTGAAATCATAGATATAATAATATCCATCAGAATTCTTGTAACCTCGACCAAAGTTCTTCTTACACTCTAAGCATATAAGATCATATGCATCTTTTCCGAATGAATCCTTATGGTACCATGACAACTTATGTCCCTTTGCCTTAATCACTTTCCAAGTATTAATAGGATCAGTAATTTCACTTTTTGCTTCAGCATCTGAATAATTCTTATTACATACACTACAGCTCCAATACTCTTTTACTCCGTTTTCAGTACATGTTGCATTTTTACCATCATGCTTTTGAAGAGAATGTGTCCCTATTGCCGGGAGCATAATAGTTGCTGTTTGGCTAGTAGCCCAGCTTTCCATAAAAGTTGCATTACATTCAATTACTCCTTCTTCTTCACACGAAGGATTTTTTATTTGTTGCTTAGAAACTGTTCCAATGGCTGTTTCTATATGAGTAGCATCTCTTTTACACACTCTTGTTGCCTGACATGATAAGTTATCTTGACTCCAATTGTATGTTACAGTATTCCATTCATGCCCTAAAGCAGGCCGTTCCTGTGGCTCAACAATTATCTGACCACACAACTCACAACTCTGACCTGAAGTATATCCTTTCTTCTCACAAGTTGGCTCGATGGCTGGTATTGTAGTTATATTACCGTGAGAACAAGAAAAATTATAATGTATTGTTGCATTCAATAAATAATCGTTGTAATTCGGATTAATCTCAATTTCAGCAAACTGAGCTTCAGTACCTCTGAAATATACATCGGTTAGTAATTCACAGCCATTAAATGCGTAGTAGTCAATGGAATTCAAAGTCGCTGGAAAATATACTTCTTTGAGTTTGCTACAATAATTAAATGCATTGTTTTTAATAGTCTCTATGCCATTATTAAAGTATACACGTTCCAATGACTGACACCTAGTAAATGCTGAATTTCCAATAGACTTTAGTCCAGAACCAAGTGATATAGATTTCAAATTTATACAATTAGAAAACGTATTTGTGCCAATAGTGTTGACATTATCGCCAATTGTAAAACTCTCTAAGCTGTCACAATTTGAAAAAGCCTGACTACCTATACTTTGTAACCCTTTTCCTCCTGTTACAGTTTTTAAATTGGAACACTTCATAAATGCGCTCATTCCAAGCGTTGTCAAACTATCTGGAAGATAAACGCTTTCAAGCGATGTACATTCAAAAAAAGCCTGGTTGGAAATTTCATATAAGTGACTTCCAAATACTATTTGCTTTAAAGAGGAACATCCATAAAATGCACTGTCGCCATAAATTCTCTCCAAATTATCAGGGAATTCAATACTTTCAAGCTTTGTACAATTATAGAATGCATTTGCACCAATAGTGGTTAAAGCTTCTGGTAGCTTTATACTAACAATTGGTTTACTTTCAAAAACTCTAGAACCAATATCTCTTACTGGTGATCCCATATAATAATTAGGAATCACCACATTCATCTCGGATCCATCGTATGCAGTAACTTTATAATAGTTCTCACGAGTAGTAGCATTCATAATTAGCTGAAACGAAAGTCCTTCTGTATACTCCTCTGTTTCTGTTGCATTTGCTATAATCATTGAGACTGGTAATAATGTAAATATCATTACCAATGAAAGTATTATTGCAAATAATCTTCCCTTCAAAGATTTTTTCATAAAATCCTCCTTTATTTCATTTGGTTGTTGTAGAAATTAAGTTAACTTAGTTCTACAACATCTGTACCACTGTACATGTAATTATACTATATGCATGTGTAAATTTCATGTAAAAAAAGATCATTTTTTGTAAATATCATAAAGTAGTCGTTACATAGAACAACGGATAATTAATTATATGTTCTCTTCCATACAGGCATGAGAATTTCGGGATTTTTGGTTCCGAAAAGGTTCTTATGCAGATAGAAAAAAGACGAATTTTGTGATATAATAATATTTTAGGTAGGTCTACCTATTTGGAGCTGGAGGGTAGCCAATACCTAATGTAATGAATAGAGATATAGAAGAATAAGGGAGAATATGTGTAATGGTTAATTTAGGAACACTTGAAGAGATAAAAGACTTAAGAAGTATATGGCCTCACGAGGCACATGACTTTACACCTTGGTTGGCAAAGAACATCGGAGTATTAAGTGAGACCGTAGGAATAGATATTTCTATAGAAGAAACTGAAAGTTCCGTTGGTGATTTTAATGTTGATATTCTTGCTACAGATGCGGATACAGGAAAAAGTGTAATCATTGAAAATCAATTAGAAGAAACTGACCACGACCATCTTGGAAAATTGATTACATATGCTTCTGGGAAGTCTGCCGACCTTTTGATTTGGCTGGTAAGAAAGGCTCGTCCAGAACATAGGGCTGCAATTGAGTGGCTTAATAATCATACTGATGAAGGTATCGGATTTATTCTTTGTGAAGTGAAATTATACCGAATTGGTAATTCAGAGCCAGCACCGAAGTTCGACATTATTGAGCAGCCTAATAATTGGGTAAAGGAGATGAAAAAACCATCCGGCTCTATTGAAAGAACTGTACTTCCTAAAATAAAAGATATGCTTAAGTGGGGAGCTGTGTCTGCCGGGGATATTCTTGTTGCAAAAGGATACGATGATGAGGTAGAGTTACTTGCCAATGGTCATGTTACATTTAAAAATGAAGAAATGTCTATGCAGGATTGGCTTAGAAGAATTACAGGGTGGAAGTCTGTAGAAACATATAAGTTTGCAATTCATAAAGAGACAGGGAAGAGTCTTTCCCAGATCCGTAAAGAGTATATGGAGATGATTTTATGACAGAGGCTGATCGAATCAAATCAATTCAACATAATGGTGGTAGACATCTAAAGACTTTTAAGAAAGAAAATATCACTGCTGAAATGTGCCTGGTAGCTGTTAGCAATGACGGTTCAGCAATTTGTTTTGTTCCAGAACAATTTAGAACGCAAGAAGTCTATAATGCAGCATGTAAATCAGATGGGCTTATCTTGTCTAAAGTTCCACAAGAATTCATAAATCAGACAATATGTGAGTATGCAGTTTCATCAAATGGTCTAGCACTGGAGTATGTACCGAGTAAGTATATAACATCGGAGCTGTGTTTACTTGCAACTTCAAAGAACCCATTAGCATTTCAAAGAATGCCGGAGAAGTTTATAACGACTGAGTTTGTAATTAAGGTGATTAACAATTTTGGTTGTGAGGCTGTTGCATCTTTGCCAAAGTCTTTTAAGAATGGTAAGTTTTATCTTCCATTGATTGCTGCAATTCCGGAGTTGATTTGGTATCTTCCTAAGAATGGACATACAGTAGCAATAAGCAGGGCATGTATACGAGCAATGGGTTATAAGAATACAGCTGATGCAATTAAAGATTATCCGGAAATGCTCAGCCAATTACATACTTCCTTATACGATCATGATACGGTACTGGAGTTTGTGAATTCGGAATTGTTTACTAGAGTATTCAAAAAAGATTGTAGTGGGTTTAATACAGATGCAGATCGTGAAAAAGGCTTAGTGTATATCGATAATAAATATGAAGATACGTATTCACTATGTCATATTTTACAGTGGCATGATATTTGTGAAATAGTAGTTAGAAGTCATCCACGTACCATTGCATTTGTTAATCCAGCGTTAATGACGGAAGAACTATGTCAATTAGCTGTTGAGAATGATGGAAATGCTTTGCGTTGGGTCCCTACAGAATATAGGACTTTACATATTTGCAAGACGGCATTCGAAAAAGATCAATGGATTATTGATGAGATTCCAGAAGAATTTGTTACACCTGAAATGGCACTTAAAGCAGTAAAGACTAGTGGGTATTTACTGGATAATCTACCTGAACAATTACGTACAAGAGAAGTATGCTTAATTGCGATGCAGACTAAGGGAAGTATGCTAAAATATGTGCCTAAGAACGTCATTGACAAAGAAATATGTCTTACAGCTTTAAATCATGCTGGAGGATCGTATATCTTTGAAGAAATTCCGAAACAATTAATTGATTATGAGATTTGCCTTGCTGCAATGAGAAATAATGGATGTGAGTTAGGAAGAGTTCCGAAAGAATTTTTGACATATGAACTATGTCTTGTAGCAGTAAA
Organism: Bacillota bacterium; assembly: GCA_023411225.1. Taxonomy (GTDB): domain Bacteria; phylum Bacillota; class Clostridia; order Lachnospirales; family Lachnospiraceae; genus KM106-2. Next base: position 15,469 of record JAEYPA010000147.1, read on the forward strand.
AAATGGTGCCATGCATGTCGAACGGATTCCGGACGATTGCTTTACAGAAGAATTATGTATGCAGTTATTAAAAAAATCAGCTTATGACTTCAAGCATATTCCAAAGGACAGGCTTACTGAGCGAATATGTCTACAAGCACTTCATTTTGGTGATATAACTACTGGCACAGTACTTGCAGAGATTCCTCAAAATATGCTTACAAAAGAGATGGTTGATATGGCAATGGAGAAATCTGTGTGGTCACTGGAATATGTCCCAGATATCTTTGTTACAGAAGAAATGCTTCTAGATGTTGCCCACCGTGCACCAGGAAGAGTTGGGGATAATTTTCCTGAACGATTGCGAACAAAATCATTTATTGAGAGACTTATCATAGAGTGTCCAGATGTCGAAAGGACGCTTAACTGCTTAAAAATAGTTCCGCTTTTCGATCATTGAACATCCAAAACAAAGTAGTAAGCATTACGATAGTTGAAAAGATATATGTTCAAAATACAGTTCATTAATCTGAAATAAACTGTTGACACATATCATATACCGTGATATGATATGTTTATCGGAAGTAAAATAATCTTCTGTTTTATTTAAAACTGAGTGTTCAAAATACTACTCATTAGCAAATTAAAATGCTATTGACAAATGAACAGAACTCTGATAAATTAATTTTATAGCCGATTGCCTGTCTTATCTAGGTTGATTATTGACTGAGCTATCGGTAATAAAAAAACAGGTCGTTCAAAATATTGTTCACACAGTTTGCAAATCACATTTTATTATTTAGAAGGAGGAAATGCATATGGGTTGTGAACAAGTATTTGAAAGAATAAAAATGATTGTTTGTGGTGAAGATTTGTGGAGACTGCAAGTCACATTAGATAACAGTGGTAAAACACAAGTTCAATTTGATCCGCATGGAATGAGCAGAGCAAATGCAAGGAGATATATCAAAAACATAATCGCAATAAATCCATATGCATTTACCCTAGATGTAATACACGGATATAACCGAGGAACTGCTATCAAAGATATGATTCGTGAGGATGATTTGAGTAGTAGAGTAATAGAAAAGCATTGCATGGAGAACAATCCTGGTAGGACAATGATATCTGTTTCTACAATGGTTGCGTAAGGAGGAGAATTATTTTGGAGAAAAAAGAGTTGTTTGAAGCGTCAAATAAGATTGAGAAGGAAAAGACTGAGAAAGAAATAGCTATCAGTAAAGTCGCAACGCTTATAAAGGAGTTAGTTGGTGACAGATCTATTAGAAGAACTGCAGAGGATAGCGGAGTGGCGGCTTCGTATATTACTGGAATTATAAAAGAGAAGTATCTGCCTAGCGCGGATATACTGAGAAAATTGGCAAGCCCAGGAGCTAATCCTCGTAATGGCATTTCATTAGAAGATTTAATGGTGGCTGCGGGCTATCAGACCGATTATTTAGAAGAAACTATAAAAGAAGCTGTATATGATGGTATAGAGCTTGAAGAGGATTCTGTACAGAGACGTAATAATAGACGTGATTTGATAGAAGATGAATTACAAAGACGTGAAGAAGCAAGAAGAAGACATCTAGAATATAGGAAACTTACAACAAAATTCGAAGCCGTATGTATGGGCGCTATATATCGTGCTTTAGCTGAGAAGGGAATTTCATATAGCTCTGCAAATGATGTCCAGATAGGTAGAAGAGGCTTTAGAGCGGATTTGGCAATGCATGTTTCTAGGCAACCGATACTAGAATGGTGGTTTGATTTTAAATATATTGAAGCAGATAGAAATCGAAGAGGTTTATTTAATCTAAGAAGTATTCTCGGACAGTTTATGTTTGTAGAGCCTAAGATGGAAAGAAAAATTTCTCTTGTTATAAATAGTAAATTGAGTTTTGAAGAGATTATTTCATATAAGGATTGCTTGGCCTATAGAGGAGATTTATCAGTTATCTTGGTTGACGAAGATACTTTATCAGTGGTTGATGAGGTTTACCTCGCTCATTATGAACCTAATTATTCCGGAAAGTATACTTCGGAATTTACATTAGTTTAAATCACTTTATGGGGGTTTGACACCCCCATAATAAGAAAATTATTAAAATGCAAAGGAGAATGATAGTATGGGAAAATATTTTATTGAGGAAGTTAAGTGTGGGTGTTCAAATGGTGGAATGGCATGTGGACCAGTAAGTGGTACAGTTAATGTAGCGCTTAAATTTACAAAAGATGGAGTAACAAAATGGCTTACCAATTCAGAGTATGGCGGTATTCCTAATTTTTATCTTACAGATGAAAGTATATTTGAGAAATTAATTGAGGATGATTTGGATGACGATTTTGTTGATTTTATGAGTAGAAGTTTTATTGATGAATTTGACGGAATTAAATTAGGTGAATATGACGAGATAGAGGAATCACTTAATGAAAATCAGGAGAATCCTGCAGTTGATTTAATAGAGTACATTGTCGAACTTACAAGATGTGATGATGAGGATGTTGATGCTTATATAGAGGCTGCTACTGGAAAATATGCGAATGAAGTAAATGTATTCTCAGGGGAAGTTCTAGATTTTGCTTCCATGAATGAAGAAGAGATATTTTTAAATAGATTATATATAGAAGCTAATGATGAAAAAAGCTATGTATTTAAGGATATGGATGCGGATATGCAAAAGCAGATTAGACGTGATTTAAGAAACGTTATTGCAGCTTGTCCGGATGGATATGAAGAATGGAAGAAGAGTTTCCTTGAATCAAATATGGAAGAGCTGAAAGGTACAAAGATGATTACTTGTCGCTATATGTTTGCCGGTATCGGTAGTTATACAGAGACTATGCCAGAGGATAAACTTGATGGTTTTAAGAGGTGGATTGATGGAAATGGTTCTGCCTTTTTAGGTGAAGTAAGAGAAGCAACCGCAGATGAGATTAAATCCTATATTGCGTTATGTGTATTCGATGAGTAGTATTTTCGTCGCAGTTATACTAGGATTGGCTACTGTATATTGAATTATTTCGAAATAATCCCTGCTAGATACATATTAGAGGCTCAACTTATGTACAAGAAAAAATCCTATTCATGTGTTACGACAGGATACTAGTATAGATGAGGATAAGGATTGCATGTAGAAGAGTTAAGTGAAGAGAATATGATGAGAATTGGCCCATGTGGCCTCCAGAGAGGAGGGACATGGGCTGTTTTAGTGGGGGGAGTTTACGTCGCTTTATGGGTTGATTTTGTCCGCACCCTCAGTCATGTAAACTGGAATTTGCTTTAGTATTTAACATATAGAGATTGTTTATGTGTCAGTATACAAATAGAATCGATTGACTTACTATATCAATGGGATTAAAATATAAGAAAATTCCAAAATTTTACAACCCTATTTTAAAAGTAGAAGAACTCGCAACAGACAGAGATTGAAGTAATGTATAAGTTGAATGAAACATGTATTAAATAAAAATAGTCTTTTGTATCTATTATTTTGATGAGAAGAGGTGAGAGAATGTATATGAGGTCTGTAATATTTGCAGAGACTATGATTTAAAATAGCGTTCTTTCAATGTGATAGTGGAATACTAAAAAGAGCGCTAAACAAGATTATTACTTTATATTTAACGTGTAATAGTATCTAGAACGACTTTTTATTAAGAGGAAAGAAGGTTTAACATGAAAAAAATATTACTCAAAAGTAAAAAAGTAGTTACTACATTTGTATTAGTTTTTGTGGCAGTATGTATGATTGCACCTGTTGCACTAGCAAGTAATAATATTACGAAATATGGTTCAAGATTATATAATTCATCTGGATATCGAAGTCATACTAAGGTAATAGCATATGATAACAATGGAGTAGGACTTTATACAGTTACGTATGCTCAAATCGGGGTTCAGGAGAATTATGGTTATGGTTATGGCACATCGAATACGACTACACAATATGAAGGAAAAATCAATGCATGGCATGCATATGGTATTGGAGGATTTGACTTAAATGATTATTACGAGACACTATGGATGAAAAATTAATATAGTTGAGTGAACTACATATTCGTCGGTGGTAGGCGCCACCGACGAATAGCTATATGCGGTTAGATCTAGGAGGGGGATATGCGTAAAATGAAATTTATAGCGGAGGAATTTCTTCGAAGCTTCCGAAAAAGCCTCTTTAAAAATATACTCTTAATGCTTATGCTTTCCATAAGTCTTGTCATGGCTGTAATCATGTGTTCTTATTATTTTGATCTGGGAGACCGTTATTCCGATATGAATGTACATATTGGAGACAGCTCATGGCAAACGATGGCCTTGGGCCTAGATCGGGATGAGTTTACCAATAGTTTTACTACTGTTGCTGGATGCCGGAATATGATGAATTACTACGAGACTCTTAGTTCTTCTGCTGAATATCCTATGTTCTCGGCAAACACACAGCAGGGTGTCTATTTGAGAGAAGATGAGGTGCAACATCTTTTTGGTGACAGAAGTTATCAAAGTTTTCTTGATAAAGATCAACCAGAATCAGTATCAGCAGTCTTTGGGGATGAGACATGTAGTGTTCTGTGCTTCTCCAGTGCACAGATTGATCTTAAGGCTTATAAGCTGTTTGGGTTAAGGACAGACGAGGGAGAAGGCTTTACAAAAGAGAATATGACTATTGAAAAGGCGTCGGATCCAATTCCTGTTTTACTTGGATATGATTATAAAGGAATCCTTCATATAGGTGATACGATGGAAATCAATTTCTGGAATTACATTTACCCGTGCAGGGTAGTTGGAATACTGGAAAAAGGAGCAACATTTCCAGAAGCAGGGGATACTAAAGGTGAGATGTGTCAGTTAGATCCGATTCTTCTTTTTCCCTATGGAATTAGACTTTTGGAGAATCCCACGGATGTAAAAGACATTGCAAGATATGCTATTAACGATTTTACAGCGTTGGAAGATGGTGTCGTTCAGATTATGGATGATAAGAAACTGAATGAACAAGTGGGGGCATTTAGGGATATTGGACAGAAATTTGGATTGCCACCAGTCCGTATGAATGGTACTTCCATGGGAGTCAATCTTTTGCGTAAGGAATCAGACACTACGGTTCAAATTTTACTTATGTTAACGGTTGTTCTACTCTGCTTTACTTTTTATGGGCTTTTTGTAACTTTTTATGACAAGATACAGTCCAATAGCAGAGTCTATGGAATCTATCTCATGAATGGTTGTTCCCTGGGCATGATACTTCTTTCCTGCCTGTTGGAGATTGTAGTAATCTTACTTCCATCATTTCTAATCAGCAGATATATATTTACAAACCAATTTCTAGGCTATTATCACATTGATGTAATCATGAAGGGGGTATGTGGATTTGTCGGGATGGCGTTTCTTACTGGTGCCGGATTTATTGTGTTTTTGATGCGCGGAGTAGATACAGAACATTTAATCAGACAGAAGGAGTAAAGGAATGCAGAAATATTTTAAGTATTGCCTAGTAGTAATTTTGATATTTTTTACCGCCGGATGTAATTCAAATAACTATGATGCAATGGTAGAAAACCATAAAGCAATGGATCTGTACCGTGATGGTGTCTGGGAGGTACGATACATAAAAGAAGCTGCAAATTCTGCAACCTCTGAAACAGTCATTACGTTATCTATTGATGTGTTAAAGGATATGACTGAGGAGGATATATTAACGGTATTAGATTATTATGAATTCACGAGAAATGCTGCCTGGGATGCGAATCAATCTTATGTAGGGGAAAGAGAATCTGATTATTCTTGTTATGCTGTATTCTATAAGAACAATACAAATGAGGAGATTCGAAGGATTAAATATTGTAATGGAAAAGAAGTAGTTCCGTCAGAGGAAGACAAATGGGAGTTTGCCCCTCCAGAACTCCGTTCAAGTGATGTGGAAAAAGGAGAGACGCCATAATCAAGGGGAGGACGACAAGGATAGTGGACGAAGTTATGATAGAAATAAAAAATGTATGTAAAGCTTTTGGCAAAAAAGAAGCTCGTGTGGAGGCATTGCGAGGAATGAATCTTTTCATCCGTGAAGGCGAAATGGTAGCAATCATGGGCAAGAGTGGGTCTGGAAAATCAACCCTGCTCAATGTACTTGGAGGTATGATGTCAATTGACAGCGGCGAATATCTATATGATGGGAAAACAGTCAATTTTAAAAGCCAGAAAGAACTGACAAGATTCCGCCGGGATGAGATTGGTTTTGTGTTGCAGTATTTTGCCCTGGTGGATGATCTGAATGTGTTTCAGAATGTTGCACTTCCCCTGAAATACCAGGGGTATTCAGGAAGAAAAATAAAGAAAATGGTGTTATCTTCTCTACTGGAATTGGGAATAGTAAGTAAAGCAAAAGCATATCCCTATGAATTATCCGGTGGACAGCAGCAGAGAGTTGCAATCGCGAGAGCAATTGTAAAGCAGCCGCGGGTCATTCTGGCAGATGAACCAACTGGAGCATTGGATGAAGCCACAGGTGAGGAAGTTCAGGAAATCTTTAAGGAACTGAATAAAAAAGGGAAAACGGTTATTGTTGTAACCCATGATGCTAAGGTGGCAGGAAACTGCCAACGAATCATTTATGTTAAGGATGGCATGGTGCAAGATGCAGAAGTTCCTATTTACAGTGCTAAGGATAAAGGAGGGAGCCTATGATAATTGCAGGTAGAAGGATTCCAAAGGGAAATATTCTTCTGCTTTTCAGCTTTACCGCCATTTCCGTGTGCCTTCTACTGATTGTATGTGCAACCCGTGCTGAACGCAGAAATACCCAGAGCCAGAATGGTCTATACACAGGTCATCAGAAGAGATTTTCCATTGGTTATGCAACCAAGGATAATCTATGGGAGGATGTAATTCCAAAGCTAACATCTGGCTATCATGATTTTGCTATTTATGTACCCTTAGAAGATCCCAATATTGTGATGAGAGGAATCTTTGTTCAGGGTGAAGTGGAAAGCCCTCCAATGCTTCAGGGAAGCTATTTTGATGCATCTACCTCTTGGTCAGGCCACCCAACACTTGTCCTTGGAAAACAGTTTCAAAAGGATATAAGAATACGGAATCATAAAATGTATTATACCTATCAAGGTGTGGAATACGAAGTGATTGGAATAATGGGAACCGAGGACGAGAGTCGGATCAATCACATGATTATGATGGACTTTAAGTCTGCAGTCCGGATTACGGGAATTAATACACAATACATGCTTGATACCAAAAAGGAATCCCATATACTCTCGATTGGTCAGGCGATGTGTAGACAATTTCATTCCCCTGCCGAAGTAGTGATTATGTTACAGAAAGGGGAGTATAAAGAGCCTTTGGTTACCAGGTTATTCTCCAGTGATGTCATTTTGGATACGATGTATGTTATGATTTTTATCAGTTTCTTTCTTAGTACCATACTTGTAACCTTTATATGGCTTCGTTTAAGGTGGCAGTTATTATTTGCATGCTCTCTTTTTGGATATGAAAAACGTTTCAAACGTTTAGAGATTGCCAAACGATTTTATCTGGTTGCAGGGGTGGGTTTTGCAACAGGTTTGCTTCTGCTGGTGTTAATCTCAAGGATGGTGCCAGACATACATATGATAGGTATGGATGTACTTCAGGCATTTGGAATGACAATAGGCTTGGGGTCGGTGATATTATTTTTCTGCTATGCGTTGGCTGGGTAACTAAAGTTCCGACATGAACCAGAAAGACCCTGCAGTACCTCATAAGGCGTTCGAACATCTCAGTCACGTGGAACGTGTACACTCATGTTGGACTTTAGGATGCCATGAGTGAACTAAAGAAGATGCAACAGACAAAGGCTGTTCAAGAGGGACTGGAGAAGGGGAAAGCAGAGCCTGCCACCAGGAACATGTTCAGAGAGGAACAACAGATGATGAAATCAGCGAGAACCGAGGTCATTATGGCTTCGGCTCTTTTTGGCTTATCGTAGTTTGCCCTCATATGATATAATTATGAAAAAAGCAAAGAGGGGATCACGATGTTTGTATTAGAGTATTGCAATGACCCGGAAAATGCAGATCTGCATCCAGGAAATCAAACATTTACGGACTCATTTGAAAAAGAGTTTGATAAAGAAATAAATTCATTGGACAGGTTTATTTATCTAATTGATATGTTTCGAATCATAGAATCCTGTTCAGAAGATCTTGTAGGTGTGACCATCAATAACATGGATGAGTTTTGGAAAATCAACAAATGCCTTTTGAACTATGTTAATTCAGTTTATAGTTACAAAGAGTTTATCAACAGCTATGACCCGCCATTAAAGAGAATTACGGAGGATTATTATAGAAGCAAAAAATGGTACAGATTTGTATGCGACTATCGTAACCGAGTTATTCATCAATCCACAATCATCAAGGATTATGCGCGAGGTAGTATGGACATATTTGTTGATTTAGATGAAGTGATAGAAATACAAGAGAGTTTCCATTTCGAGAAAGAGAGTCAGCGAAGAAATAGTGAAAGATTTGCTGCGGTTTTAGTTGAGATGAAAAAAGAGGCAAAAGTAATGCAAGGGAAGCACTTCCTTAGCATGAAGTATATTGCCAAAAAGGCAGACAGTGAGATTTCAGCCATGAGGGATGAGGTTCTTTTATATGCGTACAGAAAAGGAATTAAGCCAGTTCTAGAATGGTTTATTTCTTTTATGCCGATAATCGAAGGAACATACCAGTATGTGTTTATCGTGGATAAGAATCGACTCCCAGACGCTGTATATGAACCAAATTATGTACTTGAGGATTTTGTTCGCCGGTTGGTAGCTTATTTGGGAAAGGAACATGTTGTTTGCAAGGAAATCATTGATCTTCTCACCAAGAAACAGTATAACTATTTTTACGATGGAAACTGTGATATAGATAATTATATTCAAATGGCATCAACCACATGATTCTTGAGAATTACTCTTTCCCATGATATAATATTATGGTAGAGTTTTGGCGTATGCTATCGAATTATGGTGCTATGAGGAGCAGGTGTTGTGCCTGCCTCCATAATTCAAAGAAAGGTAGCCAATATTATGCCAAATGAAAACAGTGTAATTGTTGTACCCAATCAGAAAATCAATTTGAAAAGCGAAGCCAAGAAACAGCTGAATGTAGCTGCGGATGATTGCTTACGCTCCCTGGAAAAGCCCGCAAAGGATTTCACAGGATCAGTGATTCACTACTGCATCAATTCTATTATTGATTGGGTAGACAAAAAACTCTCTGCATGATGGTTGTACTAATGTAAATCATCACATGGGAAGGCGCTCTGCTTCGGCAGAGCGCCTTTTCGTGCATATAGAGACTGGGATATATTTAGCCCACTTTAGCCCTGGAATTTTTATGTAAGGTGCACAAAAGGGTTTTTTGGTAGAATTGCACAATAGAAACGGGCGTGTCATGACATGGAAATGAAGTACGAAGGATATGGAAAACGCAGAAGTGATTTTTACAATTCAATGGACAAAAATAATATTATGAAGCTTTGGTGAAAGAAGGAATGGAGTCAAGAGAGGAAAATATTCAAAGAAATAGTTCTCATCAGAATCTGAAACATACGGAAGAACAATCCATAGAAAGAGGGCAAAGCCCTCTAACCTACTCTACCTATAAAATATTTTTACTGTCACGGAATCGTCATATTTCGTCACGTTTCGCAGACAATGCTGTCACAGGAGATAAGTATAATATTATCTGAATTAGAGGATTTCTGCCTTTGGGATACGGTTGAGAAAATTCTCAGAGGAAGTAAATATGAATCATATGAAAACATCCTCTAAGCGAACAAAATACTTTAAGGAGGTCACTTTTCCATGAAAAGAAGATTGTTGGCAATTCTCCTAACATTCACGATGATCGTCGGCATCTGCCCTATGAACATATATGCCGATGCAGTTATGCCTACCACAGGTGCGAACGAGTGGCAGATTCCTGAAGACGGATTGAAATATGTAGGAAATACTGTGGATCAGAAGATTGTTACCTCGGAAGACGGAATGGTTCGCGTTCAGAAGAATGTGGTTCCGACAGATACCGAGAATGAATTTCAGGTATACTTATCTCTGGATGCCGTGAAGAAGAAGGTTGCAACCTATGAATCGATTACAAGCATGCTGGAGTTGAATATGCTGAAGCTGTATGTCGGCGGTACAGGTAACGGTTTTCCAAAAAGCAATGATGACGTTCGTTTGGGAAACGGCACCTTGAACAATGACGTTCAGGGAAGTGAAAAAGCAATCACGACCCAGGCGGGAGCTCCAACTTTTACAATCCAGATTTGGTATGATAATCAACTTATTGCAGAGCCAAAGCTACAGCTCGTTGTACCAAACTCCGTTCTCTATCTGAAAGTGGGGGAACAATATATCGCACTGGATAACATTCAATTACATGGCGAACGCGTGGAAATCGGCGGGGAAACACCGGAGATACTTTCAGACGGTTCATACCTGGTTCCGGTTCATCTGACGGATATGGCATATTCTGCCCTGTTCAATACTATCGTTAACGAAAAGACAGAAGATGAGAGCGTAATTGCTTTTGATGCCGAAGGCAGTGCGTCCATTACGGATCCTATGGGAGCATACATAGTCTATGAAGGTTTTGTGAATGGTGATATCTCAGGGACTGCTCCGGAAGCAGCCTCAGAAGCAGGTACAACTGTAACCTGGTCTCTGAAGCCTAAAGCAGCAAAGGATACAACTCTGACCGAACCGGTCGAAACGGTTACCACGGATACCGTTATTGGTCAGGACGGCAGCGAGCATACTACCAGGATTGTGACTACTACACAGTGGTATCTGAATATGGTAGAAATAGTATACAATGTACGTCTGGACGTTTCAAAAGAGGGGTTTGCAAGCGGTACAGTCTATGATGTCAATGGTCCGACCGTTCTCAAGTATCTCTATGACAGTAACGGGGACGGAATCGACGAAGAAAAAAGCGTAACGTTTCCTACCCCAAAGGTTTTAGGTACACTTTATGAGTTCTCCTTCGACAAAGTAAATGAAGTGACAAAAGAAGTACTCTCAGGTGCAGTATTTACCCTGACAGACAAAGACAGTAAAACGTGGTCTGCATCAAGCGGCAGCACAGACGGGCACTGGAAATTCGAAAACCTTCCATGCGGCGTATATACCCTTACAGAGGTGAATCCTCCGATAGGCCATGTTCTTCCTGATTCAGCATCCTGGACTCTGAATATAGGGTATACAGAAGATCTGAAAGATGGAACAGTTGATGACCATATCCACAACAAGGATGCTGCAGATGTATGGATTGGTAACCATGCTGATGGACTCTGGAAAATTGAAAATACGCCTGAAACAATTAACATTGAAGGTAGCAAGACATGGGACGATGCAGGCAACCAGGATGGCAAGCGTCCGAC
>JAEYPA010000013.1 GCA_023411225.1 Bacillota bacterium
TTTTCGCAAAAGGTTCGTTATAATAATCCTTAATAATAAGGTTATCTGCAACACTGAAATCCATTACGAGGCCGGTTTTCTGCCTATCCTCTGGAATAAAGCCCAGGAAGGATGGATCCGCGATAACACCAGTAACCGGTTTCCCCTGTATGGTGACGGAACCACTCTGGAGCTTTCTCAAACCGGCAATACACTCAGCCAGCTCTTTGTGTCCATTTCCGTCAACACCTGCAACGCCTACAATCTCGCCTGCGTGGACTGTGAGGTTAAAATTCTTAAGAGCTGGAATTCCGCGGTCATCAATGGCATTTACATCCTTCATAACCAAAATAGGCTCTTTATTTTCAAATACAGGAAATTCCTTTCTCTCAATTGAAACAGGACGTCCAACCATCATCTGTGCCAAAGTCAGCTGTGTGGCATCCTTTGTATCCACTGTTCCGATATACTTTCCGTCGCGAATAACAGTAACTCTATCTGTAATCTGAATGACTTCACGAAGCTTATGGCTGATAAAAATAACAGAACGGCCCTTCCCTATAATATGGCGAATGGCGCAGCAAAGTTGGTCACTCTCTGCGGGAGTGAGCACGGCTGTAGGCTCGTCAAGTACCAGGACCTTGCAATCCCTATACAGCGCTTTCAGAATCTCCACCCACTGCTGTTTGCCTACAGGCAGTTTCCAAACAATTTCGTCCGGATCTACATAGAGCTCGTACTCCTTACAGAGTTCTAGGAATTTCTTTTTTGCTGGCTCCAAATCCAAACGCTGCTTTTGGGTCGGAATGCCAAGAATTACATTTTCAATAACAGAAAGGGTATCTACCAGCTTGAAATGCTGATGAACCATGCCTACACCATTGGCGATGGCCTCGGAAGGGGATCCAATCTGTACCTCCTTGCCGTCCAACAGGATCTTTCCGTTGCTGGGTGGATAAAGGCCGTACAGAACATTCATCAGGGTTGTTTTCCCTGCGCCGTTCTCACCCAGCAACCCCAGAACCTCCCCTTTTTTACAGTCAATACTTACATTATCATTTGCAAGAACACCAGGGAACTCTACCGTAATGTTCTGCATTTGAAGCGCATACTTATTCTCTTCCATAAGCAAACCCATCCTCCTGTGTATTGGATAAGGAAACAAATAGGGCGTCTTCATTCAACTCCCTATTTGTAATCCCTAAATTAATTCCAAACTTAATCGGCAATATCAATCTTGCCAGCAATCAAATCTGCAACTGCCTTATCATAAATATCCTTCTGCTCTTTTGTCAGTTCTACATTGATAACAGGATTGATACCATTTTCTTTCATGCCAAGAATGTGAGACTTTCCATCACAAAGATCTCCCTTTGCTTCAAGATATCCTAACTGTTCCCAAGCAAATACAACACTTCCTGCTGTAACATCTTTTGCACCGTAAGCTTCTGCATAATCAGCAACGGAACCAACAACCCATACATCCTTAGAATCCTGTGCAGCTGCTGCAACACCTGCTCCGGCAGCATCTAGACATGGGAATAGAACATCATAACCCTGTGCAATTACAGCCAGACATGCCTCACGCGCCTTAACAGTATCAGCCCAGTCACCGGTTGTAATAGCTGTGGTCTGGATATCAGGATTAACATACTTTACACCAGCATAGAAGCCTGCTTCCATTGCACGATGGTTATCGTAGAACTCACCTGTAACCATGGCAACCTTGTTTGTCTTTGTTGTCAGTGCTGCCAGAACTCCACCGATAAATCCAGAATGACTGTAGCTTACAGTTGCTGCAGACATGTTAGGCAGATCAAAGGTATCTGTACCAACGGAGAAGAGAAACTTGGAATCTGGGAACTCTTCTGCAACGATTGAAAGAGACTCGCCAAACTGTCCTCCCTGTCCAATGATGATCTTATAACCCTGCTGTGCAAATTGACGGATAACCTCTACCTGCTCATCCTGAGTAACGTTCTCTTTGTAAGCTGTCTTGATTCCCAATTCGTCTTTTGCTTTCTGCATACCTTCATATGTATACTGATTGAAGGCCTCGTCTGTGATCAGACCGGAGAGAACCATTGCAACGCTGTTGTCCGAATCGGACTTGTCATCTTTCTTATCACCTTCTGACTTTCCACAAGCTGATAAGCTAAGTGAAACTACTAACACCAAGCTCATAATTAACATTAATTTTTTCTTCATAAAGATCTTCTCCTTTCACTACCTATCTCTTATTTTATATAAATTTTCTCTCTACTTGCCACAGATTCGATTTACCACTCTAAGTCTGTTTAAATGCAGAACAGAAAATTTATCTTTACCTTACTTGTACCTACCTCTGAATATGGGTTCCAGTAGCTCCCTGTATTCCCTCTTTTGCTTTTTCTAGCAATGTAATAAGTGCAGTGCGCCCATCTTTTGATTCCGCAAACTTCACAGCAGCCTGAACCTTTGGTAGCATGGAGCCCGGTGCGAAATGTCCTTCGTCCATATATCTCTTGGCCTGATCCGGTGTAAGGCTGTCTAGCCATTTTTCTTCCGGCTTTCCGAAGTTTATGGCTACTTTTTCTACGGCAGTGAGAATAATAAGATAATCTGCGTCCAGCTCTTCAGCAAGAAGCTCACTGGCAAAATCCTTATCGATTACTGCGCTGGCTCCCTTTAAGTGATTGTTTAGGCGGGTAACGGGAATTCCACCACCACCACAGGCAATCACCAGCTGCCCTTCATCTACCAGAGAGCGAATTGCTCCAATCTCCACAATCTCAGCAGGCTTTGGAGATGCGACTACACGACGGTAGCCCCGGCCTGCGTCCTCTTTCATGACATAGCCGTATTTTTCAGCCGCCAAATCTGCCTGCTCCTTTGACATAAAGCGTCCAATTGGCTTTGATGGTTTTTCAAATGCTGGGTCATTCTCATCTACTCGAACCTGTGTAATCATAGTTGCCACAGGAATATCGTAAATATTGCGGTTGTAAAGTTCTTCCCTTAACGCATTCTGCAGGTCATAGCCAACATAAGCCTGACTCATTGCAACACATACAGAAAGAGGAGTGTTTGGCTGCTCTGCATCCTCGCGACTTAAAGCTGCCATTGCATTGTTGATCATGCCTACCTGAGGGCCGTTTCCGTGAGCTACGATAACCTCGCAGCCTTCCTCGATCAGGTCAACAATGGCTTTTGCTGTAATCTTAACGGCCTTCATCTGCTCTGGAAGAGTATTGCCAAGAGCATTTCCTCCCAGTGCTATGACGATACGTTTCTTTTTATTTTCCATTACAAAGTTCCCCTTACAATTCACATTCTTATTTCAAGATTCTTGGTATAGCTCTTTCTTCCAGCTTCTTTAAGATATCAGCAGGGTCAGCGAACTTAGCCAGCATAATCATAGCAGCGATAACATATGGCTTGTAGCTTGCTTCCTTGTACAGAGGATCGCGGTAACGGTCAAACACAGAAGCCTCAACCTCGCCGTCCTTGCAGCTTACATCGTTGATATCAGCTGGTAAGCAGTGCAGGTACAGAGCCTTGCCATCCTTTGTGGTCTTCATAAGCTCTTCTGTACAGCACCAGTCTTTGTGCTCTGCGTTCTGCGCTAGCAGCTCTTTCTCCAGAGCCTTGATGCCCTCTGTGTCGCCCTCGCCATACAGGTCAGTTCTCTTCTCCATAGCAGCGAATGGAGCCCAGCTCTTTGGATATACGATGTCAGCATCCTTGAATGCGTCAGCCATGTCGTGAGATACGCGGAAGGAACCACCAGACTTCTCAGCGTTCTTTCTTGCAACTTCCTCAACCTCAGGCATAACCTCGTAGCCTTCTGGATGAGCCAGAACAACTTCCATACCCATACGTGTCATCAGACCGATAACGCCCTGAGGAACGGATAATGGCTTGCCGTAGGAAGGAGAGTAAGCCCATGTCATAGCTAACTTCTTACCTTTTAAGTTCTCTACACCGCCGAACTCATTGATGATGTGTAACATATCAGCCATACTCTGTGTCGGATGGTCGATATCGCATTGTAAGTTTACCAGAGTTGGCTTCTGCTCCAGGATACCATCCTTGTGGCCCTGAGTAACAGCCTCAACAACCTCATGCATGTAAGCATTTCCCTTGCCTATGTACATATCATCACGGATACCGATAACGTCAGCCATGAAGGAAACCATGTTTGCTGTCTCACGAACAGTCTCGCCGTGTGCTACCTGGGACTTGCCCTCGTCTAAGTCCTGAACTTCCAAACCAAGAAGGTTACAAGCGGAAGCAAAGGAGAAACGTGTACGTGTGGAGTTATCACGGAACAAGGAGATGCCAAGACCGCTCTCAAATACCTTTGTTGAGATATTGTTTTCTCTCATATAGCGCAGTGCGTCAGCTAGAGTCCATACTGCTTCTAGCTCGTCATCTGTCTTCTCCCAGGTCAGAAAGAAATCGTTCTCATACATTTCCTTGAAGTTTAAAGAGTTTAACTTATCAATATAATCCTGTAATGTTTTCATATTTTAACTCTCCTTTATATGTTATATATTAAATTAAATTTACATCCACTGTTTGTGCCAGGCCTTATGTCCGCGACAGCCTAAAAGAGTTGCCGCACGTCATTCTGCCACTAGGCATTAGAAAAACTACTCGAAATTAAGATAATTGCATCAATTACTTGCAGTATACAGCTGGAAGAGCTGCATATACTGCTGCACATGTTACCAGATCCTGCTTCCAGGTCTTCTCGTTTGGTGCATGAGCCTGGGCTTCAGCGCCTGGGCCAAATCCGATGCATGGTATGCCGTTGCGGCCCATGATGGAAACACCGTTAGTAGAGAAGGTCCACTTGTCGGTCAGAGGACGTGCAGTTCTCATTTCTAGTGTCTCCTCAGCACCGATACGAGCCTCTCCGAACAAGTTGGAGTATGCTTCTTCTAGAGCCTTTGTTACATCATGATCCTTAGGAATAACCCAGGTTGGGAAGTAGCACTCTATTGGATATACAAGTCCTTTGTAGGAAGGACGGTTGTATTCGTACATGGATACTGTTACATCATCGCTGTATTTCTTAACAGCAGGAAGTGCACGAATCTCATCCAGACAGCTTTCCCATGTCTCACCTGCGGTCATACGACGGTCAAGGGATACTGAACAGGAGTCAGCAACTGCACAGCGGCTTGGGGAGGTAAAGAAGATTTCGGAAACAGTAACAGTTCCGCGACCAAGGAAGTTAGCCTCTTCCCACTCCTTGTTGTTCTTTTCGTCTAACATCTTAACAAGGCCCTTAATTTCCTTGTCATCAGCTGCATCGTTCTCGTTCAGAGCGCGAACATCCTGAAGAATATCAGCCATCTTGTAGATTGCGTTGTCACCGCGTTCTGGAGCAGAGCCGTGGCAGGAAACACCCTTAACATCTACACGGATTTCCATACGACCTCTCTGTCCGCGGTAGATACCACCGTCAGTTGGTTCTGTGGATACAACGAAATCAGGACGAACCTTGTCTTCGTTGATAATGTACTGCCAGCAAAGGCCGTCACAGTCCTCTTCCTGAACAGTACCAACAACTAGTGCTGTGTACTTATCATTTAAGAGTCCCAGATCCTTCATAATCTTTGCTCCGTAAACAGCAGATACGATACCACCACACTGGTCAGACACACCGCGACCTCCGATTTCTGTTTCGGTCTCGTAGCCCTCGTATGGGTCGAAGTTCCAATTTGCTCTGTTTCCGATACCTACAGTATCAATATGTGCATCAAAGCCGATTAAGGTTTTGCCTGTTCCCATGTAGCCGAGAACATTGCCCATAGGGTCAATCTCAACCTTATCAAAGCCAAGAGTTCTCATCTCTTCAGCGATGCGGTCAATATGCGCTTTCTCATCACAGCTTTCGCCTGGGTTCTTAACGATTTCTCGTAAGAATTTTGTCATGTCTTTTTGATAGTTCTGTGCAGCTTCTTTGATTTTAGCGTAATCCAGATTCATTGTTTTACTTCCTCCATATTAATTATAGTGTTTATTTGTCAAGACCCTTCCATACGATATTCTTGTAGCGGTCAGGGTCAGTGTCGCCCTCAGTTGAGAAGAGTAGCACTCTGGAATTCTCGTCCAGACCGATGTCCTTTCTTAACTCCTTGTATTCATCCATAGTCATCATGGCAGCAAGTGTACCGAATGGAGCAGCCCCGGACTCACCGGATATAATAGGAGCATCTCCCTTAACAGGAGCAGCTAACATACGCATACCGTTTGCAGCAACCCAATCAGGAGCAGAGACAAAAACCTTTACATGGTTCTTTAAGATGTCCCAAGAAATGGTATTTGGCTCACCACAGGCAAGACCGGCCATAATGGTCTGCATATCACCGTCTACAATGCGGATATCACCATCACCGGCAACAGCACCCTTGTAGAGGCAGGCAGCAGCATCTGCTTCTACAACTACGAAGATAGGAGGGTTGTCAGCATACAGGTTTGAGAAATAGCCTACAGCACTGCCAGCCAGGGAACCAACGCCTGCCTGTACGAAGATATGGGTTGGACGCTCGCAGCCGTAATCCTTTAACTGCTCGTCAGCCTCCATTGCCATAGTTCCGTAGCCCTGCATAATCCATGCCGGAATCTCTTCGTAGCCGTCCCATGCTGTATCCTGTACAATAACTCCTCTTGGTGTCTCGTCAGCTTCCTTAGCTGCCAGACGTACACAATCGTCATAGTTCATATCCTGAATGTCAACCAAAGCGCCTTCCTTTGCGATATTCTCAAGACGGGTCTGTGTAGATCCCTTTGGCATATGTACCACTGCCTTCTGTCCAAGACGGTTTGCTGCCCATGCAACACCACGTCCATGGTTTCCGTCAGTAGCTGTAAAGAAGGTTGCCTGCCCAAACTCTTCCTTTAGCTGTTCAGATGTCAGTACGTTATAAGGAAGTTCAGAAACATCCTTTCCTGTTTCCTTTGCAATGTATCGAGCCATTGCGAAGGATCCGCCTAATACCTTAAATGCATTTAGACCGAAGCGGTAGGACTCATCCTTAACGTATACTTCCTTCACTCCCAGGTATTCAGCCATATGGTTAAGCTTTGTAAGCGGTGTTTTGCTGTACTGTGGGAAGCTCTCGTGGAAGGTACGTGCCTTCTTGATTTCCTCCAATCCCATAATTGGCAGGTTCTTGTCATCTGTTTTAGGCATTTTGTTTACTGCCCACAGAATCTTCTGATCCATAATACTATTTCCTCCTTAGAATGTATGTAATTTACTGGTTCAGTCGGTTGTTTTGTATCTGTTTACATCTATGTAACTGGACAGGCTCATTTCATGAATGATATGTATCAGTTCTAATTGTTTTCCTAAGTTGACCCTATCATAAGAAACTACTATCACATTTCACTAAAACGCAACTTGGTTTTTACCTTGAAGCAATCGCTTCTATTTCAACTAAAGCTCCTTTCGGTAGAGCTACTACCTGAAATGCGGCTCGAGCCGGACATACTCCTTTAAAATAACGTCCATATACCTCATTCATAACAGTAAAATCAGCAATATCCTTCAATAGCACAGTAGTCTTCACCACATTATCCATTGTCATACCTTCCGCAGCCAAAATCGCCTGAATATTTTCCAAAGATTGTTCTACCTGGCTAGCGATATCCGTCCCAGCAAATGCTCCTGTTGTAGGATCTATAGGTAATTGACCTGAAACATATACTGTGTCATTTACCATAAGCGCCTGTGAATAAGCCCCAATTGCTATCGGTGCAGATGTAGTTTGAATTTCCAATTTGTCCATAAGCAACACTCCTTAATCTGTAAATTTGATAATTAAATTATCTTTTTAATAATTATTTTATCACGTTTCGATTTTATTATACAAAATCCAACCTAAAATGTAAACAATTATTTTACGTTTTTATATACTTTTTTATAACAATTAACTAAACTTCTATTTATTACGCTTTACTATTTAAAAATTTTAAGTATACTTATAGTATGGTTTTAATATATAAAACTAATGATTGCTTAGAATCTTTAGTAAATATGTAAGTCCTATTGGACTTCCAAATCTCAAAAAGTTAATATTATCCATATCAGATGCGAAAAAATAGAATTGCAAGTCAGGCAGCTTGCAAATGTATTATTTTGAGATGGGATTCACGAAGCAGATTCCAGCACTGAGATTAGGAAAGACCAATCATTAAGAAGTGCTCTATGATATCCTAGATACTGGTTGGATGGAATCAGGATCTGGATAATGGTTACGAAGATTTCAACAACAAAGTTTTAATAGACGAAATGGCCAACGGTGTTAGCAGGTAACAAGAAAATCGCCTCTAATCGAAAATATACCCTGTAATAGGGGCGCTACGCGCAACATTTTTTCGACAGTTTGTCAAGACCTTTTGACAAAAAGTGGGGGATTATATAAAATAGGAATTTGAAAGCCACATAAAATAAGGCTCAGAGATTCCAAAAGTATATTATCTATTAGGAGGATACCGTGACAGATCAAGAATTATTGGATATTTATGTTAAACTAGTTCCCTTTATAGCAGAAGTGTTCGGACCTGGAATCGAAGTGCTCGTCCACGATGTTAGTAACCCAGATCATTCACTCATTGCTATATACAACAATGTTTCAGGTCGTGAGATTGGAGCTCCCTTGACAGATTATGGACGTGAAATTCAACAGAATGGTACTTATAGTAATATTCCTTACGAGACAAACTATACTGGCTGGAACAAAAAGGGTAATTTCCTTTCCTCAACCTATTATATAAAAAACGAAGGGCGATTAATCGGTCTACTTTGTGTTAATAAAGATATATCTGCTGTACAAGAGCTGCATAGTGCTGTGCAACTCTTATTGGAGAGATATAACTTACAAGGCCCGCAAGATAAGAATATTTCTGAGAACTTAAACCCACCTATCACTAATTTAATTCAGGAGCGTATCTCAGAAATTATTGCCCATACCGGGGTTAATCCATCTCGAATGACCTCTCGGGAGAAAATTGATACCGTACATCGTCTTAATGATGAAGGCATATTGATGATAAAAGGTGCCGTATCTGAAATTGCAACCCAACTTAACATTTCAGTTCCAACAGTTTATCGGTACCTGAACAAACCTGTAAATTGATGCTTAATTTCCAGATTTCTATAAGCAAAATAACCTCAACTTTTATTTAACCTATTTATTTTTAATTCTTAGCTATATAAGCACAAGATTCTGGGGTATTTTAAATCGAGAGATGTACTACAAAAAAATACCACACAAAAGATGCAATTATTCAAGCGATTATTGCATATAAAGAGGATTACATCAATGATAGGTCACAGAGAAGATTTCAAGAGGTTCGAAATTGGATCTATATAATTGCTGAGTTAACTGGTGGAGATTTGCCATTCCCATGATTGCATTTTTAGTGTAGTTTGCTGTTGCCACAGCAGGGACATATCGTAATATCTCTGCCTGTTTATGTGTAAGATATAATTATTCGGCGTAACCCTTCACTTACGTCAATTTATATAACAATTTAACATAACCCTCTTACTTACTTTATTTTTTATAACAATATACAAAACAACCTTTCAGTGAATATCCTCTGCAAAAGAATGTTCCCCAATCTTACCTCAGCGTGGCTTGAGTTGAAGCCATAGATAACATCGGCACATTATGCCGAAATCGAAGTTCGCGTGAACATATTTGCAATTATTCCTATATATTAGAATAATTCAAGCTTCCAACGTTCCACCTTTGTTTTCAACATAATTTTCAACTTGTTCTACTATTTCTTTCGCGCTATTATCGTACACAACTACGTCAACGGTATTCTTATGTTCTTTCGCTACTCTACATAGTAATCTTTTTGCTGCTGTCAATTCCCCTTCGTCTTTTTTACTACTATCTACAGATCCTTTATACAGTTCAAAATCTAAAATAAGCCTTAATTCATGCTCAACTAAGGGCATAAATGCTGCACGATGAAAGTAATTCCTTTTTTATTTCTTACTGTAGTTGTACAACATTCACTGCAGCTTTTCTTGTAACTACCAAATAATTTTGTTCTATCAATTGTTCCGCTATCAAAAACTTTATTACGTTTTGCTTTCTTAATGATTCTCTGATTCATCCGATCTAATCCCATCGTATCAACCACTTTTAAAGTATCGCGAATGGTATCTATTTGAGGTAATTGATTTTTCTGCTTACGATTGATTGAAAATCATTACTTTTTATTCTATATTTTAGTTCATTGAAACTTTGGATTCTCATACTCAATCCTAATAGCACTGGTAATACAGTTTCTGCTGTTTTGTAGGAAGGATTTTTTCTCGTATCCTTTAACATCTTCAGTGATTCTTCTATTCTATAAACTTTCTTGCTATATTTGATAAATTTCTTAAGATAATTTCTTGTAATTCTTTCACTTTGGTCCTTCTAATAAATAGGTAACGATTATAATCGTAGTGAGTATTCGATGCATGAAAAAAGTGCGAATTTACGGGTTTTATAAAAAGCCTTCAGGTCTTGGATTTTATGAAAAAAACTCATTTTGACCCGAAAGCTCCCTATATTTAATGGATCTCGTAATATCTGATTCTTACTAAGAGGAAACCATTTATAATCATAGACACAATATTAATAACAGACCGCATAATCTCGAGGTGTTACCAATATAAGAACCAATCGCCAAAGGATTGACAATTGGTTCAGCAGCACATGCCATTGGAACAGCAAAAGCAATGGAGATGGGCGAAGTGGAAGGTGCCATGAGTAGTCTCTCAATAGCAGTTACAAGAATACTTACAGCTGTACTTACATCTGTATTCGCTGGGTTGATATAAATCAGAAATCATTTTAGGTATAACAATTGTCTTGTAACCTATTTTATAGTATGATAGGTGCATGATAGCAGGTTGTATCATTACTAAAATAATTCTAATCATTCAGAATATAAAGTTATTGGATTTACATAGAAGATAAATGGAGCATATATGAATCATAGTATTAATTTTGTTTATAATATTGAAATTCTCGGAACGATAGCATTTGCTTCTTCGGGAGCCTTGCTTGCCATGGAAAAACATATGGATATATTCGGCGTATGTATCCTGGGTATAACTACTGCGGTAGGTGGTGGAATAATTCGAGATATAGTACTTGGTAATACGCCTCCCTATGTATTTCAAAACAGTTCCTACGTATTGGTAGCAATCGTGGTGTCTACCATATTATTTATCTATAAATACATACAAAAGCATACCAATTTGAGATTATTCGACCGAGTCAAGAATTGTTATGATATAGCGATGCTATGGATGGATGCTATTGGACTTGGTATTTTCACTGTAGTAGGTATCAATACAGCAGTTACCCAAGGTTATAAAGATAATTTGTTCTTATTAATATTCGTTGGTATGGTAACTGGTATTGGCGGTGGGATGCTACGTGACATTATGGCATTAAAAACACCATTTGTGTTTGTAAAGCATGTCTATGCATCTGCTTCTCTAGCGGGGGCACTGGTATATATTGCGCTTATGGATTATCTAGTTGTTTCCATTAATATGACTATTTCTGCCACTGTTGTAGTCGCCATTCGTGTTGTAGCGGCGCATTATAAGTGGAATTTACCTAAAGTATGATAAGTTTATATTGAAAGAGGATTGTACCTACAGGTTCAATCCTCTTCACTATTCCACATAGCACAGATATACTTCATGATAACCATCTACACATTGTGAGTAAACCAACTCACCCACTACAGTTTTGAGAGCTGATGCATTAGAGATAGATCTTTTTACAACACCCTCATACCTATATACTTTCATTTTATCATTTAGCTCTAACCCAGTATTATTTACTATGAAAACACCATAGTTGCAACTTTCTTTCATCCACAGTACTAAATATGTAAAAACATAAAGAAATGAGTCCAACTACTACAAAACCTCTAATTAATATATAGTGTTTTTATTATCTAAAAGTTCATTCCACCCACTAGCGCATCTGCCGAGCGCACCAATCGAGTAGGAGGGAGTGACTAACTCCCGTCCTCTCACCACACCGTGCGTACCGTTCGGTACACGGCGCGTTCAATAGTTGACGTACACTGACTGATAGGCAATGGCTAAATCATAGTAGCCGCT
>JAEYPA010000025.1 GCA_023411225.1 Bacillota bacterium
CGGCTTCCTTCAGATTTGTCGTCACCGACAACACCCTTGCCATTGGCTAAATCCTTCCCATCACCGGGCGGATTAGGAGACTTTCACTCCATAAGAACGTGCGCCCGCCGGGCGCACGACAAAAAGCACCCTAAGTTGATAAATCACTATCAACTTAGGGCGAATTATATAATCTGTGTTTCTCCCAAAAACCTATTTGTTTTAAGATAATCAGAATCGTATCATGGCTCACCGTATCCCTTACATGGGAATACATCTTTTTTCTTTTGAGTCACACCACTGATTTATTAAATATGATGCTGTTATTTAATAGCTCATCCATAACGTCATAGTGCCTATTACCACCCACAAGTATAATGGGATTTCCTATTTCTTTTGCCAGCTTATCTGCATGTTTCTTATGATAAGATTCTCTTTTCCGACATCCTGCAATTTTTATTCTAGATGGTACTCGATTATTTTCAAATGTACTTTTACTAGATTCACTTCCGCCACTAACTTCTATCGCCAACCCTTTTCCTTACCTCAGAATAAACTTCATGCACTATTCTGGCTCTATTATCAATAGTGCCGCCATAATCATCAACACTTCTGTTGTAATGTGGACACATAAACTGACTTAATAAATACCATGTACATCATAAATCTCCACTCCATCAAATCCAGCTTTTTTACTCTTTCAGCTACATCACCAAATTTCTTAACAATATATAAGCTATCTTCCTTTGTTGTCATCTCTTTTGGTGTAATTAGTAACTTCATTTTCAACAGCTGATAGCCCTAATAAATTGGTACTCGCTGGATTTAACTCTGTTTGAGAACCACCATACACTATTTAGATTATAATATTTGTATTGTCTTCATGTACCATATCTGTTAATTCTTAATATCAGTTCCGAGTAGCCACCTCTATCGACTAGTTTTTAAACAGGTACGTTATCCCTTGTTAAAAACCTTGGTTCAATGTACTCCACCCCTTTTTTTATTGTATACTCAATCAGAATCTTATAATACCCATCTAGTACCTGGTTTGTAGTGACAGAATCATGCATAAGAACAATATTATAAGAATTGGGCAGTAATAATCCGCTTCTATCTATCTCCTTGGACGCATTGATAGACTCCTTTATGGTATCTAATGTAAAATCTTTCTCTGTCTTTAAAAGATACTCTCTAAAATCAAATGTCCAAAATACATCCATCGCTTTGTTAAACCCTTGCTGAATATACCATTTATACTGAATATTTCGATCATCAATACGATTAAATTTCTTATAGTATAGAAACTCCTGTAGCCTGTTCTGATTTTTTCCTCCTCGATGACCATAGGGAAATCGAAATAGTTTATATTTTCTTTTACGTCCTGCATCACGATATAGTTTTTCGAGTATAATTTCCTGCCGTTCAATTTCAGCAATACATTCTGTTTCCGTTAACTTATTAAAATCTGCATGGGAATAACTGTGGTTTCCAATAATTGCACCTCTCTTTACGGCTGCAATTGCCTGGTTATAATTTAATTCAACTTGTGTTCCTACAAAAAATAGAATTGGTGTTATCTCACGTCCAAACAAATAATCTAATATGCTATCTGTAATCCCTGTTGGTCCATCATCAATCGTTAGATATGCTCTACCCATTTTATTCGCCGCCTTACAAATCTTCTCTACTCTATTTCTACTTATGAAGATTACAAGAATATTATACTATATAAAACTCTTCCTTTATGAGAATAGAGTCTTTGTTCTAATTATTGTATAAGGTGACTAGATTATGTACTCTGCACTTCATTTCTGTGCAGATATGTGACGGCTCCAAACACTCGTATTTATCCCCAAAACTCAAAAGATTATTGTAGTAGTAATCGTTCTCTTTGAAAGGAAAACTAACAATGTAATTCTCATCACCGTCTGGCGAAAAATGTTCATAATTACTATAGGCTAATACCCTGTCCATGACAGATTTATGACTACGAATTATTATTTCTGTTTGCAGGTTTATCACAGTATCAGTAAAATCTAACTGCGGCTTTTGATAATCTCTTGGTGTAAAAATGTCCTCTTGTATTTGTAGGTTCGATGTGCAAGATAGTTTGAATAAGCGAAAACCAGCACTTGCATGGCAATACCCGTACTAATACCAATGTTTACTTTTCAATATAAGTTGATAAGGCTCGACGCTTCGAGCAGTTTTATTTCAGTAGCGGTCTGTATATTCGAACAAAAATAACTTACCTTAAGGATTTGAAACTCCCAATCAAGTAAGTTCTGTACGGGACTAGGGAGAGTGTAAATTACCACTAATGGTGTAATACTCCACATCTTATACAGTCTATACTTTATTTCTACTAAGCTATATGTAGCCAAGCAACATTACTAACTCCTACTTTTAGTATTCATGAAAGTAGGTGATTTCCTATGACAACAATAGAAGTATTAACATTACTTCTTGTGCATTGCACTCATCTCCACCATAAACAAGAAATAAGAATGGTTGGATAAGTAAATTGTCTCAGGGGGTTCCTACAAAAGTTGGAGTTATGATAATGCTCTTGCCTTTATTATTATCCTATTATTCAAATCCTAAACTTTTATAGATTTTATTCTAATCATGTTTAAGTATAATTTCTCTAAATAATTCTAATCACAAATTAATCATGTTCATAAGATAATATTTTTCCACTATTAGCATCTATTTCATAACTATATTCTAAATTGTTATAATAGAACTCTACGTCATATTCTTTAATTCCATTATCAAAGTCTAATTCTGTTCTTTTAAAGGAAACTTGACTGCTTGTTAATCCTGCATGTGATAATGCTATTTCTTTTGCTTTCTCTAGTGAAATTTCTCCTGCATTATTTACATTATTATTTTGTTTACTACTTTCATTGCTATTTTGTACTTTAGATTCATTACTGTTTTGTGTGCTAGGTTCAATACTATTTTGATTACCTTTACCTGCTGCACCTGGATTTGTACATCCTACTAAACTAATACTAACTGTTAATATAATTGATGCTAAACACAATTTTTTCATTTTTCTCTCCTTTTGCTAAATATAATTTATAATAATTTACTCTGGATTTATCAACTTTTATTATTCCCTTTGCTATCCTTAAATATTTATTAATATCATTTTCTCTTTTTTCTAATTTGTAATAAAAAGTATATAATATAGATTAATACTTTTCATAAAAATAGCCTTAGGCATGTTATATCAATGCCTAAAGCTAAAACTCTCCCCTACTTATGATACGGTTCTCCGTTCACAATTCGGTACCCTCTATAAATCTGTTCCAACAGAATCATTCGCATCATCTGATGTGGAAAGGTCATCTTAGAAAAGCTAAGAAGATAATCTGCACGCTTGATAATCTCAGGATCTAATCCCAAAGACCCCCCAATGATAAAGATAATATGACTCTTTCCTTCTATGCCAAGCCGTTCTATCTGTCTTCCAAAGGCCACAGAATCTTGCTGCTTCCCCTCTATGGCAAGAGCAATGACATAAGCTCCATCCTTTATATACTTACTAAGCCTCTCCCCTTCCTTCTGCTTAATCTGCAACTCCACAACATCACTGGCATTATCAGGAGTCTTTTCATCTGCTACCTCAATAATCTCCAATTTACAATAACGGCTAAGGCGTTTCGTATATTCCTCAATTCCCTGAGTAAAGTATTTTTCTTTTATTTTTCCCACACATAATACAGTAATCTTCATAGTTTCTCCTATTTTCTTTCATTAATTATTACATTAAATGAAGTAATTATGAACAAAGATGTTCACAAATTGTTTTTATGTTAGTCATACTTTCATCATAATTGTCAATTATAATAAGAACAGAAAGTGATAAAACGTCACTCTCTCCTCCCCCTCATTATAATATAATATAACAAGAAGAGGCCACCATGGCAAGCATGGCGGCCTCTTCCTTTTATTGAACTGAAATTGTATCATTATGTACTATAATCAAGAACTCATTATCTTACATAGATAACCTATTACAGATCCTGACTATGGTAGTTATAGAATAGACATAGCCTATTATTCCTTCCTTTGTGCTTTTACTCATTAATCCATTTCTGATGTATTATGTATTAAGAGCTAGACTAATTAACAATGCTTTGTCTATTTTCTTTAATACATCATCATCTAAATGACATACTTTTTCTTTTAACCTAGATTTATCGATAGTTCTTACCTGTTCTAGTAGAATAACTGAATCCTTAACAATTCCATATTTTTCAGCATCCAGCTCCACATGGGTTGGAAGCTTTGCTTTGTTCATTTTAGAAGTTATTGCTGCGCAGATTACAGTAGGGCTGTGTTTATTCCCAGTATCATTCTGTACGATAAGTACTGGTCTAACGCCTCCTTGTTCTGACCCAATCACAGGCCTTAAATCTGCATAAAAAATATCGCCTCTTTTTATAATCACTTTATTCACACTCCGTCTTTTTGGCTTTAGCTTTATTATTGCCAGATTTAACTTGCGTATTCCATAAAGTGCATTCTATTCAAACATTTTTACCTAAGATACGTAAAACAATATTTTGAAGATTCCTATTTCTAATCGCTAGTTCTTCCATTTCTGTCTAAGCACCGTTCAAAACATTTATATTAATGCATTTCTTTATACCATTACATCATCAAGTTATACCATCATTTTCATGTTATCAAATCCCTCCAGGTTGCCCTGAAAGCTTAATTCCCCAACAATACTTCCATTCCTTATATAGACACGGGGAACTCTCTTGCTTATATCACAGACAAATTCATAATTAAAGGAATATGCCATGTCTGCTAACTCTTCTACAGTAATCTTCTTATCACCATCTATCCCCACCAAAATAACATCATCATCTTTTTTAGTTTCTGGGATTCCGGTTACATCCACCATAAACTGATCCATACAGATACGTCCCAAAATAGGTGCTTTCTTTCCGTGTATCAGCACGTATCCCTTGTTGGACAAAGCTCTTGGATAACCATCCGCATAACCCACTGGAATAGTAGCTACACTGATTTTCTCTTTCGCCACATATGTGCTTCCATAGCTAATTCCTGTTCCTGGCTCTACCTCATGAACATAGATTACTTTGGATAACAACTCCATTGCTGGGCGAAGAGAAAGATTTTCTTTATTTACTTCATTACTAGGATATAAACCATAGGTAGAGATACCACTTCTGACCATGTTTAAATAAGTATCCGGCAAATCAATTATTGCCGCACTGTTGGAAACATGCTTTACTGCTATCTGGATACCCATCTCACTAAGCCTCTTTGCAAATACCTGATAACGCTTATACTGATTGTTGGCAGACACTTTATCTGTCATATCCGCACATGCAAAATGGGTAAATAGCCCAGTAATCTCGATTCCTTCCAAAGTGCTTATCTGCTGAATCTTAAGAATACTATCCTCGTTGTCCTTAAAACCGATTCGGCTCATACCTGTATCCAGTTTGATATGAATTCTCGCTTTTTTATTCTTAGAGACTGCTATCTGAGACAGTCTTTCTGCCATTTCAAGACTATATACAGTCTGTGTAATATCAAACTGAATAAGCTGATCAAAATCCTCCACACTAGTATGCCCTAGAATCAAGATAGGTTTAGTTACTCCTGCTTTACGAAGTTCAACTGCTTCCTCAATAATTGCCACTCCATAGGCATCCACGATAGAATCTACGGTCCATGCAATCGGAACAGCACCATGACCATACCCATCAGCCTTAATAATAGCCATTAACTTTGTATCTTTATCTAATTTTTTTCTGGTTTTCTCCAGATTCTCATAAATAGCATCCAAATTCACTCTCGCCTGAACACGATAGTATTTTCTCATAGCTGTCACTCCATTCGTGGTTACAATCCCATTGACCGTTTTCTAATAATTGTATGCTTATTGACTTTAAATTACAAGATTGAATTAATTATTGTCAACATTTTTCAGCACATCAACAATTCCTCCGATAATATCCTCAGCCATAAGAGAAAATGCCCCAAGCTTTATTCTGGCACAATCTCCTGACAGTCCATGGATATATACACCAAGACAAGCAGCCTCATAGGAAGTCATTCCACCAGCCAGTAAACCTGCAATAACCCCCGTAAGCACATCACCGGCACCTGCAGTAGCCATACCATGATTACCACTAGAATTCACATACTGTTTTCCAGCCTTAGCCACTATGGTTCTGGCATCCTTTAACACAAGAGTAAAGTTTCTTCCTTTCACCATTTCAGTAGCGACAGAAAAAATATCCTTCCGAATCTCTGATACTGGTTTCCCATTAAGTCTAGACATCTCCATTAAATGAGGCGTCAGAATAAAGTTCTCTGACAAATGGGACAACAGTTCCTCTTTATCCGGTCTTTTTGCTAATAGATTTAATCCATCAGCATCTAATACCACTGGCACATTTGCATTCTTAACTACTAATTCTAATAGTGTTTCGACAATCGGAGCATCTCCAATACCAGGTCCAAAAACTATCACTGTCGCCCACTGAAGCTCCTTTAAAAGCTCTGTTTTTTCGGTAGAAGCATCGTAAGTGGTTAGTATTGCTTCAGGTAGAGAAGTTTGCAAAATCTCCCTATTTTCCTTTGCAGTCATGATTTTAACATATCCAGCTCCCATTCGGTATGCAGCCTTTGCTGATAGATAGCAAGCGCCACTCATATTGGGGGACCCAGCAATTACAAGTACTTTACCGAAGGTACCTTTATTGCTTCTAGAAGGTCTCTTCGGAATCTTATCCAAATCTGATTCATCATAAGTAAACGCTGTTGGAGTAGCCTGTTTCATCGCCTCAGGAACAAATCCAACTTCTTCACAAAAGACGGTTCCTCCATATTCACAGCCTGGATAAAGTAAAAGACCAAGTTTTTTATAGCCAAAAGTAATAGTGTAGTCTGCTTTAATACAACATCCAAGGATTTGTCCACTGCCTGCATGAATTCCCGATGGAATATCCACCGAAAATACTATACTCTGGCTATCATTCACCATCTCCACTAGTTCTGCTAACTCTCCTGTAATTGGTTTGTTAAGCCCAATGCCAAAGATAGCGTCTACCACTATATTATATGAGGATATCTTGGCATTGTTTAATACAGAAATTCCCAACTGTTGAACCATATGTAGTTGCTTTGTATTCTCTTTTGTACTGTGATCGAAGTTGCCCGCAAGCAGTACATCCACCTCATAACCACGTATTGTAAGAATACGTGCTATTGCCAGACCATCTCCACCATTATTTCCAGAAGTACAGATTACCAAAATTCGATCCTTTTCATTTATGATTTCCTGTATTCTATTAGCAACTGCCAAAGCAGCCCGCTCCATTAATACCAGGCTGGGTACACCATATTGATTAATGGTAACTGCATCTATAGCTTTCATCTGTGTTCCATTTAATAGATACTCCATTTATATAGGCCTCCCTCTGTATGACTAAACATAACAATCATATTATATTCTACATTATACATTTTTCAACTTTTTTAATACCCATTTTTTATTATATATAATTATAGGAGTATAAGCGAGGATAATCTTTTAATACATTTGACATTATCCTTGCCACACTCCTATGACTCTGCGATTACATATGCTATTGTATACTCATGCGTATTACTGATACTTACATGAATGGTGGTAATGTTAAGCTCCTTTGCTTTTTCTAAGGCATTATCAAATAGATTCACATAAGGTTTCCCTAACTCATCCCTTAAAACCTCAATGTCTTTTAGTCTAATTTGCCGAAAACCAGTACCAAATGCCTTAGATACCGCTTCCTTTACAGCAAAATTACCACTTGCTTTCTTAGAATCGAGTTGAATTAATTCCTGCTCCTTGTCAGTAAAACTTCGTCTTACAAAGAATTCTTTTAAGCATGCTTTCTCTATTCGCTTGTTTTCTACAATATCTGTGCCAATTCCTACAATCAATGATATTCTCCCTTATAAATGTTCCTGATCAAAGACTTCCATCATGTCTGCACCTAGGATATCGTGCATATAAGAATAAATATCTGAATTATTCTGCTGCAATTCCTGTTCTTTTAAAATATTATCCCTCAATAAGGCTTTGGTTTCATTAATCCATTGATTTAATTCACTAATTTGCTTCTTGTTCTTTTTCAAATCATCATAGCAAATCTGAAAACTAGCCTTTAATAATTCTTCATTGGCTGCCCGTATCTGCTTTGGGATAGCCTCTAACTGATCATCATAAGCTGTCAGCTTATCATTAATCTCCTTTATATACTTCTGACTACTTTCCAGCTTCTTTATTCTGGTGGTCTCATTGGCCTTAGTTTCGGATTCCTGCATATTATTAACAATCTTCTGCATGAATTTACGTTTCAATTTTTTTAGTTCCTTTGCTTCTTGAACTAGCTTACCCTGTCTTTTCAAAAGTTCATTCACATGTTCTTCCAACCTACGAATAGTCATAGTCTTCTTTTCTTCTGGAAACAACATATGCCATCTACTATCTAATGTCAGTATAGGGACCTTCTTTAAAGTAATCGTTTGACCGAGCTGCTTTTCAAAAGTATCTCCACTTTTCTTTTTTGACAAACGAAACACCTACTTTTCTCTTGGGGAAGTGTTAACACTCCTATAGATTGTCTGGAAATTTATCATCTGGATGTTTTGCCTCATAATCCTCCAAGCTCTTAAGATTGTAGGACAATCGCATCAAGCTCTCTGAAAGGTGAACATTCTCTACCTTTATATTGTTTGGAAGATTTAAATCCACTGAAGCAAAATTCCAAAATGCACGAACTCCCCAGCTAACTAAATCAGCAGCTACCATAGGTGCTTTTGTTTTAGGGAGGGTAAGTGCCGCAATGTGTACCTTTTCCTTCTTTACATATTTCTCTAACTCATCCATCTGGCGAACCTCAATACCACGAATGGATAATCCTACTAATCTTGGATTAATATCAAATATAGCCTTTATAACAAAACCACGACGCTCAAAATCATTATAGTTAGCAAGAGCCTGTCCTAAATTACCTGCTCCTATTATAATCACATTATACTTACGGTCTAGCCCCAATATCTTTCCAATCTCGGTATACAAATACTCTACATTATATCCATATCCCTGCTGTCCAAAGCCGCCAAAATTATTCAAGTCCTGCCGTATCTGAGAAGCAGTAACCTTCATCTTTTCACTCAACTCTTTAGACGAAATGCGAACAACATCATGTTCTAGTAATTCACCAAGATATCGGTAATATCTTGGAAGACGCTTTATCACTGCTAATGAAATATCCTTTTCAGCCAAGACAATTCCTCCTTACGAGTTTTATATGTAATATTATAGTAAATTGATACTTTATTGTCAAACTCCAATACATTGCATCTTGAAATATTTTATGATAAGATTTAGCTTAGATTTTATACCACAGAAAGGACAACCACTATGATACTAGCATGTAATAATATAAATAAATCATTTGGCACAGACCAAGTCCTTACTAATGTGTCATTTCATATAAATGAGCGTGAAAAGGCTGCCATTGTAGGTATTAATGGTGCCGGTAAATCTACCCTGTTAAAAATAATTATGGGAGAGATGCCAGCTGACCAAGGCGACGTAGTATTTAGTAAGGGAACTACTGTGGGTTACCTTCCTCAACATCAAAATTTGTCTTCTGACAAAACCATCTATGAGGAATTATTAGAGGTAAAGCAGGATATTCTTGAACTTGACCGTCAGATCAGGGAACTGGAACGGAATATGAGACATGTAACAGGCGCTGAGTTGGAGCGGATGTTAGGAATCTATACACGACTAAATCATGAATTTGAAATGAATAATGGTTATGCCTATCAAAGTGAGATTACCGGTGTACTAATAGGCCTAGGCTTTGTCGAAGAGGATTTTGCCAAACCTACCAATACTCTCTCAGGAGGCCAGAAGACCAGAGTGGCTCTTGGTAAATTACTTCTTTCGTCTCCTGATATCATCCTATTAGATGAACCTACCAACCACCTTGACCTAGATTCCATTACCTGGTTAGAGAACTATCTGCTTAATTATAAAGGGGCTGTTGTTATTGTTGCTCATGATCGCTACTTTTTAGACAAAGTAGTAACTAAAATTGTTGAAATCGACCAAACAAAAGCTTCCATGTTTCTTGGCAACTACACCACCTATGCCCAAAAGAAGGCTCAGGTGAGGGAAGCCCAGATTAAGCAATATCTTAATCAACAACGAGAAATCAAGCATCAGGAAGAAGTTATAGCAAAGCTTCGCTCCTTTAATCGAGAAAAATCCATTAGGCGAGCAGAAAGCCGCGAAAAGCTTTTAAATAAGATAGAAGTGCTAGATCGCCCTACTGTCGAAAATGCAGCTATGGATCTTAAGCTAGAGCCTTCCATTACCAGTGGTAATGATGTACTTACTGTTTCTCATTTAAAGAAAGCATTTGGGCCTCTTATCTTATTTGAGGATATCTCCTTTGATATTAAACGCGAGGAGAAGGTTGCTATTATTGGTAAAAATGGTACCGGAAAAACTACTATTTTAAAGATAATTAATGAATTACTTCCAGCTGATGGTGGAGAAATTAAGCTCGGAAGCAAAGTTAAGATTGGCTACTATGACCAGGAACATCATGTACTAGATCCAGAGAAGACGTTAATGGAAGAAATCTCTGATGCTTATCCCAATATGACCAACACAAAGATTCGAAATGTGCTGGCAGCCTTCCTATTTACCAATGATGATGTATTCAAGCGTATCAAAGACTTAAGTGGTGGTGAGCGTGGCAGAGTCTCTTTAGCTAAACTTATGCTATCAGAGGCCAATCTTCTGATTCTTGATGAACCTACCAATCATTTAGATATTGTCAGTAAAGAAATACTGGAAAATGCCATTACAAACTACACGGGAACGGTGCTTTACGTCTCCCATGATCGTTATTTTATTAATAAAACAGCGACCAGAATTCTGGATTTAACGAAACAACAGATGTTAAATTATATCGGCAACTATGTCTATTATCTGGAAAAGAAAGACCATGTGGAACAGGCTTTCCTTACAGAAACTGTAGATGCTACCTCAACTTCTTTACCAGATGCCGAAAACACTGGTTCTTTGGGTTGGAAGCAACAAAAAGAGGAACAGGCAAAGCTCCGCAAAAAACAAAATGATTTAAAAAAGATTGAGGATCAGATTACCGCCTTAGAGACAGAAAATGAAGAAATTGATATTCTTTTGGCAAAAGAAGAAATCTATACCAATGTAGATGAGTTATTAAAGCTTAACAATAGGCGTAAAGAGATTGACGAACAATTGGAGCAGCTTATGGAGCAATGGGGTGAGTTGGCGGACTAGAGAATTGGAGGAAGGTAATATGAAGTATTCAGGTACACTTATAGCTGTATCAGATATGGAAAAAAGCAAAAATTTTTATAATGACGTATTAGGTCTCAAAGTGATTGATGATTTTGGAGCTAATGTAGTGCTAGAGGGTGGCTTCTTTCTACAATCAGCTGACTCTTGGGAGAACTTTATTCGTACCAAAGATATTACTCTTAAAAACAATTCCTTTGAACTGTATTTCGAAGAAAAAGATATGGATTTTTTCCTGAACCATCTTGCCCAATGTTCTGTTACCTATGTTCATGAACCACTGGAGCATAGTTGGGGACAAAAGGCGGTACGGTTTCGTGATCCAGATGGCCATATTATTGAGGTAGCAGAAGAAATCTCCGCCGTAGTCAGACGCTTTCTAACCAATGGTCTGACTGAAGAAGAAACAGCTATTCGTATGGATGTCCCATTAGAATATATAAAGTCCTGTTTGGAGTAATGAATAACGAAAAGGAAGGATACTAGCATGTGATTCTATGCCAATTATCCTTCCTTTTTTTATCTTATATGGGAAGCTCCTGTCAGCCCACATTCGGGATTTCACCAAATTATCAATCCCTTCCAGGATTCCATAGTGATTCAAAGCCCTTTGCACTGATGTTTTCAATCGTACTTAGTATATGCTGATGAGCCAACTCTTCCGCCCTGTTACTATCTCGTTTCTTTAATGCCTCAACAATGGCACTGTGCTCATTGCTACAAGAAATGGCACGGTCCTCGCTGCTAAGTGTCTTCTTTCTCAATCTTTGTACATAGTGGTGAAAATCCACTAATACATGGTTCAACATACGACTATTGCAGGCGTCGTATATTAAATCATGGAATCTATTATCTAATTCCACCAATTGTTCGTAATGTTTCTTTTGTGTATGAAATTCAAACAGATACTGGATCTCTTCTAGTTCCTCCAACTGTATATCCGTAATGTTTTCACAGGCCCACTTTGCACAGAGTCCTTCAAGATATGAACGGATCACATATATATCCTTCATATCCTTAACAGATAAACCGGTAACAACTGCTCCTTTATTCGGTATTATGTTAACAAGTCCTTCTAGTTCTAACTGTCTAAGTGCTTCTCGAACTGGAGTACGGCTGACACCTAACTCAGTGGCAATAGTATTTTCCCGGAGTTCTTCGTCTTTACAATATTTCCCTGATAAAATATCTTCTCTTATACGATGAAAGACACGTCCCCGTAACGAATACTTATCTGTGATTTCTCTATTTATCCCTATCTCATCCAAGGATGATCCTCCTAACTATATTGCTGATTAAATAGGCAAAATACATTTTATAGACCTGCAATGGTTTCCATAAGGTAATCAGTAAATTCTGCACTTGTTGCACCTGTATCTCTTCCAGTCATAACAAGCTTTTTCTCTGTAATCGTACAAATATCTAACGCTTTATATAACTTATCAGCTTCCGTTACGTAGCCAATGTGAGCAAGTAACATAGCGCCTGCTCGAATTACACTACAAGGATCTGCATAAATATCTCTTCCCTCTTTTACCATACGAGGTGCTGAACCATGAATTGCTTCAAACATAGCATATTTCTTACCGATATTTGCACTTCCTGCAG
>JAEYPA010000056.1 GCA_023411225.1 Bacillota bacterium
GAGGCAACTCTGTTCATCTCAAGTTTGAAGGTATATGGTCAGGTCAAGGATGGTTCTTCTACTTTACATGAAGACAATATTGGCTATGTAGACCAAACAGATTATAAGAACTGTTATGCTGTTGGAAAGCGTGCCTCTGAAACTCTATGTGCCAGCTATTGTAAACAGTATGGAATGAATATAAAGATCGCCCGTCCAAGCTATATATACGGTCCAAGCAGTTTAGAGGATGACCGTGTATGGGCGCAGTTTATAGCCAATGTAGTAAAGGGAGAAAGCATCCTGTTAAAGAGCAATGGAGGGGCATATCGTTCCTTCTGTTATGTGACCGATACCGTAACCGCCTTGCTAATGATTCTTTTAAATGGGAAAAATGCAATTCCATACAACATTGCTGCTGACCATTCGAATACAACCATACGTAATTTTGCAAGAGAGGCTGTAAAGGTATTTCCAGAGAGAAATCTCACTCTGTCCTTCGCAAATAAAGAGGATGAAGCAGAACCGGATTTGACAAGATTTACCATATCTCCAGAGATTTTAGATCATTCCAGAATTGATGAGCTTGGTTGGAAGGCCGAAGTAGACCTGGCAGAGGGAATTAAACGATCTGTAGAAACCTTAGAAGAAATAACAAGGGCATAGTGGAACTAGTCTTTATGAGGGCATAGGAATGCTAATAAAAGATATATTAAATGAATATGAGATAGATGCTGTTGATACTATCTTAGAGAATAAACAACTTCATAAAGAATTTCTAAAAGAGAAACGAATAGTATGTCTTGGGTCAGACGCAAAAAGTCTGACTCGTGCTATTATTTGTTCTTTTTTAGTGTTAAACGATAGATATATGAAGAATGTTGATGTATATTATATTGAATCTGATAAGAGAAAACTGGATGAGGCTCTCCCGGAAGCTCTATATACCAGACCAGATTTACATCGCATAACAGAAAAAGAAATATCATCTTTACCAGCAGTAGATTATATCATTGACCCTGGCTTTTGTAATAAAAAAGTGGATGAAAAGCAAGTACAGGATAGACAGAAGATAGTGTCAGAGGTACTTTCTTTAGTCAAAGACAAGGGCTTAAAGAAAGTGGTCTATCTCTCAGATTATAGAAGCTATGGAAAAGTTCCTACAGGAGTGATCCTGTCAGAGATGGAGTATAAATCTTTACAACCAGACAATCTTATAAGAAAATATGAGAGTTATTGTATCGAAGAAGCAGCACAAGATAATATTCCTTATGTGGTGTTACGTAGTGCCATTGTGCTAGGAGCAGAAGATTCTGACAGCCACAGAGTACATGAACTTTTGGAGCTGTGTGCAGCCAGAGTAAATATTACTATGTATCTAAATCCAGATAAATACACTTTTGTATATATCAGTGATTTGTTAGGTGCCATTCAATACACTATGGCACACTCTTTAAAAAATGAAATCTATAATGTAGCGGGGGAACTTGGCACCGTAACAAACTTTGAACTTGCTAGGATTCTTTCTGAGAATATTGAGGACCAGGAGAAACTTAATTTTATTCATGGTAAGACTGAGATGGATGAGCCCATTGCTCTTGATTATGCCAAGCTATTATTGGCAGGGTATCGATCATTAACATCTTTTTCGGATGGGTTTGAGATAGCTTTAAAAGCTAAACTTAATTACGCACCATTCTTTCTATTCCATGACACTTATAATGGAAAATTATCAGCTATACAGCAACTGATGCTACAGGTGCTGTTGGAAATTGATTGTATATGTAAGCATCATAACATTAAATATTTTCTCGGTGGAGGAACTCTGTTAGGGGCAATTCGCCATAAGGGGTTTATTCCATGGGATGATGATGCTGATATCATGATGCTACGAGAAGACTATGAGAAGTTTACTGCAATTGCTACACAGGAATTGCCGGACTATCTTCAACTACAGACAGCAAAAACAGATAAAAATAATCACTTCTTTAGTAAAATAAGAATTAAAGAAACAGTTTGTGCCACTAAATTTACGAAGCAATTATCTGATATTAATGTTGGACTATTTGTGGATATATTCCCCCATGATTATACAGCCAATTCACGGTGGGGGCAGAAAATACATGAAAATATGACTATAGTTGCAAGATCTCTTGTTTATAATAAATGGGGAGCTACGTATGTGAAAAGTGATGGAAGCCACAAATTTTATAGATTGATGGCTACTGTTATAAAGGATATTATGCCTATGAAATTCTTAGAGTGGCAGCAATTTGCTATTATAGAATTTTTTAAATATAGAAAGAACCGACGTTTTCTCTATGATGGTATGGGTCAGAATTTACGAAAAGGCCCATTTCCAAAGGAATGGCTGGAGCAGACAATATATGTTCCATTTGAAACAATAGAGTTGCCGGTACCTAAGAACTACCATCAATACCTGACACATTTGTATGGAGACTATATGCAGATGGTTGGGGTATCCAAGAGAAAAAACAGCCATAATATCTATCTACTGGATCTTGGTCCGTATATGGAAAAGATGGATATTAATAATTAGCAGGAGTATGATCATGAATAAGATTTGTTTTATAATTAATCTATATGCAGAAGACCATGAAAAACTAGAACGGGCGTTAAACAATATCTGTACGGAAGCTAAAGGAACAAAAGAAGCTAATATACAGGTAAATATTCTAGATGCTGCAGGCAGCAAGAAAAATGAAGAACTTGTAGCAAAGTATGCAAAACCAACAGTAGTGACAGCCCAATACATGGACTGTAAAGGAACAACTGCTATTCAGGCATATAATCGCACCAGGGATTTGTGGACAGGAGACTATATCACCTTTATTACAGAAGATATGTTATATGAAAAAGGTGCCTTTAAACAACTGGTGCACTTTATAAAAGAGAACCCGGTTCATATGGTGTGTCTGACACCGAATCTAATTAACGGCAAGGGGCAGCCTAAAGGGTATCTTAAATATCAGAGAAGAAATCTAGTTATAGATGTCAAAGAAGAGATTTATTGCCTTAATATGAATTTTAACAGCTATTTCATACAATCCTGTGATTTGGAGAAAGAAGAGTTTAGAGAAGACCTTATCCATGAAGGGTTGACAGATATGTTACTGCGCCTGTTAAACAAGGATCAACAATATGGAATAGTGAGAAAGAGAATATATAGCCATAATGTATTAGAAACAGATTATTATAACTATCCGGATCAGTTCTATAAATCCTGGTATACTGAGAGCATGGAACAATTTATTATTCCTACCCTAAGAGATGCCACAGAGGATTATGTAAAATTTGCTATGTACTATTTGATTTCCATCAAATTTGCATGCAATATGAATGATCGTCATAAAAACATACTGTTGCATGAGGAAATAGATGAATTCTACGATAAGGTGAAGGAAGCTTTACAGTGGATTCCTGATCATATTATTGCACAGTTTGAAGATAAAATTAAACGAGCGCTTCCACGCTATATGGGGCTTAATTTCTTACGGATGAAATATGATGATTACAATCTGGTAACCGATATCGGAGTATATAAGGAAGAGCAGAAGAATTCTGAGAGAGAACGGGAAGAAGTAGATGACCAGGACGACGATGAGCAGAATTATATTTTTAATCCTGAATTAAGTGACGAAGAGAATGAAGATAGCGAGGAGCAGGTCGTTGGTTTCTATAAAGGAACGGCTATAGAATCCTTTAGTAAAATCCATCTTTATATAAAGGCCATTAATTATGAAGATAATATGCTTGTAATTGATGGGGAGCTAGCTAATGTATATTTCTTAGATTATGACCAGATTCAAGTAACTACTAATGTAAACGGCAAGGTATATACAGGAGTACGCAACAATATATACTCTTTGACCAAATATTACAACCGTAGTGTTAATAAGGGTTATACCTTTACCTTATCCATTCCTGTGGATTGCTTTGGTTCTGGGGTGCAGTTTGGCATAAACATGGAATACCAGGACGTGACTTATCCATTACGGGTACAATTTAAAAAGGTTCAGGCAAGACTTTATGAAAAATTCCCGCATTATTATTGGTGTTTTGGAGATTATATTTTAAAATACAAAAAAAAGAGCCATCAATTTGAGATAAAAAGAAAGAATCCATTTCGTGTTGTTAAAAATGAATTATTATATACCTTTAGTTATTTAAAACATGGAAACTCTTTTCTCCGTTCTGTAAAATGTGTTGTGCTACGTCTGGTGTATTGGCTGACCCGTCCATTCTTCTATAAGAAACAGATCTGGATGACCTTTGATCAATTGTTTAAGGGTGGAGACAATGGAGAATATTTCTACCGCTATGTCAGTGAACGACAAGACAAAGGAAATATCAAGATTTACTATGTAATTAACAAGACAGCCCCAGAATATAGTAGGCTGAAAGATAAATATGGAACCGTTCTTACGTTTAACAGCTTCTGGCACAAAGTAGTATCTTTACATACTACTGTAGTGTTTGCCACAAGAGTGGATGTGAAGCTGTACTGTGGATATTGGGCTGAGGTTGAGAAGTATGTAAGGGATCTTTTTAATGCGGAGATTACCTGTTTGCAACATGGTCTTACTATTCAGAGAATTGCCCAGTACCAGAACCGGTTATTTGATAACACAAAGTTGTATTTCTGTGTATCCCCATATGAGATTGAGAACTTATCCAATCCAGTCTATGGATATAAACCGGAGCAGCTGATCCTCACTGGTGCTCCAAGATATGATGGACTTATTAGTAATGATAAACGATATATATTGATTAGTCCTACTTGGAGAAGGAATGTGACAGCAGGCACCAATAAAAAAGGCAGTATGCATGAGTACAGTGAGAACTTCAAGCATACAGAGTACTTTAGAATTTACAATGCTCTGATTAATGATAAACGTCTGATTCAGGCGGCAGAAAAGAATAATTACCGCATAAAGTACCTGATTCACCCAATCTTAAGTCCTCAAATTAGGGATTTTGATAAAAATGACTATGTAGATATTGTTGCCGGTGCAGGAGATGTCAGTTATGAAAAGATGTTGACAGAAGCGTCTCTTATGTTAACGGACCATTCTGGAATTCAGTTTGATTTTGCTAATATGAGAAAACCTTTGGTATATTTCCATCCGGATACTCTACCGCCTCAGTATGAGGAGGGAG
Source organism: Bacillota bacterium (assembly GCA_023411225.1). Classification (GTDB taxonomy): domain Bacteria; phylum Bacillota; class Clostridia; order Lachnospirales; family Lachnospiraceae; genus KM106-2. Next base: position 5,161 of record JAEYPA010000056.1, read on the forward strand.
GACTTAAATACGATACCATGGGATTTGGCCCTGTTTGTGTTAATAAGGATGAAGTAATAGAAGAGCTTTGTTGGTATATGGACAATAATTGCCAGTTAAAGGACGAATATAGAGAACGAATAGATAAGTTCTTTGCTTTTCATGATACAAACAACTGTAAGCGTGTATATGAGGCAGCAGTAAGATGTTTTATAAAGTAACATATTAGGAGGTTTGTTATGGAAACCAATAATATAAGGTTAACAATTGCTATCCTATTAGATAAAAATTTATCCCAAAGTGTCGAAGAATGGTTATACAGTTTTATAACAAGAAAGGACATTGGAAATGAGACAGAATTGATTGTAGTCTGTAATGAGAATACAACCCTTCCATCCATAAAAAGTCAGGGTGGAGCAGTGAAGTTCTGTTTGGGACAAACGGAAAAAGAAAGATTTATTAAATTGAAGAGTATATGTGAAGGTAATTATATTACTTTTGTCAGACCAGGAGATCATATTCCTTTGTTATATTGGGAAAATGCCTGTGAAATGATGGAACGTCATCATCAGACCTTTGGATTTACAAGGAAGGTATTTCGAGATAAGGTAGTTGACCCATTTACAAGATCGAATTTGCAAGATTGCTTTTCAATAAATCTAGCTGAAGATAGTAGCTTGATGCCGATAAAATTAGTAGGAACTTTTCTTAGTCTTTCCTTATTTCAAAGCATTGATGAGAATACATTGTATGATTATGACCTGGAGAGATGTATTCTTATAAACCTAATGAAAAAGCAAAAAAAGCTTTTGTATATGGGGAATTTATCCTATTCCTATGAGGAGCCAATAGAATTTAATATTAGGAGTTTTGAAAAAAATAAAGAAGATCATTGGTATTATGATTATAAAAATAAATTTTTACTTCCAGTATTGAAGCAGACCAAAGATGAGATGGGATATATCCCAGAGTATATACAACTTATTGCCATGTATCTTTTAGATAGCAGAGTGCAGGCTATCATTACAGGGAAAAATAAAAATGTCGGGAAAGCAGAAAGCTATATAAAACAGTCTGAAGATATTCTGAGCTATATAGATACTCCGATTTATTATAATAAGTATAATTTGAAAGCATATATGCCAAATCTAAAGACAAAAAAACTTTACTATAAAAAGGATTACCAATACTTTATCTCAGTAGTGTTTATTCCTGTTGAGAATAGAGAAGAAAATCAATATACACTGGAACTTCTTGAAAAGCAGAGCATAGGGAAGGACAACCTTCAGATTATTATATGTAGTGAAACAAAGGAGCAGGATAAAGACTACTTTGCTCATTTATATCATGGTAAGATGGTGTGGTTAGATTGTCAGGGGCAAAGTAAGGCTCAGATAATTAACGGAACAAAGGAATATGCTAAGGGAGAATATGTTTGTTTTGTACATGGTGGCGATGATTTTGGGCTTGGATACATGAATAAACTCTATGCTCACATGATCAGTAGCTTTGGACAGGCTGGAGTAACGGTGGGGATGTCAAGGAAGTATTATTTGAAGGATGAGGTTCGTAAGCTTGATTATATCAGTGCATCTAATACGATACTGATAAACGAAGATACTATAATTGATTTAGAGGAAGAGTATAGTTGCTTCCCATATTTCTTATTTGGCACAATAATCCGAAATAATATATTTATTGAGAATGATTTAGAAGATGGTGATGAAAAGGAAAAGCAATACCTAATGAACCTGCTTTTACAGAACAGAAAGGTTGGTTATGTTGGTAGAGCTGTGTATAGCTACAAGCATTCTGAGGATTGGGATTTTGTGGACTATCCGGGTATCTATGAACGCGATTGGTATTGTAAGTATATGTTTGAGATTTGGCCTGATTATCTGTGCAGAATAAAAAATCAGTATGATGAAGTGCCAGTATTTTTGCAGTATTTTATTATGTATCTTATAAAGAGTCGATTTGATGCTGGATTCAATAACAGAAATAAGCACATTGTTTCTGTGAAAGAATGCTATGATTATATATGGAGATATCATAATTTACTGAGTTATATTGAGAATCAGGTGATAATCAATGTGCATTGTACGAGATTATATAATCCAGGGCCCGACCTTGCATGTGTCTTTTTGAAAATAAAAAGTAATGATCTTAATTTAGCATTTAATATTTATGAATCCAAGAACGATGTTTTTATTGGAATAGATAATTATGTTATCACATCAATCAAGGCACAAAAGGTAAATATTTTATCCATTGATTATGAGAATGATATGTTAGAAATTGAAGGAACGATATCTACTCTATTCCCTATTGATCAGTTTGATTATGGTGTTGTTTTTAATGGACAGTTTTACGAATTTACTTTTAATGAAATGTATAGTCATACGAAATTTTTTGGGAGACCAGTATATAAAAAGCAAAGTTTTCATGTTACTGTGCCAATTAAAGGAGATTATTCAAACGTTCCTTTGGAATTTATTACAGAGAAAAAAGATAGTGGAAATAGAATTAATCTAAGTCTTAGCTTCTTTTCTCATTTTAGTCGTTTGGGTAATACTTTTAATAATTCATATTGGATATGCGGTAATTATGTTCTTTATATGGAACAAGGTAATATTTATGTGTCCAATGCAGAAAAAAAATGGATTAGAAAAAGAGAACATCAGTTGCTTAAGGAAATGAAAGAGAGCAAAATTGATGATGCGGCTACGTATAGAAGACAACGTATCTGGTATCATCTGCTGAAACCGTTTTATAAAAATAAGAATATCTGGATGTTTTATGATAAGATTTATAAGGGTGGGGATTCTAGTGAGTATTTATATAAATATACTTGCCAACAATCCAATACTATTAAAGCATACTATTTGCTAGATAAAAAAACTGCAGATTATAAGAGACTAAAGGCTGAAGGATATAAACCATTGGTACGAGGAACCCTAAAACATAGGATGGTATTTTTGTTTGCCAGAATGATGATTATATCTAATTCTACCTTGTTTGCATTTAATGATTATAATATTGTAACATCCAATTTTATTAAAGATTTAGTGGATTTTCATGTTGTTTGCGTTCAACATGGTCTTTCTGTTCAAAGGGTTGCTATTGCCCAAAATAGGCTTCGAGATAATATAAGATTGTACTTTTGTGCTTCTAAATATGAAATTGAAAATCTATCTAGACCAGTATATGGCTATAATGGGTTTAATGCATTACGTTTAACTGGTGTCCCACGTTATGATGGATTAGTGTCAAATGCGAAAAAGCAGATACTTATTTCACCTACATGGAGGATGCAATCAGCTAGGCCAGTCACAAAAAATGAAGGTGTTGAAAGAGATTACAATGAAGATTTTGTAAATACTCCATATTATGAGGTTTACAATAGTCTTATAAATGATCCAAAACTACTAGAAGCAGCTAAACAATACGGATATCGGATTGTATATGTTCTTCATCCAATTGTTAGTCCTCAGGCCAAAGATTTTCAACAGAATGATTATGTTGATATTGTGCCAGCAACTAGTGACATGAGTTATGAAAAGGTATTTGTTGAGTCAAGTCTTATGGTAACAGATTTTTCAGGCGTACAATTTGATTTTGCTTATATGTATAAGCCTGTGGTGTACTTGCATCATCATAAAATACCTCAGCATTATGAAGAAGGCACCTACCATTATAAGACTATGGCATTTGGGGAAATCACCCATAATAATGATGAATTGATTAATCTATTAATTGATTATATGAAAAATGATTGTAAGATGAAGGATGTATACTCTAAAAGAGTGGACGATTTTTTTGCATATCATGACCACAATAATTGCCAACGTATCTATGATCAGATGGTTGAGTATCAGAAAGAAAATATGTAAATAAATCAAGTGTTTAAACTTTATACAGGTAAATCAATATAAAAGATTGCATGGTATTCTATGCAATCTTTTATATTGACAAGAATAACTATATTTAGAAGAAAATTATATAAAAACTGAGATATACAAACAAACAGTATCAAAGGATGACAATATAAGTATTGTATGATATAATATTTTGGGTTAATAGTAAGATAGGAAACTTTATTATTTAGGAGAATATTATGGATAAGCATTATGCAAGAAAAGTTATAGAATCTTGGACGTGTATAAGTCATACCATTCACTCAAACGATGAACTTTTTGCCTGGATAAAGGAAAGAAATGAAAACATACACGTTGATATAAAACAAATGAAATTGTCAGATAGCAAAGATTGGTATATGGATGAAAAGGAGCATAGGATAAAAAATAAGAATGGTGGATTTTTTTCTATTCAGGGTTTAAATGTAGTTGACAATGAAGAATTGTTGCATAGCCAGCCAGTTATAATACAGGATGAGATTGGGTATTTAGGTATCATAACAAAAGAAATTGATGGTATATTATATTTTTTAATGCAAGCAAAGATTGAACCGGGGAATGTGAATAAGATCCAGATATCGCCTACAATTCAGGCAACAAGAAGCAATTTTATGCAATTGCATAAAGGACGCAAGCCTGCATATTTGGATTTCTTTCTCAATGCAAAAAATGAGGAAATTATAGTGGATCAGATTCAGTCTGAACAATCCTCTAGATTTTATAAGAAAAGAAACCGTAATATTATTATTAATGTAAAAGAAGAAATAGAGCCCACAATCAATCACAAATTCATGACACTTGGCCAGATAAAATATCTTATGCATTTTGACAATTTAGTAAACATGGATACAAGAACAGTGTTATCATGTTTACCATTATGTGAATGTAACTTTGAGAAGAAAGAATTGTTGCAAATAAGTAAGTATTTTAAGGATAAAGAATTCTTCAACTCTGTTTTTGGTGAAATGGAGTATGAGCCTATCAAGAACATGTACCGTAGATTGAATAATATGAAAATGTTTCAGACTCAGGTATCGAAATTGGTTGGACTTGATGAAGTAAGTCATTGGACAATTAGTGACGAAGGTATAAGGAGTCAAAAAAAGGACAACTTTGAAGTAATTTATTGTGATATTGAGATTGAGGGAAGAGAAGTTAAGCATTGGAATCAACCATTATTTAAAGCGGTAGGTGATGCTATGTTTGGAGTAATGGTTACTAAGATGGATGATAGATTAAAATTCCTCTGCAAATTTAAAGAAGAAGTAGGATGCTTTGATGTTGCTGAATTAGGGCCATCTGTTCAACTGGAGTACAATGAGATTGAAAAGGGACCAGCTAATTCTATTGAGAAAGTGTTTTTTGACAGGCTTCAAAGTAAGACAGGGATTTTATATGATGTTATGCTTTCTGAAGAAGGCGGTAGATTTTATCACGAACAAAATAGAAATATTATTATGTATGTAGAGGCAGCAGAGATTGATTTAACAACAGAGGACAATTATATTTGGTTAGATTTTTCTCAAATTAACCACCTAATTCAGTTTAATAATGTTGTAAATATTCAACTTAGAAACCTACTTTCTTTGTTGGAACTGGATATTGACCTGTAGTTTTGATAGATAAGAAGATTAAAATATATAGAATAATGGAATAGGAGCATAAGATGATAAAAATAGCTGTACTTGGCGCGTCAGAAATAGCGCATAGAATGTTTTTGCCAGCATTACTACAAAACAATAATTTTGAGTGTGTAGCAGTTGCTGCAAATCAATATGATTCTGAAGAAAAGGTTAGTACCTTTGTTAAGGATTATGGGGTAAGAGTAATTAAGAGTGATGATAGCTTTGAAAAAGTCATAATGGATAAAAATATTGACGCAGTATATGTTCCACAACCACCAGCACTTCACTATAAGTGGGCTAGTTTGGCTCTAAAGAATAACAAGCATGTATTTGTGGAAAAACCATCTACAGATTGTTTAATGTCTAGCGAAGATTTAGTCAGACTTGCTCGCCAAAATAGCCTTGCGTTACATGAAAATTACATGTTTCAATATCATAGCCAACTTGATACCATCAAAGAGATTATCTCAAATGGAAAACTTGGAGATTTGAGGTTGATTAAAGCATCTTTTGGATTCCCTATGCGAACACAGAATGATTTTAGATATAATAAGAATCTTGGAGGTGGAGCTCTTCTTGATGCGGGAGGTTATGTGTTACGGTTGGCTAGCGTTTTACTAGGAGACACTATTAAGATTGACACGGCGTCAAAGGGAGATATAGATGGTTTTGAGGTAGATATGTTTGGTGCATTTACAGCATCTAACAAGGACGGCCTTGTATTTCAAGGCTCTTATGGAATGGATTGCTATTATCAATGTTGTTTAGAAATATGGGGCAGTAAAGCAAAATTATCTACAGGTAGAATTTTTACAGCACCAACTAACTATGAACCTATTGTTGTGATTGAGACAGCTGAAGGGAGAGAGGAAATAAAATTATCCTCAGATATGCATTTTGCTAAATCACTTAAAGTATTTGAAAATGCTATATTAGATACAGAAAAAAGAGAAAGAGAATACCATGATATTATATTACAGTCAAGCCTTGTGGAAACTGTGAGAAATATGTGGAGTAAGAATGATTAAGTAGTATATGGAGGATAGAAATGGAGACACAGAAATCTAGCTGGATGGAAAGCAAATCAAAAGGGATATTGAATAGAATAAGCCGAATGAGTTCTGTACAAAAGTTCTGGTTGTATTTATTAATATATTCATTTGTATTTATAATTGGTACCTTTTTAGCATTTATATATTTTAAATTAAATGGGAAGAGCTTTATCTGGGCCAATACAGATGGAATTCAACAACATTATCCATTTCTAAAGTATTTCTGTAGTAATGCAACAGATATGATTAAGGAGTTCTTGCAGACGGGGCAACTATCCATAAAGGAGTGGGATACTAGTCTTGGCTTGGGATCTAGTCTATTTATGTCTCTAAGTAATGCAGGAATGTTTGATCCGGTCACTTATCTTGCGTTATTGAGTCCAGAGGATAGCCTTATAGTAACTTATGGTCTATTAATTATTATTAGAATATATCTGGCGGGCTTGTCTTTTTCTTATATGTGCGCTGTGTTTAAAAGACGTAAAGCTTATGCCCTGATTGGATCAGTGACTTATTGCTTTAGTGGTTTTATTCTATATGCTGGTGTGCGACATCCTTTTTTTGTAAGTCCAATGATTATGTTGCCACTGATAATTGCAGGGTTTGAAAAAATCCGTACCTATAAAAGACCATATTTGTTCTGTATTTCTATAGCATTATCTTTAATTATGAACTTTTATTTCTTTTTCATGATGACCATAATACTATTTGTTTATGCGGTAGTGAAGTATTTTGTTAATAGTGAGAAGGAAACCCGTTGGACAGAGTTTAGGAAGCTACTATTTAGAAGTATTGGGTATTATTTGATTGGTATTATCCTATCAGCATGGTTCCTATTACCATTGGTAGCAATTATACTGACTAACAGCAGGAAATCTGGTGGATATAGTGCTAATTTTTTATATTATCCACTTAAACATTATGTAACATTATTTACAGGTCTTGCAAGAGTCGATGCTTCAAATGGTATAGCTTGGGTGATAACAGGTTTTTCTCCATTAGCTGTAGTTTCCTCATTCACGTTATTTACCAAGCATGGAAGAAAACATAAAGAATTGCGTATTTTGACAATAACAAGTATTGTTGCACTAGTATTGCCAGTTGTCGGGTTTATATTTTCTGCTATGACTTATATAAATAATAGGTGGACTTTTGCACTGCCTTTATTGACTTCTTTTACCTTGGTTACTATGCTTCCAGCATTTAAGGAAATGAATATAAAGAACTATATGGGAGTATTCACCTATCTTGTATTAGGAATAATGGTAACTATATTCCTTCCAAATACGCAGAATCCATACGATATCGTTGGTTATTTGCTTATTGCGTTAGCTGTAATATTATTGATAGCACTAGGTATATATAATAAGAAACACGTTTATGTGAATAGTTCTCGAATTATCTCATTTACAGCAATTCTCGGTTTTTCTATTTTATGTGTAGCAATTGCAGGAAACCAACGATATGAAGTTGGAAAATTCGGCTATGTAAAAGAGTTTGTTAGTAAAAAAGATGTTTCATTAGGAACAATAGCTGATCAATACGCAGTTGAAACTGGTAAAAATGAGATATCTAGAAATGAGATTGCGGGACATCATTATCGTAATGCCGCCATGAATACAGGATATATGGCCACAAGTCAAAATTTTAGTTTATATAATTCTAATTTATATAGCTTTTTAAGTAATTTAAAACTCCATACTTACAATGACATTGTAACTATAAATTCAATGGATAGTAGAGCCCCATTATTAGCACTATGGAACACAAATACATTCGTATCTACAAATTCAAATGTACCGATACCATATGGGTTTAAGTTAATTGATAAGAAAAAGGATAAAACTTCTGAAGGTAAAAATGTTGTAACGAAAATATATAATAACGAATATCCACTCGATTTTGGGTACTCCTACAATAAATTTGTGAGCCAAGAGGACTATGACAGTTTAAATCCGGTGGAAAAACAGCAACTTTTATTGCATGCAGCGGTAATTTCTGATGAGAATAAAAGTGGCATAGTTGAATATGCTGATGCTAAATCTCTTATTAAGGATGAAGTCAAGAAAATACCGTATTCATTTGAATGCTCAGATGGCATTACCTTAAAAGATGGAAAGATTGTGATTTTAAAGCCGAATGCAACCATTACTTTTAAGTTTGACAGTATACCAAATAGTGAATATTATCTGGCTTTTGATAAATATAGTACTTTATATTATGATATGAAAAGATACCCAGAGTATTATTCTGATGAATATACATCTGAAATGGTTAAACATAGCATGACAAACAACAGTTTTTATGTAAATCCAGATTCATACATTTTAAATCTAAAGTCTCGCATTAATAAAAAAACAATATCTACAACTATAAGATCTAAAGGTTATTCTTTTAATACAGGAATGGATGCACTTTCTATAAATCTAGGCTATCAAAAGAATGGGGCAAACCAGATTAGTATTTCCTTTAATCTTAGAGGTGAATTTTCTTTTGAGGATTTAGGTATCTATGCAGTTCCAATGGATAACTATGGACAGCAAATAAGTGATCTGAATGAGAATCATATGGATAATTTGAAGCTTTCCACTGATTCCATATCCGGCACCATGGATTTGCAAGAAGATAAGATGGTTTGTCTTTCTATTCCATATACTTTAGGGTGGAATGCTAAGGTAAATGGTGAGGATGCAGAATTAATCAAAATAAACGATACTTTTACTGGAATTTATTTAAAGGCTGGTCATAATAAAATAGATTTAGCATTTAAGTTACCTATGTTAAGAGTTGGAATACTTATATCTGCTATTGCTTCTATTGTATGTTTGTTGTGTGTTGCAATATATGAAACATTGCGCAGGAATAAAAGAAAAAAGATGAAGGCGGAACAATAGGATCTGCTGTATTCCAATTATGCAATTTAGCTTTATATAGAATACATCTTAGGAAGTTAATGTCACTGTAAAGATTAGCTTGTAATAATGTATAGAGAATGATAGAATAACATAGAAATTTAAATAATTAAAATTTAGAATAAAAGAAAGTATTTAGGGATACCAAAGAAATTGTATTAGTTTAGAAGAAACAACATTCTCAAATAAATAAAAAAACAAAATGATAAGCATTCGCGGAGGATAGACGAAAGTCGAATAAAAGTATGATTATTCATTTAATGGTAAAAGGGGAAAACCATTCTAAACAATGGATACAGAATATGGAGAAGTTTAAGAACAGGAAGAAAATCTGGCTATACTTATTCGCATATTCTGTTGTTTTCTGTATATGTACCTTTTTAGTATTTATTTATTTTAGAATCAATGGGAAATCCTTTATATGGAAGCCGGACGGGATAGAACAGCATTACCCATTTTTAAAGTACTTGTGTAACAATGCTGGGGATATGATCAAGGAATTTTTTAGCTCAGGCCAACTAGCTATCAAAGAATGGGATTTTAGTCTGGGATATGGCTCAAGTGTGTTTATGTCACTTAGTAATGCGGGAATGTTTGATCCGATTACTTATCTGGCGCTACTCAGCCCAGAGGATAGCCTGGTGACTACCTATGCACTGCTTATGATTCTGCGTATTTATTTGGCTGGATTATCCTTCTCCTATATGTGCCAGGTGTTTAATAAACAAAAAGCCTTTACCTTAATCGGAGCTCTTACCTATTGCTTTAGCGGATTTATTCTATATGCAGGACCTCGTCATCCGTTTTTCATTAATCCCATGATTATGCTACCTCTAATTATTGCAGGTTTTGAAAAAATAAGGACAAATAAAAGACCGTATTTATTTTGTATCTCAATAGCGGTTGCTTTTAGCATGAGTTTTTATTTCTTCTTTATGATCACAGTCCTATTGTTTGTCTATGCACTAGTGAAATTTTTCGTTTTAAGTAAAAAGGAAACCCGTTGGAAAGATTTCTTTTCTCTCTTTTTAAGAAGTGTAGGTTACTATATTGTAGGGATTTTACTTTCCGCATGGTTTTTACTGCCATTGATTGTGATTACATTAACTAATCCGAGGACATCTGGAGGATATAGCATTAATTTAATGAATTATCCACCGTCTCATTATCTTACTGCTATTACGAGCCTTAATAGGGTAGATGCTTCCAACACCCTTTCTTGGACGATTTTTGGCTTTTCGCCTTTAGTAGTGGTTTCTATATTTATGCTTTTTACAAAGGAAGGGAAAAGGTTTAAGGTTTTACGGATATTGACTATTTTGGCTGTCATAGGAGTAATGTTTCCTATAGTAGGATATGTTCTTTCTGCTTTTACCTATTTAACCAATCGCTGGTCCTTTGTACTTCCATTACTGACCTCCTTCGTATTAGTAGAGATGCTTCCAATTCTTCTAAAATCAAAGATAAAGAATTATAAGCCTGTTATTATTTATCTAGTAATAGCGCTTACAATCAGTATATTTGTTCCAAATATACAGAATCAATATGATATCATTGGCTTGTTATTAGTTGCCTTAGGTGTCGCTATTATGGGGCTATTGGGGTATTATCATAATAAACAGCAATATTCGCATTGCGTTAGGACTTTGTCCTTTGTCACAATCTTGGGATTTTCTGTATTCTGTATTGCTATTGCAGGAAATCAACGTTATGCTTTAAGTAAATCTGGATATATTAAAGAATTCACGGATAAGAATAAGGTCGCTTTAGAGGAAATCAGTAATAAATATGCAATACAAACAGAAGAAAACACAATTGAAAGAAATGAGATTGCTGGAAGTTATTACCCTAATTCTGCGATGAATGATAATTATCTTTCAACAAATCAGTATTTTAGTATGTATAATTCTAATTTACGCCAGTTCTTTAATAACATGAGTTTACAGTCCTATAAGCATATTTTAGTTTATTCCTCTCTTGGGGGACGAGCTCCTCTTATGGCTCTATGGAACGCCAATTCCTTTGTGTCTTCTAGTAGCAAAATAGCTGTTCCATATGGTTATGGGTTGACCGATACGAAAGTAGACAAAAATAACGGGAATAAAGTTGTTACCAGGATATATCAGAGTAAATATCCACTATCCTTTGGATATACCTACGATACCTTTGTAACACAAGAGGATTATGATACGCTTAACCCTGTGGAAAAGCAGCAGCTATTGTTACATGCAGCAGTGATACCAGAAGAGAACAAGGATAGTATTGCTGACTATTCTGACGCAAAAGCACTTATTAAAGATGAGATAGAACAAATACCATATAAAATCAGTTATTCAGATGGGATAAATAAGAAGGACGATAAACTTAGAATAAAAAGAAAGAATGCCAGCATCATCCTTCAATTTGATGGAAAGCCGGGACGTGAATATTATGCAGTATTTCATGGTCAAAGAGTTTCCTGTGAGGGTAATAAGATAACAACGCTGACATTAACATCTAGTATCAACCGCAAGACTATTTCAGCTGTAATGAAATCGGAGAATTATTCCATGTTTACTAATTTAAAATCCTTAGCCATTAATCTTGGCTATCAGGAAAATGGAGCAAAGGAAGTTGTGATTTCTTTTAACAGGCCATGTGAATTCTCCTATGACGATTTGAAATTGTATGCAGTTCCTATGGATCAATACAAAGAATTAGTAAAGAATCTGGATAAAGATTCTATGGAAAATATGAAAGTAGGAACAGACACTATATCTGGAACTATGGATCTGCAAGAGGATAAGATGGCATGCTTCTCAATACCGTATGCCTTAGGCTGGAGTGCTAAAGTAAATGGTCAGGATGCAGAGTTGATTAGGATCAATGATGCTTTTACTGGATTATATTTAAAACAGGGACATAATGAAATACAAATGAGTTATAAATTGCCAATGCTGCGTGTCGGTGTGGTTGTGTCTATAATCACTATATTATTAAGTTTGGTAGCAGTAGGTATTTACGAAATAAGACAAAGAATAAAAAGAAAAAGGTGAGTGCAAAACAATGATTTCCGTTGTAATTCCAATGTATAATTCATCTAAAACAATCGAAAGAGTTGTTGAAGAAATTAAGGAAGAATTTAAAACCATTCATAGACCGGAGTATGAGATAATACTAGTCAATGATGGAAGTAAAGACAATGTAGTTGAAGTTGCTATAGGGTTGGCAGAGAAAGACCATAAGATTAAGGTTGTAAATCTCGTAAAAAATAGTGGTCAGACCAATGCAATGTTTGCTGGCTACTCTATGGCGCAGGGTGAGTATATCATTAATATGGATGATGATCTACAAACTCCAGGGAATGAGATTCATAAGCTGATTGAGAGCCTTGAAGAAAATAATTATGATGTTGTTTTTGCAAAGTATCCTGAACAGAAGGAAAGTCTGTTCCGGTTAATTGGAAGTAACATTAATTATAAAATGGCTCATATTATGACAGGAAAGCCAAAAGATATACGGACCAACAGTTTTTTCATCATGCGTAATTATGTAAAAGATGCTATACTCAAATATAGATATAACAATCCTTATATCTTTGGAATAATCTTCTGTATTACAAAAAATGTAGGAAATGTATTAATCAATCATCGAGAGCGAGCAGTAGGTAAATCCAATTATAGATTTAAGAAACTATTTGCACTATGGCTAAATGGATGTTTGAGTTTTACTATAAAACCACTACGAATTGCTACCTTGTCAGGCTTTGTTATCTCAGGAGTAAGTGCGATTATAGGAATTATCTTAATTATACAACGACTACTACAGCCAACCTTATCCATGGGCTGGACATCGTTGATGCTTGCTATTATCTTTTTTTCCGGAGTCCAACTACTAGGGATTGGAATATTAGGCGAATATTTAGGAAGATTCTTTATGACATATAGCAATATACCAAATTATGTTGTAAAAGAGACTTACAATATAGAGAATAAAAAGGAGACAGAAAATGAAGAAAATTGATAAACCCATACTAATTTCCAGACCATACATGCCTGATATGTCGGATTTTACGAAAGAAGCGCAATCCTTATGGGATACAAGATGGCTGACTCATAATGGACCATTGGTATCTGAATTTGAGAAGCAGGTTAGTGCGAAACTCATGGTTAATAACGCCGTGGTTTATGCAAATGGACATCTGGCATTGGATGCGGCAATCAGATCTCTTGATCTTACCGGGGAGGTTATAACAACTCCATTTACGTATATATCTACCTCCCATGCGATTTCCATGAATGGACTAAAGATTGTTTACTGTGATATTAAGGAAAGCGACGGTACCATGGATGAGGATAAGATCGAGGCACTGATTACTGATAAAACCTGTGCGATTGTTCCGGTTCACGTATATGGATTTCCATGTAATTGTAAAAAAATTGAAGAAATTGCAAAGAAGTATAACCTTAAAGTGATATATGATGCCGCCCATGCCTTTGGAGTAAGTGTAGATGGTAAGGGAATCGGAAGTTTTGGAGATATTTCTATGTTTTCATTCCATGCAACAAAGGTATTTCATACAGTTGAAGGTGGCCTGCTTACCTTTAATGATTCTTCTATGAAAGATAGACTTATCTCAGAGAAGAATTTTGGAATGATTGCTCCGGAAGAGGCTGATAAAATAAGCTTAAACGCTAAGATGACAGAATTACATGCAGCTATGGGTATTGCTAATTTAAAGAGCATTGACTGGCAGATTTCTCATCGAAAGGAATTACTCTTACACTATAGAGAAAGATTTTCACAGATTAGAGGAATTAGGGTATTTGATTGGGATAAGGAAAATGTGGTTTACAATTATGCCTATTTCCCAATTATCATTAATGAGGATGTAGCCGGGGTCAGCAGAGACGTGGTTGCGGAAAAGATGGAAAAGGAATACAACATCTTTGCAAGAAAGTACTTCTTTCCGCTACTTAGCGATCTTATTTGCTATAAGAATGACCATGACAGCAAAGATACCCCTATCGCAAAGAAAATGGCTGATTCTGTTATGACACTGCCATTATATGTGGATCTTACCCATGAACAGATCGATTATATAGCAGATGCAGTTACTGAAATTATTGAAGGTGTAAAGTAATATCATGAACATGAAAAGAAAAATAATTGAAGTATTCTTTACAAAGCAATTTTTGGTGTTTGTAATGGTTGGGGTAATCAATACATTAAACGGTTTGTTGTTTCCATGGATTTTTTCCCATATTTTAAATGCCAATATTGCATATGTGATTAGCTATATACCTAGTTTAACAATTTCCTATTTTTTAAATAGTATTTTTACCTTTAAAGACAGGGAATTTGCCTTTTCCAAGTATATTAAGTTTGTGGTTTCCTATATACCAAACTTTATTATACAGAATATATGCTTCATCGTAGTATACAATATTTTAGGCATGTCAAATATCGTTGCCATTATTATTGCATCCGTAATTGGAGTTCCTGTTACCTTCCTTCTTTCAAAATTCTTTGTATTTAAAGGTGCTGAAAAGGAGAATACAACAATTGGGGAGGGGACAAATGAGTAAGTTACTTATTGTTGGCGCAAGAGGACATGCACATTCTGTTTTAGATTGTGCTGTTTCTACAGGAGAATATGACGATTTTGCATTCTTGGAAGACTATGGATTGAAAGAGGTATTAGGATATCCGGTTCTAGGGAAAATAGATGAGGCTGAAAAATTTATAGAGAATTATAAGAACATCGTAGTTGCAGTGGGGGATAACGCCTTTCGACTTGACCAGGTAAGACGGCTTAAAGCATTGGGATTCCATCTTCCAATACTGAAACATAGTACGTCTTATGTAAGTCCCTATGTAAGCATAGGAGAGGGCAGTGTGTTGCTAGCACAGTCTGTTGTAAATGCCAATGCTGTCATAGGAATGGGTTGCATTATAAATACGGGCGCTAGTGTGGATCATGACTGCTTTGTAGGTGATGGCGTTCACATCTCAGTGAAATCATCTATTTGTGGCACTGTAAAGGTAGGGGACAAGACCTTTGTTGGTGCTGGCACTACGGTAATAGAAAAGCTTACTATTGGTAGTAATGTATTGATTGGTGCTGGATCTCTAGTAATAAGAGACATTAAGGATAACTGTAAGGCATATGGTTGTCCGGCAAAAACAATAGATTAAGTAAACAAGAAGCATAAGAATGGAGGAAACAAAGTATGAAAGGAATAGTTTTGGCTGGGGGTCGTGGAACAAGACTGTACCCAATGACAAAAGTTGTTTCTAAGCAACTGTTACAAGTATATGATAAACCTCTGATATATTATCCGGTATCAGTATTGCTTTTAGCTAATATTAGGGATATTCTTATTATTTCAACAGTAGAGGATACTCCTATCTATGAGCAGTTACTAGGAGATGGTTCAAGACTTGGGGTAAATATTCAATATGCAGTTCAGCCAGAGCCAAAAGGATTGGCAGAAGCATTCATTATTGGAGAAGAATTCATTGGAAATGATAAAGTATGTTTAATTTTAGGAGATAACGTGTTCCATGGACAGAATTTCTCAGAGCTTTTAAGACAGGCTCAGGATTTTGAGACAGGTGGTACTATATTTGGTTATCCGGTAAAAAATCCAACGGAATTTGGTGTGGTAGAATTTGATGAAGATATGAATGTAATCTCCATTGAAGAGAAACCAGCGAATCCTAAGTCAGATTTTGCAGTTCCTGGACTATATTTCTATGATAATAATGTTATTGAAATTGCTAAGAATGTGAAACCTTCTGCTAGGGGAGAGATTGAGATAACAGCAGTTAATAATGCATATTTGGAGCAAGGAGATCTTAAAGTAACCATTCTTGGCCGTGGTATGGCATGGTTAGATACAGGAACTCCTCAGGGATTGTTAAAAGCAGCTGAATATGTAGAGGCAATTCAGTCCAGACAAGGCTACTATATTAGTTGTCCGGAGGAGATTGCATGGAGAAGAGGCTTCATAACCTCAGAACAATTAGCAAAATTAGGTGAAGAGCTTCATATGACAGATTATGGTCAGTATTTAATCAAACTAGCTACGGTAAATGTGTAGGAGGAAACAGACAAGATGAAGAATATTTTAGTTACTGGCGGAGCAGGCTTTATTGGCTCAAATTTTGTACATTATTTATTGCAGACTAACAAGGATTGCAATTTGGTAAATGTGGATTGCCTTACGTATGCAGGAAATCTCGAAAATTTAAAAGAGGTTGAGAATAATGACAGATATACCTTTGTTAAGGCAGACATCTGTGATAGAAAAAAAATGGAGGAGCTATTTGATCAATATGAGATCGATACAGTAGTTAATTTTGCGGCAGAGTCTCATGTAGATCGAAGCATAACACATCCTGAGATTTTTGTAGAAACCAATATCAAGGGTACCCAGACACTTTTAGATGTTGCGAAAAATCATTGGAAGATAGCTCCTGAAGATAAATATTCCAGAGAATATAAAGCAGGGGTAAAATATCTTCAGGTTTCTACTGATGAGGTATACGGAGCCCTGGGAAAAACAGGTATGTTCGAAGAGACCACACCACTTTCTCCAAACAGTCCTTATTCCGCTTCTAAAGCGAGTGCGGATATGATCGTGAGGGCTTATTATGAGACCTTTGGGTTACCGATTAATATTACTCGTTGCTCCAATAACTATGGTCCTTATCAATTCCCGGAGAAGTTAATCCCTCTTATGATTAATAATTGTAAGAACAATAAACCGCTTCCTGTTTATGGGGATGGAATGCAGATTCGTGATTGGCTACATGTATCTGATCATTGTAGTGCCATTTATACTGTCCTTGAGAAAGGAAAGCTGGGAGAAGTCTATAATATAGGTGGAAATAACGAAAAAGCAAATATTGAAATTGTTAAACTGATTATTCATGCATTAGATAAAGGTGAAGATCTTATTACCTATGTAAAAGATAGACCTGGTCATGACAGAAGATATGCAATTAATAATCATAAGATTACTACTGAACTTGGTTGGTCACCTGCTTATACCTTTGAGGTAGGTATCAAGGAAACCATAGAATGGTATCTAGCCAATGAAGCATGGATTGACAGAATTACCTCCGGTGATTACCAAGCTTATTATAAAATGATGTATAAATAGTAGTATTCTCTATGATAGAGATGATGAAAAAGTAAAGAATATCATATTTTAATGGCTCTATGTCAAGCGTTGTGATGAGAGATGCGTTGCACTAACACCAACATTGGCATTAGAGCTATTTTTTAACCCTCATTTTATCGATATATAAGTTATTAATAAATATCATACATAGGAGCAGATGTTATGAAATTAAAATATTCTCTTATTTCTTTTTGCGTTATCTTGTCTACAATACTATTCATTGGAATTGATATAGGAAATACTTCGATAATAACAGAAGCAGCTACTTATAAAACATACAAAATCAGTACCAAAACGAAACCTGTGGATAAGAAGTATACCAAGAGTAAGAATTATAATTCCAATACGAAACATTATTATATGCTAAAGTCCTATCTGGAAAAATTGGAGAAGAATGGTGGGGGAACACTTGTGTTAGAAAAAGGGGTATATAAAATTACCAATACTCTCTGTATTCCTTCTAATGTAACAGTAAGATTACGTAAAGGGGCCGTTCTTAAGAAAATCAGCTCTACTAAGGCAAAAAGCTTGAAGGCTTCTAATTATCTATTTTATATTGTGGCACCAAGTAAAGAAAGCAAGAAAAATGCTTCTGCCGGTTATAAAGGCTCTCATAATGTCTCTATTATAGGAGAAACCGGTGCCACTATTGATTTGGGGGGCAGCAGTTCTACGGCTATTTTTATGGCTCATAATAATAAAATCTCTGTACAGGGAATCACCTTTGCCAATGCAACAGGGAATACTTATATTATTACAGTAAATGGCTGCAGCAACGTTAAGATACATAATTGTAGTTTTAGTGGTAATAAATCAAAAACCACTGGAGTTCTACTGGATATTCCGGCTAAAGGGAAGAAACAAACGAAATTATGGGTTAAGCATGACAACACTGTAAATAAGGACATCAGCATTACGGGATGTACCTTTAATAGCCTCAATAGAGGAATTGCCAGTGTACGTTTTGTAAAGAATGTATATTTTAAAAATATTGTAATCAGCAATAACACCTTTAATAATTTTGGAAGTGATGTAATTCGTGCTCTTAACTGGGATGCACCTTCCTTCCTAAACAATAAATTTAGTAATGTGGGTACAGGTGGTAAGATTATACATGGAATGACAGAATTTAATCGTGGAATCTACCTAGGGGGTGTAAGGAATCCTATTGTAACAGGTAATAACTTTGAGAAGGTACCACAGCCTATAATGGCAATAGCAGTGGCAAATTCAGATAGAGAGTTAAAAAAGAAAAATCCTAAGACTAGCAACAGCATTACTAAGTCTCAGATAGAAAATATGTACAAGAAAAATAGTTGTAAGACTTGTGTACTTCCTTATGTGAGAATATATAATAATGCACAAACAAAACATACCAATTATTATTTTTATGAGGGTGCTAATAAGACGTATACTGTAAATCCACAAATGATTCCTTATATGCTTGATAATATGGTGTCAGGTAGCTATAACAGTAATACAAGACAGTTCTATATGCTACAGTCTTATCTGAACCAGATAGAGGCAAATGGAGGGGGAACCTTGGTGCTTACAGCTGGAGTATATACTTTGTCCGCTGAATTGCTAGTTGGCTCTAACACTACTATCAGATTAATGGAAGGTGCAACTGTCCGATATAGTAAATATACGAAGGATGGATTTAAGTGGACTACGGGCTTATTCTCCCTTGTTTCCCCAAGAGGATATTATTCCAATTCCAAGTATTCTGCTTATAACGGTGCCAAAAATATTAGGTTTGTTGGGCCAGAGAATGGGACAGGCGTGATTGATTTAAATTATAGTGATGTACTGGGAATTATCATGTGCCATAACTATAATGTTACCATTGAACATATAACTTTCAAAAATATGAGGAGTGGCCATTTTCTCGAAATGGATGCTTCCAAGAAGGTTGTTGTCAGAAATTGTACCTTTAAAGATCATAAGTCCACTGGTACCTCCAAGGAAGCTATTAACCTGGATACACCAGATAAGAATACGGGTGGCTTCGTCCGAAGATGGACTAATTATGATAAAACCCCTAATAATGATGTTCTGATTACCAATAATGTATTCAGTCATCTGGAGTCAGCAATTGGAAGTCACTACTATACGGATAAAGATTGGCATACCAACATAAGGATTACCAATAATACGATTAATAGTATCTCTAATTACCCAATTAAGGTCATGCAGTGGAATGGAGTGATTATAAGTGGTAACACGTTTACCAATATAGGTCTTCAAAGGACAGACGCTGTGATTAACGCCATCTGTATGGAAGGTGTAAAGAATTCAAAGATTTATGGTAATGTTCTATATAAATGTAATGGCTTTGTCCGCATACGTGTACGTCAGATGGTGAATTCTTCTGTGCTAAAGGGATATCCAATTCCAAGAAATTTGGTGACTCTTGCTCAAATACAGCAGATGATTACGGAAAACAAATTGACAGATGTGAAAGCAAACTATGTTTCCTATACCAATGTATTGAATGCAAAAAGTAGTGAAATAAAGAGGTATTATGTAATTAATTTATCTGCATTATAAGTAATACATAGTATTTTGACACTTGTTTGCCTATATGGTAAAATTTTGTCCATATACACTGGATAATCCAAAATCATTTTTTTAGATAATAGGAGAATCGATGCAGTAGTATCTAGTTTCATTGATACTATTTATGTTAATCTGTATTAGACTACAGCCCAAAAGACATGCTACGATATTTTTCCTGCTCGCAGTATCAATTCCGAGACAAAGTTCTTAGTCAATATGGCTGAGCGTTATGCTCACAAAGGAGTATTTTACTATGATCCGCACGCCAGCTGCCAAAAAGCAAAATTAAAAAAGAATCATGAATTTATCCGTAATCTCCTTTAACCAGATATATAAGAATACAGACAATAGGGCTTTAGGTAGATTATATGCCAGGTAAGAAGATAATTTCACAAGAAGAGTTCGATACATTTATAAATTACTGTTTAAGTGGGAAGGATTTATATGTGAAATACCGCAATGCACATTCATGTATTACCAACAGATTAAGTTCTGATGGAAGATAATGTCCACTAGCAATATAGGTTTTGTACTACAGCTCCTCTATGGAAAGACGTTGACTTATATATTTAGTGATGTTATAATGCAACATGTGATAAAATGGGCGTTATTAAGGGATGAGGTATTTAGTCAGATAGAAAATAGTTGACAAGCTATTTATGGAAAGGTATGAAACAATGAATTATATTATAAATAGTTTTAAAAATTTTAAAAAGTATAGATATCTATTGTTTGAATTAGTGAAAAAGGATATTAAGTTAAAATATAGAAGTTCCTATTTAGGTCTTTTATGGACATTACTGGAACCTATTTTAACAACTTTAATATTAAACTACGTTTTTGGATCTATGCTAGGCCGGGGAGATGACTTGTTTGTTATCTATATTCTCGTCGGTCGTTTGATTTATTCTTTCTTCTCTGGTGCCACTAAGACAGCGATGCGTTCCATAAGAAGGTATTCTGGTATGATTAAGAAGGTATATGTTCCAAAGTATATCTATCCATTATCTGCCATCCTATCTAATTTTGTTACCTTTGCGCTATCTCTAATTGTTCTGGTTTTAGCTTGTATTATTAAACGAGTGGAATTTACTAGTCAAGTGTTTCTTATCTTTATACCACTTATCATTTTGCTTGTCATGGCTCTTGGAGTGGGAATGTTCCTTGCAACCTTCTCCGTGTATTTTAGGGACTTAGAGTACTTGTGGGATGTGATGTTGATGCTAATTATGTATTGTAGTGCAGTTTTCTATCATGTTGAATCTCTTGGAGGTAGTACTCAGAAGTTAATAATATTAAATCCATTGTATACTGTTATAGCAAGTTGCCGTAATATCATATTTTACGGAAGAGACCATATACCTTT
This sequence comes from Bacillota bacterium, assembly GCA_023411225.1. GTDB lineage: Bacteria > Bacillota > Clostridia > Lachnospirales > Lachnospiraceae > KM106-2. The sequence continues at coordinate 26,742 of JAEYPA010000056.1, forward strand.
GAGTACGAAATATCTTACTTACAGTGCAGGTTTCAGTATAGTTGCCTTAATTGTAGGACTGGCTGTATTCAGAAGGAATCAAGATAAGTTTATTTTGCACATTTAGTGGAGGTTGTGATGGCTAAAAAAGTAGTGTTAAAAGTTGAACATATTAGTATGCTGTTCAATCTATCAAAAGAGAAAGTAGATAGTCTTAAGGATTTTGTTATAAAAATCTTAAAAAGAGAACTGCATTTTCACGAGTTTATGGCTTTGGATGATGTATCTTTTGAGTTAGAAGAGGGAGACCGCCTTGGTATATTGGGATTTAATGGTGCAGGTAAGAGTACTCTTCTTAAGACCATTGCAGGGGTATTGAAACCTACCAAAGGTAAGGTGAAGTCAAAGGGTAGAATTGTTCCTCTTCTTGAATTAGGAGCTGGATTTGACCCTGAGTACACTGGAGCAGAGAACATATATCTATATGGGGCAATGTTAGGTTACTCCAAGGAATTTATTAAGAGCAAATATGATGAGATTGTTGAATTCTCAGAGTTAGTAAATTTTATAGATGTACCACTAAAAAATTATAGTTCTGGTATGAAAGCCAGACTTGGTTTTGCAATCGCCACAATTGTTGAGCCGGAGATTCTGATTCTGGATGAAGTATTATCCGTAGGTGATGCCAAGTTCAGAAAGAAATCTGAGGCAAGGATCATGTCTATGTTCGATAAAGGAGTAACGGTATTATTTGTAAGTCACTCCTTGGAGCAAGTGCAAAGATTATGCAATAAGGCAATTATTCTAGAGCATGGTAAGATTATAGCGAAAGGTTCTATTGAAGAGGTTGCAGAAATCTATAAACGTAAACTTCAATAAATAATAAATATAAAACCCTAGTGGTTTGAGGCTCATGTGAGGTGAGTTCAAATCACCAGGGTTTTTTTGACTCCTACAATGAGAAAAGAAGGGGTAGTCTAATAGGACTAATTATGTATTGACATAAATAGTAATTATATAGATAATAATGATTAAGATAGATAAAAAATAACTAATTATAACGGAACATGTAATAAAGGAGGAGTTTATGAAAAGACACAAGTTACTAGTGAAACTTATACCAATAGCATGTCTTGGATTGCTTTTACTGTCAACAATCGTACATACGAATAAGCAATCTAGCATGCAACAGAAAACTACTTTAGAGACCCAACAGACTAGTGGGGAACTAAGTAAAGATACTCTACTTCAACCTAGCTACAATTCGGATAATCAGCTGGTTAAATTGACTTCTGAAAAGGAGCAGTACTTACCTACGAAAAAAGCAGAAGTTGATCAACAAGCTAAATCAAAACAAGACCAAGTAAAGAAGATGACTGAGGGTAACCCTAGCAAGGATACAACGAATGAGCTTCGTTCCATATCCCAAAGTAGTGTATCCAGTGGTCCTAGTCTTGATGGGTATGATCCTGCCAATATTACTAACGCAACCAGTGTGGAAGAACTAGAATCTACTCATCCATATAGAGATTATGAAGATCATACGTGGGTTTATCAGGATGAAGGGAAAGCAGCATTAAGCATAACCTTTGATAGTGAAACATATGTAGAGGATGGATGCGACTATATCTATCTATATGACAAGAACAATGTCTGTATAGGAACCTATACAGGAAATCAGTTGTCTGGAAAAACCATTACTGTACGGTATGATACGATAAAGATTAGATTATGTTCAGATATATCTTCGGTAGAGTATGGTTTTAAAGTTACCAGTATTAAACCACTTGAAGATTATGTAGAATATAAGATTGTAAATGAAGAGGTACCTACATACTTTTGTATAGGAGATACGAAACAACAGACTTTGAAATTAGAAAAAACGTATATGGAGGATGGTGTAGTTAAAACCACAGAAGTCACAGAGAATATTAGGTTTGACTGGAAGGCTAATAGTACCTCTGATGCAGAGATTATGGATGTCAAGATAGAGGGGAATAATCTTTTAGTAACTGCTAAAAAGGAAGGCAGAGTATCAGGTTGTATAGAAGCCTATGAGGGTAGTAGTACAACACCGATTGCATCTTCTAAGACGTATTATTTTACGGTGGGTCCTCTTGTTGTAAATGATGATTTCCTGACTTCTAATTCTATATTAATAAATCAGATAATGAAAAAGGAACTTGATAGTATTTATGTAAGAGGGGTCAAAACAGATGCTGTCGTCAATAATGTTGTGAGTAGTGACTCTACGATTATATCTATAGTCAGAAATGGAGCAATAGGCGGATGTTCTTTCACATTAAAAGGTGTAAAGCCAGGTAAAGCGGATATTACCGTATATTATACTGTAAGGGATGGGGAAAAAGTAGTAAGCGTTAGTAGTACCTACAATTATACCTGTAAAGAAGCATATTATAGTTGCAGCACGGAGGAGAATGGTACTCAATTATCAACATTATGCCCAACGCAAACTTCTGAAATTAATTTTAATTTGACTAAATCGTACTATAATAAAAACAATGAATACAGTTGGAATGAGAAGGTGGATTCTTCTCAATACACAATAGAAATAATTCCTGATGAAAGGAACAAAACGCTAATTGAGACAAGTGTTGAGCAGGGTAAAGTAATAGCTAAGGCATTGTCCTCAGGATCTGGCCAACTAGAATACGTTATAAAAAAAGATGGACAAGTAGTATATCGAGATACCTTATCATTCTTCATAGAAGCAGAACGCTATTTAATTTCATATAATGGACCTAAAAAGTTATATCCAAACCAAAAAGTAAAAGGGCCAACCTTAATTCATTACGTATATGAAGATGGAACAGTAAGGCAGCAGGTAATAGAAGATGCGGTAATGATATGTCAGGATAATGGTGCAATTTCATGTAAAGATGGGAATATTGTAGCTAATAATGTATCATATAGCAGTTGTAATGTAAAATTTATGTGTGACTATAATAGTGTTACATATACAGCGAGTGTTTCGTTTGATGTATCTTTACCAGATATAACTTCAAAGGACATGTATGTTGGTGAAAAAGAAAATATATCGCTAGATAATCTTCCTGTGATAGATAATGATTGTAGCATTATCTGGTCTGTGGAAAATACTAATTCGGACGTGACAGATATATGTGCCACAATTGAAACAAATGTAGATGGAACAGCAACTCTTACCTGTATTAAGGAAGGGTTTGTAAGAGTAATAGTAACTATGAAAAGGGGAGAAGAGGTTCTTTGGACAAAAAACCAAACATTCTACATTGAAAATGGTATCAGCGGTATATGTATGAATGAAGGAAGGTCTATAGAACTTAACGAAAGAGCGTATCTGGAAGCATATGATTTTAGAATAAACAATACTTTTTATAGTACTAACATCACTTCAATTCAAAGCAGTGACTCTTCCATTGTTGAAGTAGTGGATTATACCAAAATCAAGTATACAGGTTTTAATCGTTTTCGTATTAATATCATAGGGAAAAAAGAAGGTAACGCAACTGTTACAGTACATTATACCTATTATAATGAAGATGGTATGCTAGTACCAGGAACAGAAACTGTTAACGTAAAAGTATCAGGACCTACTTATTATTGTGAGTGGGTACAGGATAGTAAAACAGGAATACCAGGAGAGAGTATACCGCTATCCATTAAGGTATTCAAAGATGGAGTTGATACAAATGGTGACTCCTATTATAAACCAGTAGATTTATCAGAGGTGAAGATAGAATATCATATCGATGATTTATCTATTGCTACGGAGAATAATGGTATTTTAACATTTAACGATAATGCAAGCATTGGAGCTTCTGTTTATGTAACACCATGTATAACAGTGGATAATAAAAGTTATGATGGTGATATGGAAAGATTTACCGTTATTTCAAGTTACGATAAGATTCAAGGAATAGCAGATGACACTGTATGTATAAAAGAGGATGAGACCAAGACACTGAACCTTGAGTTATATCAATATGATATGAATAGTATGGAAGGGAAACTGGTTGAGAATGTAACATTTTTATGGAATAATAGTGATCAATCCAGTTCAAACAGTGAGACTTTAACCAATAGTTATTTCTCAATTAATGGTCGGGTCATTACGGGGGCAAAGATGGGATCGCAGCAGGTTACTTTGATTGCTTCCTATAAGGATGAGAATGGTATTACACAGTATGTTACAAAGAGTATTATGATTCGAGTGGCTCCAAAGGTGATTCCTATTCTAGAATTAGGCAAGGAAGAGGCCATTTCCCCACCAAACAAATACTTTGCAGTGACACCTGATAAAACAGGAGCTTATAAGATTGCATGCTCAAACGATAATCCATATCCACTCATTGAATTATATGATCAAGACTGGAAGAAGATTGCTTCTTATGAATATACAGATTCTGAAAATAAGGATTTCTTCAATGCCCATGTAAATTTAGAAGCAGGAAAGACTTATTATGTACGAGCATCATCTACA
>JAEYPA010000083.1 GCA_023411225.1 Bacillota bacterium
CACTTTTACTTTATGTCATGAGATGGGTCATGCAATTCATTCCTATTATTCGGATCAAAACCAGAAGTATCTGTATGCCGGATATAAGATATTTGTTGCTGAGGTTGCTTCCACATGTAATGAGTCCTTATTAATGCAACATTTGTTAAAGACTACAATAGATAAACAAAAACGGGCATACCTTATTAATTATCAATTGGAGCAGTTTAGGACAACCTTATATCGTCAAACCATGTTTGCTGAGTTTGAGAAAATCACTCATCAAATGGTTGCAGAGGGAGAACCATTAACGGCAGAAGCTATCAGTAAGATTTACCATGATCTTAATGTACAATATTTTGGTCCTGAGGTTGTAGTAGATTCAGAAATCGATATGGAATGGGCTAGAATTCCTCATTTTTATACTCCATTCTACGTGTATCAATATGCCACTGGATATTCTGCAGCGATAGCTTTGTCAAAAAGAATACTAAATGATGGTCACCAAGCAGTAAAAGATTATATTAACTTCCTAAAGGGAGGAAATTCAAAAGATCCTATTGATTTATTAAAAGGTGCCGGTGTGGATATGACACAGACAGAGCCGATTGAACAAGCCTTATCAGTATTTGAAGAGTTGTTAAATGAAATGGAAGAGCTTATATAAGATAAAAGAGATGTGTCTTGCAGGCACATCTCTTTTATCTTATTCCATTATTATTACACCATGCTTATATTCTCCAGCAAGAGCAGTACCATACTTTTCGTACACTTTGCGCTGATATAAACTAGAGGCTTTTAGGTCCATAGTAAACATCTTAAAAGCTTCTGGTGATAAAATGTTTTTGGCATCCGCCACTTTTGTAACCAGTGGAAGAGTATTCTTTAAGTCTTTTTTCTTTAATAGAAAAGAGGCTCCTTTTCTTAATCCAAGAATGCGTAAGTATTGTGGTAATACACGATTATCAAGTAGATAACGTTCCTCATCCTTATGCCAAATAGCTGGATGTAAATCATTCTGCATAAGCTGTAGTAAGACGTGACAAAGGCTTCTATTGATTCTGGTCATTGTATAATTCTTGGATTTCAACAATTGGCTAAACTGTGATATCGTTTGGTATTGATTCATGTAATTAAAAATTCTAAGACATAAATCTTCATTCATATCCAGATAGTTCATTAGAATATCAGGTGTAGTATATAAAAGCTTATGGTATAATTCAGATGAAAAATCATCTGTCTCAATAGGAAAAAGCCTTCCATAATTCTCTTCAAGTATTTTGAAGACAGGTTTTGGCACAGTATCTTTAAGGGAGGGAAGGTTGTTATTTGACAGCTCATTTCGAATGGAGGTTGCTGAGCTTATTTCAGAATTTAAATTTTGCTCGTGATAATCAGCAATCTTTCTTTTGATGGTGTACGGCTTCATGGAAGAGTGAAGAAGCTTTAATGCTTTTATATACTCCAGTCCAAGAATATTATTAGGAGAAGCTAATATTTCCCCATAAAGAGATTCGTCGTTATCAGGTAATTCCTTTAACAGAGCTTTCCTACGGGCAACTGGATAAGTGTCTCCGCACTGTAAATGATAGGCCAGTCTATTTTTATAGTTAGCAGGTTCTTTAAGAAGTATATCTGTTATTCTATCAAGAGGTGCAAGCTCTCCAAGTTCACTACCAAAGCAGATAGAGTCGACAAAACCTAAACTGTCTAGTATCTTTATGGCACCTAAGGCGAAATATTCTGCACTTGCGGTTGCAAAAAGAACTGGAAGTTCTAATACAATATCTGCCCCACAGCTTAAGGCCATCTGAGTCCTTAAATATTTATCCATACAGGCAGGAGCTCCCCTTTGCACAAAATCTCCACTCATTACAACAATAATATAATCAGCGCCTGTGAGACGTTTTGCCTCTTCAATATGATATTTATGACCATTATGAAATGGATTATATTCTGTAATAAGTCCTGTTATTTTCATTTCTTATCCTCCCAATATATAAAAAGTATAACCGATTTTTACTTCAAAGTACAATTTCTTTTGCTTATTATGTGAAAAACTGTCTTGCATAATTATAAATTGTATTATACAATACTAGAAATAATAAAGAGGAGAAAAATTGGGAGGATATATCAATGGAAGCATATGCAAATCTCAGTAAAGAAGAATTAAAGAAGTTACATAGTCAATTGTCTATAGAGTATAAGCAGTTTCAGGCAAGAGGCCTTAATCTTGATATGTCAAGAGGAAAGCCAGGAGCCGATCAATTAGATCTTTCCATGGGAATGATGGACGTACTAAACAGCAAGTCTGACCTAATTTGTGATGATGGTACGGATTGCAGAAATTACGGTGTGTTAGATGGTATTTCTGAAGCAAAACAATTGATTGGAGATATGATAGAGGTTCCAGCTGATAATTTACTCATATATGGAAATTCAAGTTTAAATATCATGTATGATAGTATTTCTCGTTCCATGACACACGGGGTTATGGGAAATACACCTTGGTGTAAATTAGATAAGGTTAAATTTCTATGCCCAGTGCCTGGTTATGACAGACATTTTGCCATCACTGAGTACTTTGGTATTGAAATGATTAATGTTCCTATGACCGCAGAAGGTCCTGATATGGATATGGTAGAGAAGCTCGTGGAAGAAGATCCTGCTATTAAAGGTATCTGGTGTGTACCAAAGTACTCCAACCCACAAGGAATCACCTATTCAGATGAAACAGTAAGAAGATTTGCCAGATTAAAACCAGCCGCTAAGGACTTTAGAATCTACTGGGATAATGCCTACTGTGTACATCATCTATATGATGACGACCAAGATCAATTGATTGAGATAATTGGAGAATGTCAAAGAGCTGGTAATCCTGATATGGTATACAAATTCTGTTCCACCTCAAAAATTAGTTTCCCAGGTTCAGGTGTAGCTGCTATCGCAACCTCCGCTAATAATTTAGTAGATATTAAGAAACAACTGATGATTCAGACCATCGGTCATGACAAGGTAAATCAGCTTCGTCATGTTAGATTTTATGGAGATAGCAATGGATTAAGAGAACATATGCTAAAGCATGCTGCCATTCTTCGTCCTAAGTTTGAAGCAGTACTTACTATTTTGGATAGAGAACTAGGGGATCTTGGTATTGGTACCTGGTATAAACCAAAGGGTGGCTATTTTATAGCATTCGATACCTTAGATGGCTGTGCAAAAAAAGTAGTTGCAAAAGCTAAGAAAGCTGGGGTTACCATGACACCTGCAGGTGCAACCTATCCATATGGAAAGGATCCTAAGGATAGTAATATTCGTATTGCTCCAACCTATCCAAATCTGGAAGATTTGATTATGGCTACAGAATTATTTGTTCTTTGTGTAAAGATTGTCAGCATTGAAAAGCTTCTAGACGAGTAAATGTATAAGAAAGCACCTTAGAAATGGAGTTACTACTATTTCTTAGGTGCTTTATAAATGTTTAACGTGAAACATTATTTGGAAATTAATATAAATAATTGACATATGATTTTTATTGTAGTAATAATATTTATTCTTAAAGACTATGTATACAATGTGAAATGGGGATACTTTACTTCTTAAAGATATACTACTATCATTTGGTGTAGCTCATATTCCCATTAAAATCTATGTGATAATTTGTATAAGTAAAGTTATATCTAAATTTATATCTAGTAAAAAATAATTCATAGTGATATAATATACAAATGGCTGAGTATATATTACTTAGTCTGTCCATACTATATCCATAATATGGATTTTGTGGGAAATTATATATCCGAGACTTCTGAAAAAATCATTAAGAGTTAGTGGTTTTTTCAGACGTTTCGGTTTTCCCGCAGGAATTATAAAATAAAGGAGATTTGATTATGTACAAAAGTTTTTCGATGGAATTAGCTGGGAGAACACTTACTGTTGAAGTGGGACGTGTGGCTGCTCAGGCTAATGGTGCTGCTTTTATGCACTATGGAGATACTGTTGTGTTATCCACTGCAACAGCTTCTGAGAAACCACGTGAAGGAATTGACTTCTTTCCTTTAAGTGTTGAATATGAGGAGAAACTATACGCTGTCGGCAAGATCCCTGGAGGATTTAACAAAAGAGAAGGTAAGGCAAGTGAAAATGCAATTTTAACTTCCCGTGTTATTGATCGTCCTATGAGACCTTTATTCCCTAAAGATTATCGTAACGATGTTACCTTAAACAACCTAGTAATGAGTGTTGATCCTGATTGCAGTCCAGAGCTTACTGCTATGTTAGGTTCTGCTATTGCAACTGCTATTTCTGATATCCCATTTGATGGACCATGTGCTACCACTCAGGTTGGTTTAGTAAATGGACAATTTGTTTTTAATCCAAATGCAGTGCAAAAGGCTGAATCAGATTTACAGTTAACCGTAGCTTCTACCAAAGATAAAGTTATTATGATTGAAGCTGGAGCTAATGAAGTGCCTGAAGCAAAGATGATTGAAGCCATTTTTGCCGCACATGAGATTAACCAACAGGTTATTAAGTTTATTGACCAGATTGTTGCTGAAGTAGGTAAGTCAAAGCATTCCTATGAGAGCTGTGAGGTTCCACAAGATTTATTCGATGATATGATGGCTTTTATTACTCCAGAGCAGATGGAAGAAGCTGTGTTTACTGATGTAAAACAAGTAAGAGAAGAGAATATACGTGTAATTAAGGATAAACTGGAAGAGCATTTTGCTGAAGTAAATGAAGACTGGATTCCTTATATTGATGAGGCAGTTTATAAATATCAGAAAAAGACTGTAAGAAAGATGATACTAAAGGATCATAAACGTCCTGATGGACGACAGATTGGTGAAATCAGAAAGCTTGCAGCTGAAGTAGATTTACTTCCTAGAGTTCATGGTTCAGGTATGTTTACAAGAGGTCAAACTCAGATTTTGACCATTACTACTTTAGCTCCTTTATCAGAGGCTCAAAGGTTAGATGGTTTAGATGAAGCAGAAACTTCCAAAAGATATATGCATCATTACAACTTCCCAAGTTACTCTGTTGGTGAGACCAAACCATCCAGGGGACCTGGTCGTCGTGAAATCGGACATGGTGCATTAGCTGAGAGAGCATTGGTTCCAGTACTTCCATCCGAAGAAGAGTTTCCATATGCAATTCGTACTGTTTCTGAGACCTTAGAGTCTAATGGTTCAACTTCTCAGGCAAGTATCTGTGCCTCTACCTTATCTTTAATGGCTGCAGGCGTTCCAATTAAGAAACCTGTAGCGGGTATTTCCTGTGGTTTGGTTACTGGAGATACTGATGATGATTATCTTGTATTAACTGACATTCAAGGTCTTGAAGACTTCTTTGGTGATATGGACTTTAAAGTTGCAGGTACTCATGAAGGTATTACAGCAATCCAGATGGATATAAAGATTCATGGTCTGACACGTCAGATTATTGAAGAGGCAATAAGAAGAACAAGAGAAGCCAGAATCTATATCTTAGACGAGGTTATGAAGCCTGCTATCAGTGAACCAAGAAAAGAAGTTGGTCAATATGCTCCTAAGATTGTTCAGGTTCAAATTGACCCAACTAAGATTGGTGATGTGGTTGGTCAACGTGGCAAAACAATTAATGCAATTATAGATACAACAGGTGTTAAAATTGATATTACAGACGATGGAGCTGTTTCTGTATGTGGTACAGATGGAGATATGATCAACGAAGCTGTTCGACTTATCAAGACCATTGTTACTGATTTTGAGGAAGGTCAGATTTTCGAAGGTAAAGTTGTTAGTATTAAGGATTTCGGAGCTTTTGTAGAGTTTGCACCAGGAAAAGAAGGAATGGTTCATATTTCTAAGATATCTAAAGATAGAATCAATAGAGTTGAAGATGTATTAACCTTAGGTGATATAGTAAAAGTAGTTTGCTTAGGTAAAGATAAGATGGGTAGATTTACCTTTAGTATGAAAGATGTTAAATAACTAGAGCAATCTATTTCCTTAGGAATATATGACGGTGGCCATATATTCCTAAGGATTTTTAGCGTAAAGAAAGGTATTGTAATATATGGTTCGCATTAAGAAATTAAGTAATGGAATAACAGTAGTATTTGAAGATATGGATTACTTAAGAAGTGTCTCTTTGGGTGTTTGGGTAAGAGTTGGTTCTGCAAATGAAACAAAGAAAAACAATGGTATCGCCCATGTCATTGAGCATATGTTATTTAAAGGGACAAAAAATCGTAGTGCGAAGAAATTGGCAGATGATTGTGCTATGTTGGGAGGCAATCTTAATGCCTATACAAGTAAGGAATGTACCTCCTACTATATCACTACATTAGATTATCATATAAATAGTGCTATCGAGTTAATCAGCGATATGTTGTGTAATTCCTTGATTTCTGAAGCAGATTTGGAAAAGGAAAAGGGTGTTATCTTGGAGGAAATCGATATGTACGATGACTCCCCTGATGATTTGGTTCATGAACTCCTTCAGAAGGAGGTTTGGAAAAAACATCCACTTGGATTTATTATTTCTGGTACTAAAAAAAATGTGGAAAGATTTACACGAACCGACATCATAGATTTTATGAATCAATACTATGTGGCAGAAAATATGGTGATTTCCATTGCCGGCCATTATGATGAAGTGAGTGTCATGGAGACATTGGAACAATGTTTTGGGAGAATACGAAACACCAATCATCCTTCCGATTTTACTACACCACATTTTCATAAGACTTTTGTTACCAGAAATAAAGATATTGAACAGGTCCATATGAATCTTGCTTTTGATTCAGTTAGTTCTAATTCAAAAGAAAAATATATTATGTCCATTGTAAATTCTATTTTTGGAGGAAGCGATAGTTCGATTCTCTTCCAGAAGGTAAGAGAAGAATTAGGACTAGCTTATTCTCTATTTTCTTATGCCAGTCCTTATAATAAAGCAGGCCTCTTTCAGATTGATATTACTTTGAATCCTTCCAATGCCTTTAAAGTCTTTGAGACTATTATAGAAATAATAGAGGCGTTTAGAAGAGAAGGTATCCGGGAGGAAGAATTAAGCCGTGCAAAAGAGCAGATGAATACGGAATTTATTATAAGTAATGAAAGTAGTCGAAATAGGATGAATAGTAATGGTAAGGCACTACTACATCACGAACCAATCGAGTCTATCTCAGAGATTATGGAACAAGTTAATAAAATTACCATAGATGAGGCCAATGCCTTTATTAATAAATATTTTACCATAGAACATTTTAGCATGTGTCTTATTGGAAATATTGGTGGCACCGAGAAAGAACATATTGAAACTTATTGGAAGAAGTATAATAAAATACAATAGAAGAAAATACAGCTAAGATTATGAAAGGGTGAAATAGATGAATAATTACCATATCAATACTACATGTATCCAAGGTGGATATCAGCCTAAGAATGGGGAGCCTAGAGTTCTTCCCATATACCAAAGCACTACATATAAATATGATTCCAGTGAACATGTAGGCAAATTATTTGATCTTCAGGAGGATGGTTTTTTCTACACAAGATTAGCTAATCCTACTGTTGATTATGTAGAGCAGAAAATAGCAGAGTTGGAGGGTGGTGTTGGAGCTTTATGTACATCTTCTGGCCAGGCAGCTGTTACCCTTTCTATTCTTAATATTTGTGGAGAGGGAGATCACGTTATTTCATCCAGTGCAATTTATGGTGGAACGGTTAATCTCTTTACTGTTACCTTAAAAAGACTAGGTATTGAGGTGGAGTTAGTATCTCCTGATATCACGGAAAGTGAACTGGATGGTTTGGTAAGAGAAAATACTAAATGCATCTTTACGGAGACATTGGCTAATCCAGCATTAGTAGTTGCTGATATTGAGATGTTTTCCAATGTTGCCCATAAACATCATATTCCGCTGATTGTCGACAATACCTTCGCAACTCCTATCAATTGTCGTCCGTTTGAATTTGGTGCAGATATTGTAGTACATTCTACCTCCAAGTATATGGATGGTCATGCAGTCGCTTTAGGTGGGGTGCTTATTGATAGTGGTAACTTTGATTGGCCTGCTGACAAGTTTCCTAGCTTTAATGAGCCGGATGAATCCTATCATGGTATTATTTATACAAAAGTAATGGGAAGAGCTGCATATATTCAGAAGGCACGCGTACAGCTTATGCGTGATCTTGGTATGACACCTTCTCCCAATAATGCATTTTTATTAAATATAGGTCTGGAAACCCTTCCTCTTAGAATGGAACGTCATTGTGAAAATGCCTTAAAAGTAGCAAAGTTCCTCGAAACAAGTGAGCAGGTTTCTTGGGTAAACTATCCTGGCTTAAAGAGTAGTCCATATTATGAGCTGGCACAGAAATATATGCCAAATGGTACCAGTGGAGTAATAAGCTTCGGCCTAAAAGGTGGAAGAGCGGCAGCTACCAAATTTATGGATTCCTTAAAACTGGCAGCTATTGTGGTTCATGTGGCAGACGCTAGGACCTCTGTACTTCATCCTGCAAGTACTACTCACAGACAACTAAGTGATGAACAATTAGAAGAATGTGGTGTGGGGGCTGATATGATTAGAATGTCCATTGGGATTGAGTATATAGAGGATATTCTAAATGATATTAAACAGGCTTTAGAAATAATTAAATAGTGCTATTAAGCTGTATTTGAGTCTAGTATTCAGATACAGCTTTTTAATTGGAGCTTCCAACATATATTAATGTTCTGTCAATTGCGAAAAAAGTTCATATGTTTAAACAACAAAAGAGAAGAATAAATTCACAACATCTTCGCATACTAAATTACGACTATTTATGAGAGAAGGCGAATTATGAATCAATTAGATAATGAAGAATTGGATGTGAAGACAAAGGAATCAAATAATAACAATCCACAAGAAACCAGTACCAATAAGAATCCGCTTCAAAAACTTTCTCCTGAAGGGGAGAAAAACAAACAAGATGCTCAGAAGACAAAAGATGATAGAATTACAGATTTTGGACAAACTACGTTGGATAAAAATAGTAAAAAATTAAAAATCCACTTATTGACTATTATTGGTGAAATTGAAGGTCATGAATGCCTCCCACAACAGAATAAGACTACAAAGTATGAGCATGTATTGCCGCAATTAGCTTCTATTGAGGATAGTGATGAAATAGATGGTCTACTATTACTGTTAAATACTGTAGGTGGCGATGTAGAAGCTGGTTTAGCTATAGCGGAAATGATAGCATCCCTTAGTAAACCAACTGTCTCCTTAGTGCTTGGAGGAAGCCATTCCATTGGAGTTCCCCTTGCAGTTTCTACACAATATAGCTTTATTGTACCCACTGCCACTATGATTGTTCATCCTGTAAGAATGAATGGTACTGTAATTGGTGTCACGCAAACCTATGAATACATTGAGAAAATCCAGGATAGGATCCTTTCGTTTATCGTAGATCATTCTAAAATTGAGTATGAAGAAGTCAAAAAACTAATGCTGAATACCAAACAACTAGTAAAGGATGTGGGTTCCATATTGGTAGGACGTGATGCTGTTCAACACGGCATTATAGATGAAGTTGGTGGAATCGACAAAGCTCTAAAGAAACTAAATGAGATGATTGAAGAGGACAAGAAAAGCAGATAAATATCGAAAGAATGTTCGAAAAGCTCCCTTTAAACTGTTGCATCCTAAAAAAAATAAAGGTATAATAAAAATAGATTCATAACGGAGTATTATCCGTATGAATCTATTTGTGTGTGCTTACCGCCAGTGTTAATCACAAAATGACATCGTCATGCATGACGTGTTAAGAATCGAGTAGGAAACAATCATAAAGAAACAGTAAGGAGGGTTATCGGATGGCTCAGAGTAGTGTTCGATCAAAAAAGAAGAGCCCGAGTCGCAGCTCATCTGGCGCTAAATCAAAAAGCAAAACATCAGCCAGAGGAAATGCTTCAACTAAATCATCAAATGCATCAAGACAAGTCCGACAATCGCCAGGAAAGTCAGGTAGAAAAAAACAACCTAATCCATTTGTTGATGAAATTATGCTTATCGTTACCGCCGTATTCTCGATATTGCTTATACTAAGTAATTTGAATCTAGGCGGCTCATTGAGTAATACCGTAAATAGTGTTACCTTTGGATTAATGGGATTTTTAGCATATTTATTTCCTTTTATCTTATTTTTTACAGTTGCTTTTGGTATATCTAATCGTGGAAATAAGGTTGTAAAAAGAAAAATTATCAGTGTATATAGTATTTTTGTAGTTTTATGTAGTTTATTGCAGTTAATCGCTGATCCACAAACCAAGTTATCCAAGATTTTAGAAGCTTATGGTGATTGCGCTAATGCTTTAAGTGGTGGTGGAATTATCGGTAGCATCATTAGCACCTCCCTTTGTCATTTTGTCGGTAAAATTGGTGCTTATGTAGTAATCATCGCTTTATTAATTATTTTATCAATGTTTATTACGGAATTTTACTTATTTACTTCCATTGGAAGAAGTAGTCATAAACGTATTCTAGAAATGAAAGAAAGACGACGGGAAGAACTAGAGTACGAAGAAGAGGACTATGATACTTATAGCGAAGAATCAGAAACACCTTTTTTAAATGTAGGTACTAACCCAAGAAGAAAAGCAAAGACTTATACCTTCCAACGGGAACCTAGAGTTGGTAAAGCAATGAAAAAGGCTGAGGAAAAGAAAGAAAAGAAAGGTATTATTCCAGATTTTCTTATTGAACGTGCAAGACCTTCAGAGGCTAGTACAACAGTGCCGTTTTCAAAAGAAGAAGAGGTTTATGAATCAGAACTACGTAATAAATTTGCCAATCCTTCTTTAAAGGAAGAGGATAGTTCTCTATCTGGATTTGATGAATCCATTGAATTTAATGATGTACAAGCTCATACTGATTCTTCTGGTCTGTTTGAAGATTCCATTGATATTCCTGTTACTAATTCGTTTTCAGAGGCCAATTTAAAAACTGCAGAGAACATGCATGCTGCTGATGAATTAGAGCGTGTTAGTGTAACCTCTGGAAACAGTAGAGAAGATGGTAATTCCTTATATAATAAGGAACAGGCTGAGAAACAGGCTACTAAAGAATCACCTGTAGAAGCCTTAGACATTCATATTGAGCATGAAGTTGCCAAGAAGGAATACGTCTTTCCTCCTATTAATTTGTTAACAAGACCTAAGGGTAGTAATAAAGGTGTCTCTGATCGTGAACTTAAAGAAACTGCCATGAAGCTACAATCCACACTGGAAAGCTTTGGTGTAAGGGTAACGATAACTAATGTCAGCTGTGGGCCTGCAGTTACCAGGTATGAATTACAACCGGAGCAGGGAGTTAAGGTTAGTCGTATTACGAATCTGTCTGATGATATTAAGCTGAATCTAGCCGCAGCAGATGTCAGAATAGAAGCTCCTATACCAGGAAAAGCTGCTGTTGGAATTGAAGTTCCTAATAAAGTAAACAGTATGGTTACTTTTAGAGAACTGATTGAAAGTGAAGAATTTAAAAACCATCAGTCTGATATTGCATTTGCAGTTGGTAAAGATATTGGTGGACAGACTGTTGTCACAGACATTGCTAAAATGCCACATTTACTTATTGCCGGTGCAACAGGTTCTGGTAAATCTGTCTGTATTAATACATTAATAATGAGTATTTTGTACAAAGCCAATCCAGATGACGTGAAGCTTATTATGGTGGATCCTAAGGTTGTTGAATTAAGCGTATA
The DNA here is from genome assembly GCA_023411225.1 of Bacillota bacterium. Classification (GTDB taxonomy): domain Bacteria; phylum Bacillota; class Clostridia; order Lachnospirales; family Lachnospiraceae; genus KM106-2. The sequence continues at coordinate 11,724 of JAEYPA010000083.1, forward strand.
TAACGGAATTCCACATCTTCTGATACCAGTGGTTACTGACCCGAAGAAAGCCAGTGCAGCCCTTAATTGGGCAGTTGCTGAAATGACTGATCGGTATAAGAAATTTGCTGATTTGGGAGTTAGAGATATTAAAGGATATAACAAGAAGATTGCTACTGTAGGGAAAAATAGCGATGACAATTATCAGAAGATGTCGCAAATTGTTATTATTATTGATGAGCTTGCAGATTTAATGATGGTTGCTCCAGGTGAAGTTGAAGATGCAATTTGTCGTTTGGCACAGATGGCTCGTGCTGCTGGCTTACATTTGATCATTGCAACACAGCGTCCTAGTGTAAATGTTATTACAGGTTTAATTAAAGCAAATATTCCATCCAGAATTGCTTTCTCTGTATCCTCTGCTATAGATTCCAGAACTATATTAGATAGTTCTGGGGCTGAAAAGCTGTTAGGAAAAGGAGACATGCTGTTCTTCCCTTCCGGATATCCAAAACCGGTACGTATTCAAGGTGCCTTCGTATCTGACAAAGAAGTTAGCTCAGTAGTAGAGTTCTTATCTTCTCAAAATGAATGTAAAGAAATGAATCCTGAGTTGGAAAATAAAATTACAAGTGTTAATACTGATGTTTCTTCTATTGGCAAAGATAATGAAGTAGATGAATATTTTGTAGACTGTGGTAAGTTCATTATTGAAAAAGATAAAGCAAGTATTGGGATGCTACAAAGAGTATTTAAGATTGGATTCAACCGTGCAGCTAGAATAATGGACCAGCTTTGTGAGGCAGGTGTAGTTGGCGAAGAAGAAGGCACAAAGCCACGTAAAGTATTAATGTCTATGGATGAATTTGAACAATATATCGATGAATATGTATAAAAAGGAGTTTAACTTGCAAAACTCTTCGCCTGAGTTGGTCGTATGAGCAAAATAAGACTTGCCGTGGTGATATCCTGGCTTCCTTTTTTAGGAAGCCTTTTTTATTATAGAAATAAGAAAGCATGATTTGCTGATAATAAATTAAGTTGCAGAAAGGAAATTTATGTCCAATAAAGTATTGCACGGTTGGTTAGTGATTAACCAATTTCTAAATACAAATAAATATAGTGAACTATATCAATGGTTTAAAAAAGCTGGAGAAAGTCATGGGTTAAAATTAACAGTAAAGACCAATGCGGAGCTTCTGGTACATGATTTAGAGCGATTGAAGGAAGAAGAACAGGTGGATTTTGTTCTTTTTTGGGACAAAGATATTCGTTTGGCACAAATGCTAGAAAATCTAAACATGCCCTTATTCAATAACTCTAAAGCGATAGAAATGTGTGATGATAAAGGATATACCTACTTGCAGCTAAGGAAACATCATATTCCGGTACCTAAAACCATTCTTGCCCCTAAAACCTACGAAAAACCGGGCTACAATAATTTGACTTTTGTAGAATCCATTGAAGAAAAGATTGGTTATCCAATAGTAGTCAAAGAATGTTTTGGTTCTTTTGGTTGGCAAGTATATCTGGCAAATAATAAAGAGGAGTTAATTCAGCTTCTTAATAAAACTTCTCCTAAACCATTATTATTCCAGGAATGTATCTCTTCCAGTTTTGGAAGAGATGTGCGAATTCAAGTAGTAGGAGATCAAGTGGTGGCAAGTATGCTACGCTATTCTGACACAGGAGATTTTAGGGCCAATCTAACAATTGGTGGGAAGATGGAGAACTATGAACCCACACTTAAGGAACAGGAACTTGCAATTGAAAGTTGTAAGGCTCTTGATCTGGATTTTGGAGGAGTTGATCTGTTATTTGGCCCAAGTGGTTCCCCGTTAGTCTGTGAAGTAAACTCTAATGCTCATTTTAAAAATATATATGATTGTACAAACGTAAATGTAGCAGATTCTATAATTGTTTATATTCAGCAGAAACTCCTAGAAAGAAGCGAAGGCTAGATGAAGGGTATATTAATATATGAGAAAAGTTCGGCAATATATAATCAAGGTGGTATTGATATCTACTTAAAGGAAGCAGAAAAATTAGGAATATCATTACGCCTGATATACTATGAGAATCTTTCTTATGGAATTCAAAATAACCTCTTTTATGTAAAGTCAGAGGGTAAATTGCTACAAGATGTTGATTTTGCAATTAATCGATGTCGTGATTATAGATTGGCTAAGCACTTAGAATCCATGAGAATACGTGTTTTTAACAACTCTAAGGTAAATCGGATTGGCAATAACAAATGGGAGACCTGTGAGTATTTATCCAGGTTTCACATTCCAATGCCAGATACTGAGTTTGTTCCTAGTCGTAACTTAGAGAATTATCTTAAGGACTGTAAGAATGAAGTCGTGGTAAAAGCAGTTCACGGCCATGGTGGAAACCAAGTATGTTTGTTTCATCCGAATAGTGTGGATGAGATAAAACAAATTTGCATGACTATGGATAATGAAGATGTGGTAATTCAGCCATTTATACCAGGGAAAGGACAGGATCTTAGAGTATATGTCATTGGACAAGCTATTATTGGTGCAGTCCTTCGAACAGCTACTAATGGTTTTCGCTCTAATTATTCATTGGGAGGACAGGTGACTTCATACAAACTAACTCAAAAGGTAGTAGCTCAAGTTGAAAAAATATTAAACTATTTACCTGTTGATTATGTAGGAATTGATTTTTTGGTTCATGAGAATGGGGATTTACTTTTTAATGAGATAGAGGATATTGTTGGGGCAAGAATGTTGTATCAGTGCACTGACATTGATGTAATTAGTCTCTATATGCAATACATCTTTAGGACTCTTAATAAACGCCATTAACTTTCTAATAAGAAAGAGTGCTTAATAATTAAATTAATAATTATTATAACACCTACATTTTCCAGAGTTGAGTTTTTTAAGAAAGTAATGCTATAATGTTTCATAAGGAATAAAAGAGTTAAAATCTTTACAATTGATAAAATAGGAGGCAATTGTTCATGAAAACTGATATTGAAATCGCGCAGGAAGCCCAGTTAGTCCATATCAAAGAGGTGGCAAATAAGCTTGATATAAATGAGGAGAATTTGGAATATTACGGTAAGTATAAAGCCAAGCTGTCTGATGAGCTTATGGAACAGATTAAGGACCGCCCTGATGGAAAATTAGTTTTAGTTACTGCAATCAACCCTACTCCAGCAGGAGAAGGTAAGACTACAACCACAGTAGGCTTAGGGGAAGCTTTTGGACGAATGAATAAAAAATCTGTCATTGCTTTAAGAGAACCTTCTTTAGGTCCATGTTTTGGTATTAAAGGTGGAGCTGCAGGTGGAGGATATGCTCAAGTGGTACCAATGGAAGACTTAAATCTTCATTTCACGGGTGATTTTCACGCCATTACTTCTGCCAATAATCTGTTAGCTGCTATGTTGGATAACCATTTACAACAGGGAAATTCCCTTGGAATAGATCCTAATCAGATTGTTTGGAAACGTTGTGTCGATATGAATGATCGAGTTCTTCGTAATATCGTGGTAGGGTTGGGACGAAAGGCAGACGGTGTTGTGAGAGAGGATCATTTTATCATTACGGTTGCCTCTGAAATCATGGCTATTTTGTGCCTTGCAGAAAATATGAGGGACTTAAAGGTTCGTTTAAGTAATATTATCGTGGCTTATACTTATGAGGGTAATCCTGTAACAGCAGGTCAGTTAAATGCAGTTGGTTCTATGGCTGCTTTACTTAAGGATGCTATTAAGCCGAATTTGATTCAAACCTTAGAGCATACTCCTGCCATAGTACATGGAGGACCATTTGCCAATATTGCACATGGTTGTAACAGCGTAAGGGCAACTAAGATGGCTCTTAAATTAGCCGATTATGTAATTACTGAGGCAGGTTTTGGTGCTGACCTAGGTGCAGAGAAATTCTTTGATATTAAGTGTAGAATGGCTGGATTAAAACCAGATGCAGTAGTATTAGTAGCTACCGTAAGGGCATTAAAATACAACGGTGGGGTTCCAAAGACAGAATTATCCACTGAGAATATGGAGGCCTTAAAGAAGGGTATTGTAAATCTTGAGAAGCACATTGAGAATCTTCAAAAGTTTAATGTACCTGTTGTTGTAACTTTAAATAGATTCTTAACTGATTCAAGTGCTGAACTTGATTACGTTAAGAATTTCTGTGAAGAAAGAAATTGTGATTTCGCTTTATCTGAGGTTTGGGAAAAAGGCGGAGAAGGTGGAATGGAACTTGCAAATCGCGTGATTAAGACTTTGAATGAGAAGGAAGGCAACTTTACTCCACTTTATGAGGATTCCCTTTCTATTAAGGAAAAGATTGAAAAGATTGCAACTGAGATTTACGGAGCGGATGGAGTTACTTATGATCCTGCTGCTCTAAAAGCAATTGCAAAGATAGAAGAGATTGGTTATTCCAAATCTCCTGTATGTATGGCCAAGAATCAATATTCCTTGTCTGACGATGCTACAAAACTTGGTAGACCTACAAACTTTACCATTAATATCCGAGAAGTATACGTTTCTGCCGGAGCAGGTTTTGTTGTGGCTATAACTGGTACAGTTATGACAATGCCAGGTCTCCCTAAAAAGCCAGCCGCTGAAGGAATTGATGTAAATGATGCTGGTTTTATTACTGGATTGTTTTAAGAACTTTAAGTAAAGGAGTGTTGCTTGATAATACCTTTAACGTCAGGCAACACTCCTTTTTAGATGTTTATTTTTCATCAAAGGCTTCATCACAGTAAATACAGCGATATACCCTTTTCTCTCTGTTAGTCAGACGAAAACGATGTGACAATTCCTGTTCAATCGAGGTAATACATCTAGGATTTTTACACTTAATAATGTTCGTAACCTCAAGAGGAAGTTCAGGGCTTTTCTTTATTGTTATAATCCCATTTTCAATAATATTAATCGTAATGTGGTGATCTAGAACAGCCAACATATTAATATCAACATTAATAGGACCTTCAATTTTTATAATATCCTTCTTGCCCATCTTATTGCTTTTGGCATTTTTGATAATGGCAACACAACAGTCCATTTTATCTAGCTTAAGATAATGATAAATCTCCATAGATTTACCCGCCTTGATATGATCTATTACTATCCCATTTGTCAATCCACCAATATTTAGCATAATTCCACCCCCAGTAACTTCATAATTAATGCCATTCTAACATAAACACCATACTGTGCCTGTTTAAAGTAAACTGCTCTTGGATCATTGTCAACTTCTGTGGATATCTCATTAACACGTGGAAGAGGGTGCAATACTAGCATGTCCTGCTTCGCATATTTCATTTTAGCAGCATCCAATATAAAGCTATCCTTTAAACGTATATAATCATCTTCATTAAAAAAACGTTCCTTCTGTACTCTTGTCATATACAATAAATCAAGGTTTGGCATTACTTCCTCCAAAACCTGAACCTCTTCATAAGGAATATTATTCGCTTCTAGCACTTCCTCGCGTATATAAGCAGGTATTCTAAGTTCTTTAGGGGAGATTAATACGAATTTGATATTAGGATAACGAACTAAGGCGTTAATAAGAGAATGAACAGTACGACCGAATTTCAAATCACCGCAAAGGCCAACTGTTAAATCAGAAAGTTTACCCTTCAGATTCTCGATTGTTAATAAATCAGTAAGGGTTTGAGTAGGATGGTTATGACCACCATCGCCAGCATTGATTACTGGAATAGAAGAATACTTGGCAGCCACCAATGGGGCACCTTCTTTAGGATGACGAATAGCACATATGTCAGCATAGCTTGATATAACACGAATGGTGTCAGCAACACTTTCTCCTTTTGCAGCAGAAGAGGAATCAGCAGAAGAAAAACCAAGTACACTGCCACCAAGATTCAACATTGCAGCCTCAAAGCTTAATCTTGTTCGTGTACTTGGTTCATAAAATAGAGTAGCTAATTTCTTGCCATCGCACACGTGGGAGTATTTTTTCGGGTCTTTAATTATGTCTTCCGCCAATGATAAAACATCATTAAGTTCAGATACGGTTAAATCCAAAGGACTTATAATATGTTTCATAGGTGCCTCCTTGTTATTAAATTTTTCAACTATATATTGTAATATATTGTTTCATTTATTACAATAAGAAAATGTAATTAAAAAAGTTTTATTTGCATCTCTAGAAAGAAATCTATATAATTAAAAATTAAGAGTAATTTGCTATGCAAAAGTATAATTTAGGAGGAAAACATGATAAAACTATTTGATCAAGGTGCTTATCTGATAAATGGTACGGAGTTAATCGAAGCTACAGTAGATTCCACACAATTACTAGAAGCAAAAACCGGTAGAATTATTACAAAAGAAGAAGCGAAAAAAAATACGATAGCTTATAATATACTAGAGGCTCATAACACCTCTGGTAATATGGATAAATTAAAAATTAAGTTTGATAAATTAACCTCTCATGATATTACCTTTGTAGGTATTTTACAAACTGCAAGAGCTTCAGGGTTAGAAACATTTCCAGTTCCATATGCCCTTACAAACTGTCATAATAGTCTGTGTGCTGTAGGTGGTACTATAAATGAAGATGATCATGTATTTGGTTTAAGCTGTGCAAAGAAATATGGCGGAATCTATGTTCCACCACATCAAGCTGTTATCCATCAATTTGCTAGAGAGATGCTTGCAGAAGGTGGAGCTATGTTATTAGGATCCGACAGTCATACTCGTTATGGAGCTTTAGGAACTATGGCAATTGGAGAAGGTGGACCTGAAATTGTAAAACAGTTGTTAAGCAGAACCTATGATATTAACTGTCCAGAGGTAGTTGGTGTATATTTGACTGGTAAGCCTGAAAAGGGAGTAGGTCCACAGGATGTAGCATTAGCCATTATTGGAGCGGTATTCGCTAACGGATATGTAAAAAATAAGGTAATGGAATTCATTGGTGATGGTGTACATAATTTGAGTGTTGATTACAGAATCGGCATTGATGTTATGACAACTGAGACCACCTGTCTTTCCTCAGTATGGGAGACCGATGTACAAGTGGAAGATTATTATGAAATTCATGGACGTAAAGAGGCTTACAAGGAATTAGCGCCTAAGGATATCGCATACTATGATGGACTTGTATATGTGGATTTATCCAAAATAAAACCTATGATTGCAATGCCATTCCATCCAAGTAATGTGTATAGTATAGAAGAGCTTAACAACAATTTATATGATATTTTAGATGAAGTGGAAAAGAAAGCTCTAATTAGCTTAGACAACAAAATTAAATACGTTCTGAAAGATAAGATTCATAATGGAAAACTTTATGTAGAGCAAGGAGTAATTGCCGGATGTGCAGGTGGTGGCTTTGAGAATATTTGTGATGCAGCTGATATATTAAAAGGAAAAAATATTGGTGCAGAAGAATTCTCCTTAAGCGTATATCCTGCTAGTCAGCCAATATTTATGGAGCTTGTTAAAAATGGTAGAGTTGCAGATCTTATGGCAACAGGTGCTACTATACGTACTGCATTCTGTGGACCATGCTTTGGCGCAGGAGATGTTCCTGCTAACAATGGCTTGAGTATTCGACATTCCACCAGAAACTTCCCTAATCGTGAGGGCTCCAAGATTACCAATGGCCAGATTGCTTCAGTTGCTCTTATGGATGCACGTTCTATTGCTGCGACTGCTGCTAATAAAGGTTATTTGATTCCTGCTACAGATGTTGATTTGAACTTCACAAAACCGAAGTATTTCTTTGATAAAACTATTTACGAAAACCGTGTTTACAATGGAATTGGAAAGGCTATGCCTGAATATCCAATTAAATTTGGTCCTAATATAGTAGACTGGCCAACAATGGTTGGCTTAACGGATGACTTAATTCTTAAGGTAGTTTCTGTCATTCATGATCCGGTTACCACCACCGATGAATTAATTCCATCTGGAGAGACTTCCTCGTATCGTTCTAATCCTTTAGGCCTTGCTGAATTTACCTTATCCAGAAAAGATCCTGCTTATGTTGGAAGAGCTAAAGAGATACAGAAGGCTGAGAAAGCTCGTATCGCTGGAGAGAATATATTTGAGGCTAATGATGAGCTTACGAAAGTAGCTGAGTGTATTAAGAGGAGCTTCCCTTGTGATATAACCTCTACAGAAATAGGTAGTGTAATCTATGCAGTAAAGCCTGGAGATGGCTCTGCCAGAGAGCAGGCTGCAAGCTGTCAGAAAGTACTTGGTGGACTTGCCAATATTGCAAGAGAATATGCAACAAAGCGTTATCGTTCTAATCTTATTAACTGGGGTATGTTGCCATTTGTGTTAAATGGTGATTTGCCATTCGAAAACGGTGACTATATCTATATAAAAGATATTAAGAAAGTTGTAGAGAGTAAAGAATCTGTAGTCAAGGCGTATGTAGTTAAGGATGAATTGATACCATTTGATTTAGGCCTTGGAGAATTAACAGATGATGAACGTACAATAATATTAAGTGGTTGTCTGATAAATTATTATAAATCTGGAAATTAAGAATTAATTACGAAAGGAGCTTTTGCACGATAGCCGAGGAATCGGCAATTGGAGCAATCGCTCCTTTTAATTTATATGAGATACGTAGGTATAAACTTCTAAATATCAGAACAAAGCGGACATGTCCGCTTTGTTCTAATAAGTTATGATTCATCAATTGATATAGCACTTACTGGGCAACCATCTCTGGCTTCTTGAGCATCATCAATTAAATTCTCTGGGATATCATCTTCAATAGCCTCTGCCTTATCATCTGCATCAAAGTGAAATACATCCGGGCATGTTGATGGACATAAACCACAAGATATACATGTATCTTTATCTACATAAGCCTTCATAAATAACCTCCTTCTAACAATACATTACTATTATATGCATCTATATTAGTCTTATTCAACACAAAAAAAGCAATATATGTAATTGAAAATTTAAATGATTAGTATCAAATCAATTATACTATAAAATTGAGAAATCGCCTATACTGTGGTATAATAAAATATCTATAAACACATATGGAGGTCTATAATGAGAGAGGGTAATATGCAACTAAAGCCAAGATTCTGTTCTAACTGCGGAGCGCCAATATTTGACGGACAGTTTTTTTGCCAAAACTGCGGCTATAAATTAGATGTGCCACAACAGGCACAGGCTGAGGAACCAGCTCAAACTTGGCAAGAACCACAAGCTGAGGGGCCACAGCAAATTTGGCAACAGTCCCAGACGGATACACAAGAACAAACTTTCCAATATAATAGTGATCAGCAGGTAAATTATAACAATCAAATGTCTCAAATGGGACAGCAATATTATTATGGACAGACATATCAACAAAATTCTTATTATGGGGAACAACAAACAATACCTAATCAGGGTATGATACCTCCTAACGGACCTGCATTGAGTCAAAAATCATCAAAACAACCAATGGATCCTAAAAAGAAGAAAAAACGTATAATTCTATTTTCTTGTCTAGGTGTCGGATTTCTCACTTTAATCGCGTTAGCTATCTTTTTACTATACTATTTCTCCTTTACGAGAATTGATGCATCCAAGGTGTATATGGTTACATACGAAGGAATAAACGGTAAGGGGCGAGCTTCCGTTACTTTGGATACTAAAGTAATACCTGATTTAATAAAAGATATGAGTAATAGCAAAAACATTATGAAAGCATATTACATTTCAACAATTACTTATGAAGCAGACCCATATGAAGACTTGTCAAATGGTGATACTATTAAGATTAAAGTACATTATGATATGAATGATTTTGATAAATATAAAATTAAGTTATCCAATACAACATTTGAGATTAAAGTAGACGGTTTAAAAGAAGCTGAAGCCTATGATTTATTCAAGGACCTCAAAGTAAAGTTTGAGGGTGTCAATGGTTATGGAATTGCTGATATCGATACCTCAAATTGTGATTACATTTCAAGTAATTATGTCAGCTATTCATTTAATCAAGCTTATGATGGCCTAAAAAATGGTGATAAAATTACTGTTTTGGCTGATATCGATCTTTCTATTTTGGAAGACAAAGGATTAACTACAGATGTTTTTGAAAAAGAATTTACTGTAGAAGGGCTTAAAGAACTTCAATCTTATGATGTGTTTAAGGATATCAAATTAACTTATAATGGTGTTTCTCCTAATTTGACAGTTGAAATTGATAATTCTGCCTGTGAAAATGACATTAAGGATAATGTATATTTTTATATTGAGGATAATTATAATAAAAAGAATGGTGACAAAGTTACTGTTTATGCTCAGTTCAATAAAGAACTTATGTTGTCATTCGGATATGATATTGCCGAGGACAGAAAAGAATATACAATTGAAAATCAGGGTGAGTTTATAAACCAGATAGGTGCAGATGCTATCAAGGACATTGATCATGCACTAACACCTCTAATTGAGACATGGATGAAGGCTTATGGAGACGGTTATCTCTATGAAGTTAATATTGCAAATGAATATGGAGAAGGATATAGTTTGGTTGAAGCCAAAAATTCCATAAACAAACGATATTTTGCTAATCATCCCGAAGGTAATCCATATAATTGTTATGCAGCCATTAATAAATGTACTTATAAGGTTATGAGTTCTGACAAAAAAGACACCCAAGTCAAAGAGCTCTATATTTTAGTTTTTGTTGATGATATAGCTAAGAACTCTGATGGTACTTTTTCATATACACCTCAGACAAATTATCTGCTTATTGATGATATTAATAAAGTAATTGATAATCTAAATGATAGCGAATTTAGCTTTAATGAAGTAAAGGCTACTGAATGAATCCTAAACGACTATCAAAACAAGGTTAATTGCATACAATATTACAAGAATATTTAAGGAGTATTGTATGTCATACGTAGTATATTTGGATGCCGGTCATGGTGGATATGATATTGGAGCCACGTATAATGATAGAAAAGAAAAGGATGACAACCTTAAACTTGCTATGGCAGTAGGCAAGGAATTAAGAAATAGGGGTGTTGAAACAGAATTTACTAGGGTAAATGATGTATATCAAAGTCCTAATGAGAAGGCACAGATGGCTAATGCTGATGATGCAGATTTATTTGTTTCTTTGCATAGAAGTTCCAGTCCTTTACCTAATACCAATAGCGGTGTCAGCAGTGTCATCTATAATTCTGGAGATGAAAAAGAGCAGTTAGCCAGACAGATTAATGAAAATCTGGAACAAGTAGGTTTTAAAAATGCTGGAGTTGATGTAAGACAGAATCTTACAGTATTAAAGAAAACCAATATGCCCGCTGTTCTAGTTGATGTAGGCTTTATTAACACAGATTCTGACAATAAAATATTTGACCAACAGTTTAATCGTATTGTTATGGCAATTGCAGATGCAATTGAAGAATTTGTCCGAAATAGAGAAGGAATGAAGCCAAGTGTTAGCTATAGCATTCAAGTAGGATTGTTTAAAAATTATCAGAATGCAGTTAATTTGCAGAATACTTTATTAGAAGCGGGATATAATTCTCAAATTGTACCGATGGGAGGTTATACTGCAGTTTTAGTTGGTAACTTTACGAAGCCAGAGGAAGCAGAAAAGCTGGAAGAAAAGTTAATTAGTGACGGTTATGAAACAATTATAATAGAGCGTTAGGTATGTAGAGGCAATCAAAGACATTATTAAGTCTTGATTGCCTCTTTTAAAAATAACTTTAAAAATATCCCAATCTGATATACAATACATATAGATTACTAGATATAATTCATTTATAAAAAACATGAAACGGAGTGAAAAGATGCCACAGATTATTGATGGTAAATTAATTTCAGCGACAATCAAGGAAGAATTAAAAGTTAAGGTTGCAAAGTTGAAGGAACAAGGTATCACAATTACTTTAGCCGTTATTCAGGTAGGAAGTGATCCTGCCTCCTGTGTCTATGTAAATAATAAAAAGAAGGCATGTGAATTTATAGGCATTCAGTCCTTGTCCTATGAATTAAAGGAGGAGACTAGCGAGGAAGAATTAATCGCTTTGGTAGAACAATTAAATCAGAGAAAAGATGTTAATGGCATTCTTGTTCAGCTACCACTTCCAAAACACATAGATGAAGACGTTATCATTAAGACGATTTCTCCTAATAAGGATGTGGATGGATTTCATCCAATGAATGTTGGTGCCTTAAACATCGGACAACCAGGCTTTGTATCCTGTACACCTGCTGGAGTCATCCAGTTATTAAAACGCTCTAATATAAGTATTGAAGGTAAAGAATGTGTGGTATTAGGGAGAAGTAATATTGTTGGAAAACCTATGGCAGCTCTTTTGTTACGTGAAAATGGCACAGTTACTATCTGTCATTCTAGAACCAAAAATCTTACTGAGGTAACAAAACGTGCAGATATTTTGGTAGTTGCAATTGGTAAACCAAAATTTATTACAGTAGACTATGTAAAAGAAGGTGCAGTAGTAATCGATGTAGGAATTCATCGCAATGAGAATAATAAGTTATGCGGTGATGTAGATTATGACAGTGTAATTGACCACGTCAGTGCCATTACTCCTGTTCCTGGTGGTGTGGGCCCAATGACTATCGCCATGTTAATGAATAACTGTGTGGAGTCTATTAAACTGCAATAGATATTTAGGATAAAGGAGAAATTATGCTTTTTACTGAGGAAATATATTTTAAAAATGAATTTTATTCGGTCCTATTAAGAGAACAGGATAACCTCTTAATGCAAGCAATCAATGAACATAAAAACATTTGGAAATCCTATTCTGGTGATGTAATTGCCTCATATGATCTAATTGATTATAAACTGACTTTGGAAGATCTTATTTTGGATAAACATCTTATGAAGGATAATGAGACATTTTGTGGACAGGAACCTACTTTAGATATGGTAAATGGAAATAAGGTATTTGAAAAACTTAAATATCCACTTACTTATACTGGCGGAATTATTGTGGCAAAAGACTTGATTGAAACCTTCCATTATGGTGATTCTTTGTCAGAATATCCATGTTATTGCTATCAGAATGTTTATGAACTAATTTTTGATCAAGGAATTCTTATCATGTCTATTGATCATAGCAAGGCAATGATAAGAATACGGAAAAATGTTGAAAGAGGCTTGCGTAACTTAAGAAATCAAAAAGACATTCGTTGTATCCAGAATTTCCTTCATGAAACATTATGTAAGAATTATGAACGGAATCGTAAACTTCGTAGTTGGAAGAAGAAAGTATACCGAGTAAAAAGAAAAATGCATGAATAAGAAATCAGAAATAGTAAGGGAGTGTTGCTTTATGGCTAGTAATTGGCCATATAACAACACTCCCTTTTCTTAACATCTATTCAATTTGCTGCACTACGTTATAACCGTTGCCCTCTAAATACTTAAAGGTTATGGTGTCTCCAACATTATATTTTACTATATTTAATTGTTCACTAAAGGTAATATCAAAGATATTATCATTGTTTTCGAGAAGAATATAGTAGTGAGTATTACCATCCACGACTACATCTGCAATTTTTTTAATCTTACCTGTTACTGATAACTCAGATGAGCTATCAATATTCGTCAGATTATTCTCCTTTAATAAAACTCGGTAGGATTTTTCACAAGTAGTAATACTATCTCCAATTGCTACGATATTATATTTTGCGATATTAACCATAGCATATTGTTTAACCAGTCCAGCACTGTCCTTTAAGGCAATAAAATAGGTTGGCTCACCGGATATATTCAACAATAGAGGGAAGGTGGCTTTATATTGTAGATGCTGTACTTTACCTTCTGCAGAGGACATAGCGGAATATTCTTCAGCCCCAGCAATGGAGTAGTATAGGGTTTCTGCTGTCCGTTGATTCATCAAAACAAATCCTACATTAGATTCATCCTGACCAACACTGGTAACACCCGTATATACCCAGACATCATCGTTGTTTGCAATATAGTTATATCCGTCTGTAGTCTGAAGACAATCCTTCTGGCTGATAACGGAATTCCAATATCCATGTCTCAATGTACCGTAGTAATCATAGTAGTCAATCAAAAGCTCGGCTGAATATACATGGTCCACCCAGGTTGGAACATCCTTAACTGCATAATCAGTGTGTTCCCCCGTGCATGCATTGACAATGACTACATTGCTTATAGTCTCCCCACCAAATAATCCAATGGTATAATCCTTTACCGGACATATCCAAAATGGGGTACCATTTTCATCAATTTCAAAAGACAGTTCATCGAAGATATACGTTGGATATTTAAATCTGATATATCGATAGATATTATGACCAAAGTGTTCCGATTTTGAGTATCTAATTTTCTGATCTAATCTCACACATTCTACATTCTGTGTCGCCATATCAATTAACATATAGGCTGGAATACCTTCAGAACGATTGTTGAACCATTTAATAACATTTCCATATTGTAAAGGGGTTACACGTACTGGAGATCCTTTATAGTTAATCTGAGTATAATCTTCACTAACTTCAAATTGAGATACTAGATCTGCCATATTACCCATTTTCCTTGAACCTAATAAAATGGCAGAATCCTTGTCAGTTATAGGAATGTCTTTATAAGATATCTCATTAATGTCCTTAGAAAAATCGGAGTCTTTTATATTGATTAATTTTTCATACTTAGATGCATTAATTAAAGTGGATGATAAAAGAGATCCAATCAGATAAATTAGTAAAATACAAACTGTAATTATAAAAGAAATTTTAACAGGCAACCAACGAAGTATTTCCTTTAGTGCCTTTTTTTGTTGACTGGAAGAGTACTCATACATCTTTCCTCGTTTGTAACGAATGATACCAATTGTCACGGTTATAGCAATGCCAATAAAGATAAAGGTATACCAAAAGCCAGTACAATGAATGTTAATTGCCGGAAGTGTAATGTAATAATAAAAAGCAAGTATTACACAGAGAATAACCACACCTATAGCAATAGAAAGGGGTTTTTTGTTTGATGTTTTCATATTTCCTCCTGAGATAAAAGATACATTAATCATAGCATCACAAGGTAAAATGTCAAGCTAATGACAGATTAAAAGCTAATTAGAATGTATATTAACAATGGAAATTAAAAATTGTCATATACTTTCCCTTATGAAAAGTGTATAATAAGGAATTGAATGATTTTTTTTAAGAAAAATATGAGTGAATAGTTTATACTAGGCAAGAAAAATATAGGAGATTTAGAATGAATATACTTTTTGTATCTTTAGGTTGTGATAAAAATTTAGTAGATAGTGAAGTTATGCTTGGAATTATTAGAGAACGTGGCTTTACGATTACAAATGATGAATCAGAAGCAGATATTATCATTGTCAATACCTGTTGTTTTATAAATGATGCCAAGGAAGAGAGTATTAACACAATTCTCGAAATGGCAGAATACAAGAAAAAAGGTAGATTAAAGGCACTAATTGTAACTGGCTGTCTAGGTCAGAGATATTATAAAGAAATAGCAGAAGAGATTCCTGAAGTAGATGGTATTATAGGAACTTCCAGCTATGAGAATATTTGTAAAGTAATAGATGAAGCGTTAGAAGGACATTTTTCAAAAGAATTACAAAGTATCGATTATTCACCAGAAGGCACAGTAAATCGTGTTATGACTACTGGTGGTTACTATAGTTATTTAAAAATTGCTGAAGGTTGTGACAAACACTGTACTTATTGTATCATACCTAGTTTGCGAGGCAAATACCGTAGTAGACCAATGGAAAAGCTTGTTGAAGAAGCAACTTATCTAGCAAACAATGGAGTTAAGGAGCTTATTTTAGTTGCGCAGGAGACCACTTTGTATGGTGTGGATTTATATGGAGAAAAAAAACTTCCAGAATTATTAAAGAAGTTAGTGAAAATTGAAGGTTTAGAGTGGATTCGCCTACTTTATTGTTATCCAGAAGAAATCACTGATGAATTAATTCAAGTTATGAAGGAAGAAGAGAAAATCTGTAACTATCTCGATATGCCAATTCAGCATTGTAGTGATAGTATATTAAAACGAATGGCTAGAAGAACCACAAACCAGGAATTAAGAGATATCGTAGGAAAGTTAAAACGTGAGATACCAGATGTCAGTCTAAGAACAACTATTATTACAGGATTCCCTGGCGAAACAGAGAAGGATCAAGAAGAGTTATTAGACTTTATAGATGAATTAAACTTTGACCGTCTAGGCGTATTTACTTACTCTATGGAGGAGGATACTCCGGCTGCTAAGATGACAGATCAGGTAGAAGAATCTATTAAAATACAACGCCAGAATGAAATTATGGAGCTTCAACAAGAAATATCTTATGATAACTGCTTGAATATGATAGGGAAAACGATTAAAGTATTAATAGAGGGTGAACTACCTGAGGATGGAGTGTATATTGGAAGAACCTACCGAGATGCACCAAATGTAGATGGGTATTGCTTTGTTTCTGCTGAGTATCCTTTAATGTCCGGTGATTTTGTTACCGTTAAGATTACAGAGGCAAAAGAATACGATTTGATAGGAGAGGTGATAGAATGAAAATGAATTTGCCCAACAAATTAACAATCTTACGCGTGTGTATGATACCATTTTTTGTTTTCTTCTTATTATTTCAAGATATACAATATAATAATTACATTGCACTTATAATATTCTGTATAGCATGTATAACAGATGCTTTAGATGGTTATCTTGCACGAAAAAATAATTTGATCTCGAATTTTGGTAAATTTATGGATCCTTTGGCTGATAAATTACTTGTATGTGCAGCCTTAATTTGCTTTGTACAATTAAACCTTATCAGTGCTTGGATTGTAATTATTATCATAAGCCGTGAATTTATTATAAGTGGTTTTCGTTTGATTGCATCAGATAATGGTGTGGTTATTGCAGCAAGTATATGGGGAAAGTTTAAAACCATTGCCCAGATGATTATGTCAATCTTATTAATTGCAAATTTTGATAATTCTGTAATTAATGTACTTGAGATTACATTTGTATATCTTTCTCTAGTGTTAACCGTTATTTCACTAATTGATTATTTGGTAAAAAATCGTAAGGTATTACACGAAGGGGGCAAATGATCTTGGTAGCAGAAATTCTTTGTGTAGGAACAGAATTATTATTAGGTAATATTGTTAATACCAATGCAACATATTTGGCACAAATATGCGCCAAAACTGGGGTATCCGTATATTATCAAAGCTGTGTGGGCGACAATGAATCCCGCCTATTAGAGGCCATCAATACCGCCTTAAATCGAAGCGATGTGTTAATATTAAGTGGTGGTTTAGGTCCCACTAAGGATGATTTGACAAAAGAATGCGTGGCGAAAGCCTTAGATCTTCCGCTTATAGAAGATAACTCTGTCCGAAAATCCATTGAGGATTATTTTAAACGAATAGGAAGAACCTCAATTACGGATAATAACTGGAAACAGGCTCTGGTTCCTGAAGGAGCAAAAGTTCTGACAAATCGAAATGGAACGGCTCCAGGACTGATTATTAAAAAGGATAGTAAACATATTATTCTACTTCCTGGTCCTCCTATAGAATTAATACCTCTGGTAGAAGAAGAGGTTTTACCATATCTGGCTTCTCTGCAAGATATGACAATATATTCTACCATGGTTAAATTAGCTGGAATTGGTGAAAGCAAAGTTGAAACCATGATTTTGGACTTGATTGATGGACAAACCAATCCAACTATAGCACCTTATGCTAAATTAGGGGAAGTACATCTAAGAGTAACGGCAGCTGCCAAGGACATAGAAACAGCTAAAGAACTAAGCATGCCAATAATTGATGAATTGGTTCGCAGATTTGGTAATTATATATATAGCTTTGAAGAGGATAAGAAACTAGAAGATGTAGTAGTAGATCTCCTTAACAGATATCATCTTACCATTACAACTGCAGAGTCATGCACAGGAGGATTAGTGTCCTCTAGGTTAATTAATGTTACTGGTGCATCTTCTGTAATAAAACAAGGATTTGTCACCTATGCCGATGAGGCAAAGCAAAAATACCTTCAAGTTAAACAGGAGACACTTGATCAGTACACTGCAGTAAGTAATAAAACAGCGGAAGAAATGGCGATCGGTGCAGCCTTAACAACAGGCTCAGAAGTGTCAGTATCCGTTAGTGGTTTGGCAGGTCCAGATGGTGGGACAGACACGATTCCTGTGGGGACCGTATTTATCGGATGTTACTGTAAAGACAAGGCATTAGTAAAGGAGTTTCATTTTAGTGGCAATCGTAATAAGGTTAGGGAATCTGCTGTGATTGCTGCTCTGAATCTGGTTCGAATTTGTATATTAGAGAATTATAAGAACTAAAATAAGATGAGCTGCAACATAATTTATGTGAGCAGCTCTTTTCATAGAATAAATATTATTATATACTAATAAAGAAGATAAGATAAAAAAGAGTAGAAAGGCCAGTTGAAATGAGTCATGTAATAGTAATAGGTGGTGGCCCCGCTGGAATGTTGGCATCTATCATCGCTGCAAGAGCTGGCCACAGCGTTAGCTTGTATGAAAAGAATGAAAAGTGTGGTAAAAAATTATATATTACTGGAAAAGGACGTTGTAACGTAACAAATGCAAGTGATATAGATATTCTGTTTGATAATGTAGTATCAAATAGAAAATTTATGTATAGTAGCTTCTATTCCTTTACCAATCACAACCTAATGGATTTTTTTGAAGAATTAGGGCTGAAATTAAAGGTGGAACGTGGAAATCGTGTTTTTCCACAATCAGATAAATCCTCAGATGTCATCCATGCCCTAGTAACAGAGATGGAACGTCTTCATGTAGATATTCATTATCACAGTAATGTAGAAGGGTTGCTTATTAGCGATGATACTGTAAAAGGTATCACTCTTAATAAAAAAACGATATATGGAGATAGCGTTATTGTAGCGACCGGGGGGTTATCCTATCCTGTGACAGGATCTACAGGAGATGGATACGAATTTGCAAGAAAAGCAGGACATACTGTCACAGAATGTCTGCCTTCCTTAGTACCCTTTAATATTAAGGAAGATTTCATAAAGAATCTACAAGGCTTATCCCTTAAGAATGTTAAGTTAACATTAATGGCTGATAAAAAGAGATTGTATGAGGATATGGGGGAAATGTTATTTACACACTTTGGAATCAGTGGTCCATTGGTGTTAAGTACCAGTAGTTACCTGGCTGCCTATAAGAAGAAAGTACCATTTCGTGTTTCCATTGATTTAAAACCGGCACTATCCCTTGAACAGCTGGATCAACGATTACTAAGGGATTTTGATAAAAATATTAATAAGAAATTTTCCAATTCTTTAGATGAATTATTACCGAAAAAACTAATACCTGTGATTGTCAGTCTTTCGGGTATATCTGAGGAAAAACGTGTAAACCTTATAACAAAGGAAGAACGAATGGCCTTAGCAAAGCTGTTAAAAGACTTCCCTTTGACTGTAGACTCCTTAAGAGGGTATAATGAAGCTGTAATTACTAAAGGTGGAATTAAAGTAAATGAAATTGATCCTTCTACTATGGAATCAAAGAAAATAAGTAATTTGTATTTTATTGGAGAGTTGTTGGATTTAGACGCATTAACAGGTGGTTATAACTTACAAATTGCTTGGTCAACTGCTTATATGGCCGGAATGGCTATAAAATAATAGAAAAAGAATAAGAGGAACGAACATGAATTTTTGTATTGCTATTGATGGACCTGCTGGTGCAGGTAAGAGTACTATTGCAAAACTACTTGCGAAAAAATTGGGATTTGTATATGTTGACACAGGAGCAATGTATCGGGCAATGGGACTTTATTTTTTTCAAAACAATTTAAAAACCGAATCTGAAGAAGATGTCGGATATGCTTGTGAACATGCGGACATAACCATTTCTTATGATAGCAACGGGCAAATTGTAAGCTTAAACGGAGTAGATGTAACAAATCAGATTCGTACAGAAAATGCTGGATTAATGGCATCCAAAGTAGCTGTTGTAAAAGATATAAGACTTAAATTGGTGGAACTTCAACGTAAGCTTGCAACAAAGGAAAATGTCATTATGGATGGAAGAGATGTTGGAACATATATTCTTCCTAATGCTGATTTAAAGATTTACCTTACTGCTTCTTCTAAGGAAAGAGCTAATCGAAGATATCAAGAGTTATTGGGAAAAGGGGTAGAATGTGACTTGAATCAAATTGAAGAAGATATTATTGCTCGTGATAAACAGGATATGAGTCGTGAGTTTGCCCCATTAAAACAAGCTGAGGATGCAGTTTTAATTGACTCCTCCTATCTTACTATTGATGAAGTTGTTAATAAGATGGTAGAATTGTATAATGACAGAAAATAAGTGAGGATGTTATGAAAGTTAAGTTAGCAAAAAGTGCAGGATTTTGTTTTGGTGTAAAACGAGCTGTAGATGTGGTATATGAAAGTATTAAAACGGATGAGCCGGTATACACCTATGGGGACATTATCCATAATGAAGAGGTAGTGAAGGATCTTCAGAGTAAAGGTGTTAAGGTCTTGCGCTCATTGTCAGAATTAAAACAAGGTACCAAGGGTACACTAATCATAAGATCCCATGGTATATCTAAGAACGAATATGAGGAGATTGAAAAATCTGGTATTAATATAATAGATGCTACTTGTCCGTTTGTTAAAAAAATACACAATATAGTCAAAAAACAATCAGAACTTGGTCGAGAAATCATAATAATAGGAAATAACAAGCATCCGGAAGTTGAAGGCATCAAAGGTTGGTGTGACGGAGATTCTACAGTTATTGAAACAGAAGAAGAAGCAATAAATTTTATTACAAATCCTGATGCAAAAATATGTATTGTAGCACAAACTACATTTAATTATGCGAAATTTCAAGAATTAGTTGAAATTATATCAAAAAAGGGTTATGATATACTTGCTTTAAATACAATTTGTAACGCTACCGAGGAACGTCAGCAGGAGGTTAAGGAATTAGCCCAGGAATCTGATGCTATGATTGTAATTGGTGGAAAACATAGTTCAAATACACAGAAGCTCTATGAAATAAGTAAGAATAAATGTCACAATACTTTCTATATACAGACACTTGATGACCTAGATTTAGAGCGATTTAAATCTTTTCGTAGCGTAGGTATTACCGCAGGGGCTTCCACCCCAAATAAAATAATTGAGGAGGTTCATA
>JAEYPA010000166.1 GCA_023411225.1 Bacillota bacterium
TGCAAAAGTAAATGGAACTCATGTAAGTACTCCATTACGGAGACGACTGAACAAGGCTGCAGACTATCTGAAACAGGAGGATAATCAAGCAACGAAGGTGATTGTATCCGGAGGTCAGGGCAGAGGAGAGGATATTTCTGAGGCTAAGGCGATGCATGATTATCTGGTGGAAAAGGGCATAGATAAATCCAGGATCATTATGGAGGATAAGTCAACCAACACCGATGAGAATATACAGTTTTCTAGGGATATTATAAAAAATGATAATACTAAGATTGCCATAGTTACCAATGGTTTTCATATTTATCGAGCAACAAGGATTGCTAAGAAACAAGGGATGACCAAGGTTAGTGGATTATCGGCTTCATCAGATCCAGTCATGGCACTATGTTATTATGTAAGAGAAGGCTTTGCAGTTATTGCATATAAGCTAAAAGGAAGTATATAAAAATAGTAAAGAGCAATTGTAAAAGGTGAAAATGACATGGGAGAGAGAAGTAAAAAAGCTGTAGAGCTTTTTAAACAGGGCTATAATTGCAGCCAGTCAGTGTTTGCAGCATTTGCAGATTTGTATGGAATGGATATAAAGACAGCGTTACTAGTAAGCAGTTCTTTTGGAGGTGGAATGGGCCGTATGAGAGAAGTCTGTGGAGCAGTATCCGGAATGCTTATGGTAGCCGGAATGGAGACTGGGACAGTAGTCGGCAAGGATACTGCTGGTAAACAATACAACTACCAAGTGGTGCAACAGTTAGCTGATAAATTTAAGCAAGAAAATGGTTCCATTATCTGTCGTGAACTCTTAGGACTTTCTGAAACACCCCATACGGAGACAAAACCGGAAGAACGTACCCAGGAATATTATAAGAAGCGTCCTTGTATACAGCTAGTGGAAGAGGCGGCGCTTATAGTGGAAGAGTTTCTTAAAGAAAATAAGAGGAATGATAGATAGCCAGAAATTGAAATGCCCTTGACAAATATAAATTGAATGATATAATCACAAATATAAAATGCGTTGAAGAGAAGAGTAGAATGTGGAAGATTACAGAGAGAGATACAATCGCTGGAAGTATCTTATTTGGAAACATTTGAAAACTACCTCGGAGTGGCCCTAATCCGGTCCGGTGATTCCGTTATCATCATAATGAAGTGGGTAGTGATACCAATGAGGGTGGAACCGCGAGAATAGTGCTCGTCCCTTTCAATCTTTAATACAGATTGAAAGAGACGATTTTTTTTTGTGTTAACAGCGAGCCAAGCACGTAGTATTTGGCTACCTTCCATCGCCGAACGACGAATCTGTATTAAGAAGATAGGATTAAAAAACATATAAATTGAAAGGAGCTATAATATGATTATTACATTAAAAGATGGTTCAACAAAACAGTATGACCAAGCAATGTCAGTTATTGATATTGCAAATGATATTAGTGAAGGACTTGCCAGAATGGCATGTGCCGGAGAAATGGATGGAAAGGTAGTAGACCTTAGAACAATTGTGGATAAGGACTGCGAACTTAGCATTCTAACCTTTAATGATGAAAAAGGAAGGGCAGCATACCGCCATACTACCAGCCATGTATTAGCACAGGCAGTAAAACGTTTGTATCCAGAAGCAAAATTAGCAATTGGACCATCTATTGATACCGGATTTTACTATGATTTTGACTATGATCCATTTGATAGAGCCGCTTTAGATAAAATAGAGACTGAGATGAAAAAAATCATTAAAGAGGGTGACGAATTAGAGCGATTCGTTTTATCTCGTGAGAATGCTATTGAATTTATGAAGGAGCGTGGAGAAAGCTACAAGGTTGAGTTGATTGAGGATCTTCCAGAAGGTGAAACCATCAGCTTCTACAAACAAGGTGATTTTGTAGATTTATGTGCAGGACCTCATTTAATGAGTACAAAACCTATCAAGGCTTTTAAGTTAATTTCTGCTTCAGGTGCCTACTGGAGAGGTAGTGAGAAAAATAAGATGCTGACTCGTGTTTATGGTACTTCATTTACAAAGAAAGCAGACTTAGACCAGTACTTGCAACATTTAGAAGATATTAAAAAACGTGATCACAACAAGCTAGGTCGTGAGATGGAACTGTTTACTACCGTTGACGTAATCGGCCAAGGACTTCCACTAATGATGCCAAAGGGTGCAGCTATGATACAGACTTTGCAGCGCTGGGTTGAGGATGAGGAAGAAAGACGTGGTTACATGAGAACTAAGACTCCTTTGCTGGCAAAAAAAGATCTATATGTCATTTCTGATCACTGGGGTCACTATAAGGAAGGCATGTTTATTTTAGGAGATGAAGAAAAAGAGGATTCTGAAGTCTTTGCCCTTCGTCCAATGACCTGTCCATTCCAATACTATGTATACAAACAAAGTCAGAAGAGCTACCGTGATCTACCATGCCGTTATGGTGAGACATCCACTTTGTTTAGAAATGAAGACTCCGGCGAAATGCATGGGTTAACAAGGGTTCGTCAGTTTACCATTACTGAAGGTCATCTTATAGTAACGCCAGAGCAGATTGAAGATGAATTTGCAGGATGTTTGGATCTTGCTAGATACTTTCTGACTACTTTAGGTTTGGAAGAAGACGTAACCTATCGTCTTTCAAAATGGGATCCTAATAACAAAGAGAAATACCTTGGAAATGAGGAAGACTGGAATAGAGTACAAGATAGAATGCGTGAAATTTTGGATCATCTTGGCATAAAATATGTAGAGGCAGTAGGCGAAGCAGCATTCTACGGACCAAAGCTTGATATTCAGGCAAAGAACGTATATGGTAAGGAAGATACCATGGTTACTATTCAGTTAGACTTTGCCCTTGCTGAGAGGTTTGATATGTTCTATATTGACGCTAATGGAGAGAAGAAACGTCCATTTATCATTCATAGAACAAGTCTTGGTTGTTATGAAAGAACCCTTGCCTGGTTAATTGAAAAGTATGCTGGGCTGTTCCCAACATGGCTATGCCCAGAACAGGTTCGTGTCCTACCAATTTCTGAAAAATATCAAGATTATGCAGAAGCCATTTTGGCAACTCTTAAAGATAATGGAATTAAGGCTACCGTTGATAACCGTGCAGAAAAGATTGGATACAAGATTCGTGAGACCCGTCTTGCTCGTGTACCATATATGTTGGTAATCGGACAAACGGAAGAGGAGAATAATGTAGTTTCAGTAAGAAGCCGTTATCTTGGAGACGAAGGACAAAAGAGCCTAGATGATTTTATTGATGGCCTTTGTAAGGAAATTAGAACAAGAGAAATACGTAAAGTTGAAGTTCAGGAAAACAAATAAAATTTCTTGACAGGGAAGAATGCCTGTGCTACAATATTAATGTTGCAGGCTGGCTAGCTTGCAAGGAGAAACAAAGTAGAGTATCCACTCTCACCTTAGCGCGTTTAGTGACTTGGGTTTATATGCAAGATGTTAATAGAAGCTGTTTGCTTTTATTAGTATAGAACTTGGCGTGGATAACTTTGTTATCCACGTTTTTTATGCTATCACTGAACAAGTCATGAGGTGATATATTAGCATAGGTGAGTAGGAAAGCTACTCGGTATAGAATGCTGGTTCACCAGCAAAGTATCTTGTCCAAGAAATGATTTATTAACCCATATGGAGGTGCAGTACTATTAGCGATTTAATGATTAATGAGCAAATCAGAGACCGTGAGGTTCGTCTTATTAGTGAAGACGGTGAACAATTAGGAGTTATGTCCTCAAAGGACGCAATGAAACTGGCAAAAGAAGCAAATTTGGACTTAGTTAAGATTTCTCCAAATGCGAAGCCACCTGTCTGTAAGATTATCGATTATGGTAAATTCAGATATGAACAGTCTCGTAAGGAGAAGGAAGCAAAGAAGAAACAGAAGATTACTGATGTGAAAGTTCTTCGTTTGTCTCCTAATATTGATCAGAATGACCTTAACACCAAAGCCAATCAAGCTAGAAAGTTCATCACAAAAGGTGATAAGGTGAAAGTGGAGCTTCGTTTCCGCGGTAGAGAGATGGCTCATATGGGTATGAGTAAACAGATTTTAGATACCTTTTACGCACAGGTTGAGGACATTGCTTTGGTTGAAAAGCCAGCAAAACTTGAAGGCAGAACTATGATAATGGTTCTTTCTGAGAAAAAGCAGTAATTGAGAACCAACACTATTGTTTATGATATTTTATCAAGGAGGAAAAATCATGCCAAAAATTAAGACAAGCAGAGCAGCTGCAAAACGTTTCAAAAAGACAGGTACAGGAAAGTTAAAAAGAATGAAAGCTTTTCATACCCATATCTTAACTAAGAAATCTACTAAGAGAAAGAGAAATCTTAGAAAAGCGACTACTGTTGATTCCACTAACGTAAAGAATATGAAGAAGATTTTACCTTATCTATAAGATTAAGCAAGGAGGGAAATAGAAATGGCAAGAGTTAAAGGCGGAATGAACGCTAAGAAAAGACATAAAAGAGTATTGAAACTAGCTAAAGGTTATAGAGGAGCTAGATCTAAACAATATAGAGTTGCAAAACAGTCTGTAATGAGAGCATTAACTTCTCAGTTTGCAGGTAGAAAGCAGAAGAAGAGAGATTTCAGAACGTTATGGATCGCTCGTATCAATGCTGCTGCTAGAATGAATGGTTTATCCTACAGCAAATTCATGTATGGTCTTAAATTAGCAGAAGTTGAAGTTAACAGAAAGATGTTATCTGAGATGGCTATTAATGATCCAGCTGGATTTACTGCATTAGTTGAGGTAGCAAAAGCTAAATTAGCTTAGAATAGATTATCACCCTTGGAAACATTGAGTTTTCAAGGGTTTTCTTTTTGCTTAGGTATAATAAAACATGTTAAAATATGTTCGTAATATACGCGTAATATACATAGGCTATCTCCGTAATATACATTATATGAGATCGATTGCTTCTAGTAAGTCATCCAAATTCTTATGAATATATATACCATCAGTAATATCTTGTATGGAATGTCCAAGTATTCTTTTGATAGAAACCTTGTTAGCTCCAGCTCGATCAAGTAGAGTTGTTAGCGTATGTCTTGTATCATGTGGTTTATGATCCATACGAATCTTGTTGATTGCCGGTGTCCAAACACTAATATTAAACACACCATAAGTGTATTTTGTCCCTTTAGAGTTAGGTACCAAATATTTTCTGTCTTCTGAATAATACTTCTCAAAAAGAGGTATTATTTTTTTATTTAATGGAACAATTCGGTCTTTACCAGCCTCTGTTTTCATTCCACCTATAACATATCGTTCGGATATATGTACGTTTTTGTTTTCGAGAGCAATGAACTCACTGGCTCTAAAGCCTGTATAAATCATCATAAGTATTAAGTCCACATTTTCGATCACGTTTATATTATCCCATAATAATTGTATTTCTTCAGAAGTAAATGCTGTGTGCGCCTCATCTTCTGATTTCGAATATTCAAAATCTATTAAAAGAGCATAGTTCTTTTCAACATATTCTCTCTTGAGTGCATATTGATACATCTGGCTAAGTACCGTCTTAATTGTCATTATAGTGGCCAACGATTTATCTTTGTACTGTCTAACTACATTTTGCAAGTCGGCTACTTTAATAGAATTAAACTTTTTGTCAGATATATCAGAGCACCATCCGGGGACTAATTTATAGTTGCGTAAAGTAGATGCAGACGGAGCTTTATTTAACCCTTCCTTGTATTCTATCCATTCATCAAACAATTCCTTGAATGTTGGTTGTTTTATCAAAGATACATGTTCTTTTATTTGTTGGCCTGAGTTATATTGAGCGAGGTACATGTGTGCATCTTTTGACTTTTCGAAGTATTCCAGGTATTTATATTTCTGTCTTGTAACTCCATCCTTTGTGACTACACCCACAGTAATTCTTACGGCAAACGGTTTTCTTCTGTTTTTTCCAAGATTGACTACACTTCCATATCCATTAGGCATTTTCATTTTGTATCACCTCACTATTCAAATAATTTAACGACTGTTAACGATGGCGTAAAATATATTATGTAGTTATCTAATTTTGTATATACGTCATACTTTGTTTGATAATAAGTAATTGCATCTGATAAAAATTCTTCCGTTATGTCTAGATATTCTGCCATTTCAGATAAGCTCAAGCAATTATGTTCAAATGCTTTAATTATTCCACTAATTCCAACTAGCTTGTTATACGCATATATCCGCGCTTTCTTCTCTTGTTTTCTGTTACATACATTGGATTGATCTAGCACGTTGCCAACAGTTAAATTGTAATGCCCGAGCTCCTCAGCAAGAACACATGTCTTTTCTTTTTCCGTTAGACTGGAATGGACTGCTATACGATTGTCGTACCACAGTCCATCATGTCCATTCATTTTTTTCTCTTTTGTTATGATCCCGTTCTCATCAGCCTCTTTCAATAAATTCTCGTACAAGTATCTAATCTCCTTCTGCAAATTAAAAGTCTTTGCCTGTAATCATATCAATATCAGATTGTACATCTTCTTCGGTTGCTCCTTCTTTTGCGTGCGCTGCTATGTTAAGTTCTTCGTTATTACAATACATAGGAATATAAGTTAATTCTTGAACTCTTTCGAAAGCTTTCTCCCTTCCAGAAGCATTTAATTTTTTGTATGCATCAAGAAGCCTTAATTCTTCATATCTTTTTTCATATGCTATAACATTTTCCTCTGAGTCACCTCGCAGTAACCATGTTGGGTTAACATCTAATGCTCCGCAGATTAATTCAATTGTATCAGGATCCGGCTTGTTTTGATTGTTCTCCCAATTACTTATAGAATTATGTTTTGCTCCGATCATATCTGCCAATTTCTTTTGGGTTAATCCTTTTCTCTTTCTAGCCTCTTTTATTCTATCTCCAAATTCCATAGTGTCGCCTCCTCTGCATTTATATTATATATTAATATTTCGATTTTGTAAATATATAGTTTCGAATATATTGAAAATAATTTCGACAAAGTCAAAAAATATGTTGACATTTCGAAATAATCGAAATATAATGAGTTTATAAGTTCGAATAAATCGAAATTAATACTTATCAGAAAGGAGAATGTATATGTGTGTAGGACTAAAAATTAAACGGTACTTAGATGATAACGGAATTACTCAGACACATCTTAGCTCAAAAACATCTATATCACTTCCTAAGTTAAACTTGGCGTTGAATGGTAACCGAAGAATGACGTTTGAAGAGTACGAACTAATTTGTGGCGCTTTAAATGTCAACACAGATAAGTTTTTGCAACCCAAAGTTCTATCATAACATAAGGAGTGAGACATATGTGTCAAAACAGAGTAACAGTTGAAAAAGCAGCTGAACTTCTTGGGCTTTCGGTTCTTACAGTACGGTGGGGATTAATAAATGGGACACTTCCTATTGGTAGCTACATAAAAAACGGAAATTCAAAGCGCACAGTCTACCATATCAGCCCAGGTGCGTTAGCTGAGTACTTACAGATACCAGTTAATGAGTTATTTAAGGAGGAATTGCAGTGAATCAATTAGAACAGAGAATTAGCTCAAGAGAAGTAGCTGACATGATGGATATGCAACACAGACACTTATTAGAAAAGATTGATAACATCAACAAGAGCTTTTACTCAACCGATATTTCGGCGCAGTCAGTAAATTCTAATAAGTATTGGATTGCATCAAGCTACAAAGATTCAAGTGGTAAATCAAACAGAGAGTACCAGATAACCAAGCGAGGATGCGAGTTCTTAGCACACAAGTCTACTGGTACAAAAGGTAACCTCTTTACCGACCGTTACATGGATCGTTTTGCAGAAATGGAGCAGGAGATAGCTAAGCCTAAGAGACTAACAGCATTGGAACAGATAAGTCTACATAACCAAGCCATCCTAGAAATTGACGAAAAAGTGGAAGAGGTCAAGACAGACCTAGAGGAATTTAAACAGGATCTACCACTACTAGGCTGTGACA
>JAEYPA010000115.1 GCA_023411225.1 Bacillota bacterium
TGCTTGCTATTCAAAAGATGAAGAAAACGGTGTTCATCCAGACGAGGGCGGACACAAATTAATAGCACCTAGATTTAATAATTTACTTGAATCTTTGCTTATGTGATTTTGGTCAACATTCTGAACCAATTTAACAACTAGAGCCTAGCAATAGGCTCTTTTTAAATTAACCGAACCGAGAGAGTAAGGTGAGCATATGACAACAGTAGAAACTATAAATCCTTTTGACAAAGTCACGGACGTAGGATATTTTGTTACACAAACAGAATCAATCATATTACTACCTGACATTCTGACGGCCGGAAAGACCTATACGCTATCTGCATATTTTAAAGGCACTGGAACGGTTATGATAGGTACCACCTCTTACACATTAACTACATCATGGAGACGGAAGTCATTTACCTTTAAGGCCAACGATGTTAATGAGGGATTAATCGTCAGCGCAGGAACATACTATATCTACGATTATGTTTTAGCAGAAGGGAACAGCGCACTATCGCCTAAGGATACACAGATTACGACTGTATTTGGTGCATCCACGAACGGAGTACCTACTACATGGTCTAAAACTCCACAGCTTGCAAGCGGTCAAGAATTGTGGCAAAAGATACAATTTGTGAATGATATCACGACCGAGACAGAACCAATGTACCTCACAGAGTATGAAAAAGTATGTCAAGAGACTATCGAAACAGGCAAGAATCTCACTGTGCTAGATAAGTACGATGATGTATCTAATTTGGTCACGGAACTGTACCCAACAGTGGTTTTTAATGATAAAGAGTACTCTATTGCGCCATTATCTGATTTAACATTATATGACCGCATCTACACCAAACATATTGAGTTTGAGCAGTATCGCCCTGAGTTTTATCAGGGCATTTACGACCGATACACATCCTTAATAGATAAAATAGATACACTAAATACACAATGTGAAAACTTAGCGGAAAATACAAGACAATTAAAGTCAGACCTTGCAGAGACGGCAACGGAGCTTACAACAAAGCGCTCCGCAGTAGCTGGATTAGAGGATTATTACCGAGACCTGCTAAAGAACAGCCAAGACGCATTAAATAGCCTACACGAAAAGTTGATGCTTTTTCTTAACTTTGCAAAGACCAATGAGGAAAAGACACTTAATACAATACTTAATTTTCTAGAAAGCAAAGAGACGGCTTTAAAGTCTAAAAAGGATTCACTGAAATCAAAGGAAAGCTTATACGATACCTATAACAGCAAGAGCACGAGTAGAAAGCAGACTAAGAAAGCACAGGAAGGTTACAGAAAGAAAGCCAAGGCAGTAAAGAAGGAAATAGACAAGCTAAAAAAGGAGATATCAGCATTCGATTCTACAATCCGAAAGCAAAAAACCGCAAAGAGCAAGTCGCAATCCAATTTAAATAAGATTGAAGAGTACATGGATGATTTATCTGACCCAATGGCAGTTTCCTCATATGATATTGCAAGTATTATAAAGTGTCTAAAATCCTATGGAATTCAGCTAGTTTCTACTATAGCAAAATTATACACGGATTCACAGGAAAACATAGAAAATAAAGATGACTATCAGAGAGACATAGAGGATAAGTATGAAGCTATTTACGAACTAAAGTCAAAGTTTGACGAAATACAATCACAGATATCTTGCAACGATTCGCAAATGCAAAACACAAATGAAGAGTTAGTTCATCTGAGCGGAGAAGCAAACTCAACCATGACAGAGCTGGAAAATGCTATCTGTGGAGACTTGTTAATCCAAGCGACAGCACACCTTAATAAATATAAATACCCACAGGTCACGTATGAAGTCGAAAGTCTACCTATTGATGCAAAAGTGGGAGATTCAATCCCAGTTAAGCACGATACACTAAAAATTGACATAGAAACCAGTGTAGTTAGCCTAGACTATGACTGCATCGGTGAGCGAGTGGAAGGTCTCCAATTTGGCAATACGGCCTTTACCATCAAGGATATGATGGAGCAAATCAATACTGCATCTAATCAAGCAATCGCTAACTCACAAGTACAGTTGACTAATATGTACTCCAACATCATGTCAAAAGTAAGCGATATAAGTGGTGCAGTAGCAGGCATTACCACAGAAACTATATTCGATGGGAATATAGTTGAGACAGATAGCAAGCTAGAGATTAACCAAGGCAAAGCTAGTCTAGGTGTCACGCAGACGCAAGCAGACAAGATGATTGATTCCAAGGTTGAGGTGGCAGTAGGGCAAATTGAGAGCACAGTAACCGACACCATAGTACCCCAAGCAATGGCTAATGTAGGGGCATATTCTCTCACGATTACAACCTCCAACGGCACAGTTTATGATGATGATAACATGGTCAAGACCTTATATGCCAAAGTTGTCAATCTTGATACGGACATTACATCTATATTACCAAGCCAAGTATTTAGTTGGACAAGAAAATCTACCAATTCAATATCAGATTCCCTTTGGAACAGTGTCGCACATTACGGAAGTGAGTTAAATCTAACAGCCTCCGACTATGACGATAACTGTTCTTTTTGCTGTGAAGTCTATATTAACGTAGACTACACACTTAAAGACACCAATGACGAGGATATCTTAGATACCAATGACGTGCCGATACCAACACTGTTAACAAAGCTAGTCTTAAGGGCAGAGTTGGGATTACAGAGTTCGTTTAAGGGAGTTAAGACGGTTTTCCGCCAGTTGTCAGATAGGATGCTGTTAGCTATCGACAGAGATAGCAAGACCGTTGCCTTAATTGATATGATAAGCGGACAGACAAGCACGATTAAGTTAAAGGCAGATAACATCGTTTGGGAAGGTATGATAACAGCCAATGGAAATGTTATCATTTGTGAAGACGGTTCATTGGAATGTAACAAAGGTAAGTTTAATGATAATGTCTCCATTAAAGATAAGCTATCTATACACACTCAATACAAAGACCTAACAGCAGGATATGACGTTGAGTGTTTAATGGATGCATTAAGTACAACTATATCCCAGTATGGCATGAGCACTAAGTACTTAGAGTTGTTAGTTGGTAAGCCAGACAACACCGTAATATATAGTGGACCAAACGCGCCGGACCTAATTGCAGGCGGTATCCGTGTTAAAGGAATGCTAACTCTTGACGAGGAACCTTTTGTTATATCTGATATGGATGCAAAAGACAAATTCACCGACCTAGACGAGCGATACTATAATCTCGCAGAAGAGATTCACTACCTTAGATTTGTTTATAGATATGGAAGGTCTGGAAGATATCACGTTGGTATTGTAGCACAGGACTTTGAGAAACTTCTGGAAAAGCACAAAATTGACACTGAAGAGCTTGCAATTTTAGGAATAGACGGAAAAGGAAAGCGCTCTATACGATATGGAGAACTTGGGAATTTAATGGGATGGTACGCAAAAGAGCGCATGAATCGGCAAGACACCAAGATAGCAGACTTAGAGGAGCGACTACTAAAATTAGAAGAAAGTCTAGGTGATTAAATGTTTTGGCATGATAAATATACACAAAAGACTACGTTACAGGATACTGACGAATTTGTACTCCAAGATAGTGGGACAAAGACTACAACACTACAGAAGATAAGGGAATTTATCTTCTCCGTGTTTCGGATTAAATACTGGTCGCAAGCAACTACCATTGTCGATACGGATGCAGTAGGGATTCAGCAAGGAGATGCGGTTAAGTATGCTACGGTGGACCAAATGAATACCTTTTTAAACATGTATAAAGCAGGAGATACGGTAGCTTGGACTAACCCATACTACGCAACTGGACTTTTATTTGATAATAAATTATCCATATACTATACGATACAGTTGCGAAAGGCAATTTTATCTATAGTGAATTCAGCAACCATATCTGGGTCACTTGTATCATTCAATGGGGATGGTGGTTCAGTATCTGGCATTGTAACACTATCCTCTAGTAATACAACTTGTACGCTAAACAAAAGCATTGGTACAATCACTTGTAAAACCACGCTTACAGTAGCCCCAACAAATACCGTGAATCAAGCTGCCATATTGGTAAACGTATATAACGCAACAATTACTTTTGCATAGAGCCTTAAGGCTCTTTTTTATATACAAACATAAGAAGGGAGTAAACAAATGTCTGACACCGTTATTATCGCACTAACTAGCCTAGTAGGGACGTTTGGAGGGATTATCGCTTCAAGCCGCCTGACAATGTACAGAATTGAACAATTAGAGAAAAAGGTAGACAAGCACAACACTATCATTGAGAGAACATTTGTACTAGAGGAACAAATGAAGGAAGCAAGAAGCGATATTGAAGAAATAAAAAATAAGTGATTGGAGGAATCAAAATGAGTAAAAAATGGTTAAAAGCTGCAGGGACTAGGGCATTAAAAACAGTAGCGCAGACAGCTATTGCAACAATTGGTACATCTGCATTAATGCAGGACGTTAATTGGTTAATGGTGCTTAGTGCATCTGTTTTAGCAGGGGTATTGTCATTGCTTACTTCTG
>JAEYPA010000174.1 GCA_023411225.1 Bacillota bacterium
GCCCCAATGGACATAATTGCTTTAGCCAGATTGGCATCCAGTTTGTCAAATACAGGCTCTCCAATGCCCGTTGGCATACCATTCACCACACATTCAATAAGACCACCGGTAGAGTCTAGCTGCTTAATCTGTTCCTCCAAAAAGTCAACTGCTTTCTTAGCGGCATCGGCATCGGGCATAACTACATGATTCTTTAGAATCTCTTCTGCATTAAAGTTCTTATAGTCAATCATAATAGGACCAATGGCTTTGGTGTAAGTTAAAATATGAATGCCAAGTTGCTTTAGAATTTCACAGGCAATGGCACCGCCAGCAACACGTCCAATGGTTTCTCTGCCAGAGGATCGGCCTCCACCACGATAATCTCTAAAGCCATATTTCTCATCAAAGGTAAAGTCAGCATGACCGGGACGATAAGCTTCTGCAATCTCGCTATAATCTCCAGAATGCTCATCTTCATTGTGAACTAACATGGAGATAGAGGTACCGGTAGTTTTTCCTTCATATAAACCTGAGAGAATCTGGACAGTGTCAGACTCCATCCTTTGGGTGGATAATCGACTAGTACCCGGCTTTCTGCGATTTAGATAGCTTTGTATCATATTTTCGTTTATTGATAATCCTGCAGGACAGCCATCTACCACAACGCCTATAGCCTTGCCATGGGACTCCCCCCAAGTGGTAATAACAAATTGTTTTCCAAAACTAGAACCAGACATAACATCCTCCCTTGATTTCATTTTTATCCATTATAACTGAATTGGTGTATAGGTGCAAGTAATTGGACCTTTCAACGATAAAGCACATATAATATTACATATAAACCAATGATGCACAAGAAAGGATGGAATACTTTGTCTAGAGAGGATTATGAAATGATAAAGCGAATGAATGAGTTACAAAAAAGAAGTAATCAGAGAAGATATGGGGAGAATGATGAGTTAATTATAGAAGAAAATACTATATATGAGATTGATTTAGAATGTTATGAGTGCATGTTGAGGGAGAAAAGCAAATATATAAGTAATGGTCAGAAAAAATAGAAACTTGTATCATATATGAAAACAAAGGCTTCCCCAACGAATGGGAAGCCTTTGTTTTACTATCATGCTTATGGTATCTTAGCAGCCACAACCGCCGAAGCCGAATCCACTACCATTACCACAGCAGCAGAGCAGAATGATAATCCAAATACAGCTACCGAAGCCGCCTTCAGAACCACATCCGCCGCCGAATCCATTGCCATTACCGCCGCAGCAGCAAAGAAGTAGGATAATCCATATCCAATTGCATCCACCTTCAGAACCACATCCGGAATTGCCTCCGCATCCACAGTTTGCTGTTGTTAATTCGCTCATTACAAGATCCTCCAAATTAGGTTTACATCATATCATATGCAGAGGGCTTGTTTTAAGTGCTAAAAAGATTATTGTTTATGGTGGAATGTCATAAGTATGAAGATTAGAGGAGGTATCCTAATAGAGTTTCTTATCATATAAAAGCAAGGGACTGCCTCTTAGTGAAGAAGCAATCCCTTGTTATGCTTTCGTATTTGACTAGGAGCTAGAAACCATTACCGCAACAGCAAAGTAGGATAATAATCCAAATCCAGCTACAAGATCCACCTTCAGAGCCACATCCGCCAAAGCCAAAGCCTCCACTGCCATTACCACAGCAGCAGCTTAAAAGAAGGAGAATAATGATTAAACTACAACATCCATTTCCTTCACTGCCGCAACTATTTCCACAAGAAGCAGTTGATAAATCGCTCATTTATGTTCCTCCTAAAATCATCTACAGTGTATTGTATGATGCTAGGCTTGGACAATATTATACAAATAGAAGATGTTTAGGAAGTTTTTAATTCTTTTTTCTAGCGACGATAACAAAGCGTTTTGTTGTATTCAAATCATATCCCGAGCAGGTAGATAGCGTAATTAATTCGTCTCCCCACTCCGCCTTGATTCCGGTGTCATAAAGTGAAAGAATTGTAATGCCAGCAAGGTATTTGTTAAACTCCTCTTTACCAGTGATATTGTAGTAGTTATAATACTGAAAGTTTGGACTATTTTCTGTTACCTCAACATCAAAAGGAAATGCAGACATAATTTCATAAGTTCCATATTCGTATAAAGTGTCAAAGTGTATGACAGGATGTGCCAGATAGTAGGCCTCATCTTTATAATTGTTAACATCATGAAACATAGTACCTACTTTCATGTTATGTCCATATATAATAAGATTGGAAGAGGCCTTTTCTTCAAAGAAATTGCTTCGGCCGTCAATAAAGATGCATCCGGAAAGGGAATTACCATTACCATTAAAATCTGTGTTAAGGTATGTTTGGTTATCATCCTTTCGATACATAACTGGATAGTTTATATTAGTATTTTCAATGGTGATCCATCCAGCCAAATCTTTACTTTCTTGATAAAGCTCCTTATAAGGGGAGAGTATACCATAAGGTTCTCCACTTTCTTTTTTTGTTTCGCCTGGCTTATGTGTGGAACTAGATGGGAGTACTGGGGTGGCAGGGGATAGGTTGTCAGAACCAGGTGTTTTGGGGGACAACATATTATCGGTTATTTTATAGGAACTATCTATTTCGTCTGTCAGCCTATCCACAATTTTTTCAGCTTTATAATTATTATAATAATAGTCTATTAATTTATAAGCACTAAAAATAAATATACTTATTAATACGGCATATAATGCAATGAAGTATTTAGGCAGAGGAGGTTTATTTGATTTATTATCTTTATATGACATAGTCTATCATCCTTTATTATCTTTGTTATGCTGATTATATCAAAGGATACTTAAAAAGTCTAACTAAGATAAATACTGGAATAATTGACATTTTTACGCAGTGTGATATACTAAATATACGATTATATCGTAATACTTATAGAGAAAAGGAGGTTAAGTAATGGATCAACTTAAAGGAACAAAGACAGAAGCAAACTTATGGGAAGCCTTTGCCGGTGAGTCTAAAGCAAGAAATAAGTATACCTATTATGCATCCAAGGCAAAAAAAGAAGGGTATGTTCAAATAGCAGCCTTATTTGAAGAAACTGCCAATAATGAAAAAGAGCATGCCAAGATCTGGTACAAATTACTAGGAGGGATTGGCGACACAGCTGCTAATCTTCTGGATGCCGCAGAAGGCGAATACTATGAATGGACCGATATGTACATTAAATTTGCACAAGAAGCTAGAGAAGAAGGATTTGACAAAATCGCTAATCTTTTCGAGGGTGTAGCAAAGATTGAAAAAGAACATGAGGAAAGATACCGTAAGCTGTTAGCAAATGTTGAAGGCGGATTGGTATTTTCAAAGGATGGTGACACTATCTGGCAATGTGCTAATTGTGGACATATTGTGGTTGGAAAGACTGCTCCAGAGTTTTGTCCAGTTTGTGCGCATCCAAAGTCATATTTCCAGATAAAAGCAGAAAATTACTAAGTATAATCTAATTAGTCAAAACTATTTCTACATAAGTATTCAATTACATAGGATAGCTCGATACGAAAGATAACAGGTAAATAGCAATATACAACCAGAAACATTTAAATAAGTAAATCGTTAAAGGAGTACGGTGAGTATGAAAGAACAGAGATTTTTAATTTGTAAGCATTGTGGCAATATTGTAGCCGTTGTTGAAGATGCTGGTGTTAGTGTTATTTGTTGTGGAGAAGCTATGCAGGATATTATTCCGAACACTGTAGAAGCGGCAACAGAAAAACATCTTCCAGTAGTAAAAGTTGACGGATGTATGATTACTGTTAATGTAGGAGAGGTTCCTCATCCTATGGTTCCAGAACACTATATTCAATGGATCTTTCTAAAGACAGAAAAAGGTGGTCAGAGAAAGCTTCTTACACCTGGCACTGATCCTAAAGCAGAATTTTGCTTAGTAGATGACAAGATTCTTGAAGTATATGCTTATTGTAATCTCCACGGATTGTGGAAAATTACTATGTAGAAAGGAGAATATTATGGCAGATCAAGTTCAATATGTTTGTTCCGTTTGTGGATATATATATGAGGGAGACATTCCTTTTGAAGAATTAGGCGATGATTATGAATGCCCATTATGTGGTGCTCCAAAATCAGCTTTTGAAGTTCAGTAATATATGTAAAAAGGTGTAGCTTTTAGGCTACACCTTTGTTATTTCAGTGAAAATGTAAACAAAAAAGCATTTAAATAATATTGTTTCTACATGTTTTTTTTGATATGCTATTATTATAACATATATATCTAAACTACTTTTTAACGAGGAGGTATAATAATGGCTTTTTGTACTAAGTGTGGAACACAAGTTGCAGATGAGGTTTATTTCTGTCCTAATTGTGGAGCTCAAATAGGAAATTCTTCCCCTACACAAGATGCTCAGAATCAACAATATCAACAAAACCCACAGTATCAACAAAACCCACAGTATCAACAGAATCCCCAGTATCAGCAGTATCAACAGAATGGACAATATCAGCAAGGATATTCCAATAATGGTCCGGTCTATATGAATGGAAATCCTAATCAAGGGGGTCCTGGTCAATATTCTCCATTAAGTGATGCACAGGAGAATAAGGCAATGGGTGTATTAGCTTATTTAGGAATATTAGTTCTCATCCCTATTTTTGCAGCACCTAAGTCCAAGTTCGCTCGTTTCCATGCAAATCAGGGATTGGTTTTACTAATTGCTGAAGTTGCCTATGGAATTATTCAAGGAATTTTAGTAGCTATTCTGTCAGCTATATTTGCACCAAGTGTTTATGATATTCTTTCTGGTAGTGTCGGCAGAGGCGCAATCTATGGAATATTAGTGACAATTCTGAGTCTTGTCTGGATATTATTCGCAATACTTGTGATTTTGGGCATTGTAAATGCAGTCAATGGTCATGAAAAAGAACTTCCTATTATAGGAAAGATGAAAATCCTAAAATAATAGTTAGATATAAGAATCCCACTTGAACGTTATCCAAAGAATAGTGCACAAGTGGGATTTTGCCGTTACTACCAATGATTTGACCTGTATTGTTGTAAAACTGTTATATATTTCTTTTATTGAACAGTATTATGGAGGCATAGATATTAAAGCACATCAATACAATAGTTATTAACATCGACACCAAAAAGTGACTGGTGTTACCTGCACCTACCAATAAATTAGATGAGCTTGCTAAATAAGTTGGACAATATTCCTTTAGGTCAGGAAGAAAACTAAGCAAGTATACTACTAGATAAACACCACCTAGGAAAAGAAGGATAGTGGAGGTTGAAGTAAACAAGGTGGATGCAAGAGGGATAATAGTAATAAGCCACATACCAAACAGGTAGAGACAAAAGGTAGAAAAAATGAGATATTTAGCAATGCTATTGTCCCAGAAATAGGAATTATATCCATAGGTGATTCCAAAACATATCAGATATCCTAATGTCCAAATAACAGCCATGGTAATGGTTTTTGAAATTACTATCTTCCAACGTTTTAACCCTTTTGTAATAACATTTATCAAGGTTCCTTTGTTATATTCTATGGAGAATATGCCACCAAACATCACTAGAAAAATAATCAATGCAATAGGCATGTTTTTGTAGAATTGGGTCCATGAAGTGAGAGCATCAACTTTTATATCTTTTATAATAATACCATTCTCGGCAAGGTCTCCAGAAAGAAGATCCATCATCCAAGGAGTGAGCTTTGCTATAGCAGGATTCATAATGCCAAACATGCAAAAGATAATGGCAAGAATGAGTAGTCGTCCAGAACGCCTTTGTTCCATAAATTCTTTTTTTGTAAAAGCAATTAATTGTCTCATTGTCCTACTACCTCCACAAACATATCTTCCAGTGTTGGTTCCAACCGTTCTAGACGTTGCACAGCAATA
Organism: Bacillota bacterium; assembly: GCA_023411225.1. Taxonomy (GTDB): domain Bacteria; phylum Bacillota; class Clostridia; order Lachnospirales; family Lachnospiraceae; genus KM106-2. The sequence goes on from JAEYPA010000174.1 coordinate 5,894, forward strand.
CTGTGTTGAGACAAACACTGCATAATCTGAATCATATCCTTCTCATTTTTTTGGGACAATAGCAACTTTGTCTCAGTTTCCTTTGTGCTCTCTGGATAAAGAGAGACAAATAAACTCATGTCTTTTGCATTGCAAAATTCGATTTCAATACTATTGCCCTTACGCATATTCTTTATCTCTTCTAAGGTCCCTGAAAGGGCAATGTTTCCTTCATGTAAAAAGGCAATGTGATCACAGATTCGCTCAACATCTGAGAGAATATGAGTAGAAAAAATGACGGTTGTATAATCTTTTACTGCCAAAAGAATATCTAATATTTCTTTTCTACCAATTGGGTCCAAGGCAGAAGTAGGCTCGTCACAGATAAGAAGCTTAGGGCTATTTAAAAGGGCTTGGGCAATACCAAGTCGTTGCTTCATACCACGGGAGAAGTTATGAATCCGTTTGTTAGCATTCTTAAGTCCTACTAATTCCAACAATTCATCAGTTCTAGGGATAATATTTTTCTTATCCATTCCAGTGATCTCTCCACACATAGTCAGATATTCAGCTGGTTTCATAAAACCATAGAATTCTGGTACATCAGGCAGATAGCCAATGTACTGATTGGTGCAGTTTTGTCCATAGGATACCAACTTATTGTTTACTATAATATCACCAGAATCAGCTTTTAGTAGCCCCAGAATCATCTTCATGGTAGTGGTTTTGCCGGCACCATTTTGTCCAATAAATCCGAAAATAGCATGTTCAGGGACTGAGAAACTTAAATTATCTATTACTTTGTTAGTACCGAAGGACTTAGATAGATGAGAAATCTCTAAAATATTCATTATTGCTCCTCTCTACCTAAAAGAAAATATAGGATAGGTCCGATATATTCCATCCCTACAATAGCAATTATGAGCCAAATGGTTCGATTGCCTCTCTTGTAGGTTTTGTGTGTAAGTATATGCCATAATGTATAGGCAAGTAGAGCAAGTTGTACCACAATGAGTGGAATCAAAAAGGGCAGCATATCGGCTAGATTTGTGGGCATATTATTTTACCTCCATAAGCTTATTTTTTAATTTATGGTACTCAGGTTCCTCTTCCAAAATTTCGAAAGCAGGATTGTTAAGAAGACGCCTGATATCTTCTACAATAAATTTTCGGTCACGTGGAGCATTCTCATCAATTCCCATTTGCGCAAACTGAGCTTCAATGGCATTAAAGTAATCATCGCCATGAAGAGTAAGATTCTCTTTCGACAATAGCTGAATCATATGATTTATACATGTTCGTAAATTCTTAATTGCTTTCTGTTTCTCACCCTGAATGGCATAGACTAGGGCAGCTTGATAGTAAAATACGCCTGAAGTATTGGGATTCAGAACCTCCAAGTGATAAGTTTCTATGAGTGTATCAATTCGACAAATAGTTTCGTCACACACAGATAAATCCTTACTATGTAAGTTGAGATATATTGTTGCAGTACTGATTAAAGCAAGTAAGTGGTTATACATGCTTACTTGTGCTAAGCCGCCTGCTTTTTCTGTATCTCCTGTTAATAAATATGCTTCGATTAATAAGGTATCACTTTGAGTAACAAGTCGTTCCGGTCTTACAACATCCTCTAAGGTATCAATTACTTCACTTCCTTTACCTAGCTGAAGATTAACAACAGACTTAAGAATCATAGCATCACTGCATATAGCCAAGTCTTTACAGTTAGACATAATATGTGTACAAAGCTGAACAGTGGATTCCAGTATTTCCGTTTGCTTTTCCTGGCTACCAGCTAACATAAAGTGATTAATCCAAAGACGGCACATTTCCTTTAGGAAAGAATAGCAGTTGTGATATTGTTTCACTAGACTATTGCACTTCTCCATAGCTTTTTCAAAGGGCAAAGTGGCAAAATCATTTGCAATCTCATGATATAGTCGAAAGATTTGTTCTTTACTCAGTTGAGGGTTATAGCCTAGAAGTTCATCTACTGTAACATCAAAGAAGGAGGCAAGCTGTGGAAGAATGGTAATATCAGGAGTGCTCTGTCTGGTTTCCCATTTAGAAACAGAAGCCTTTGTAACTCCAACAAAATCTGCAAGTTGTTCCTGGGTTAATTTTTTCTCGCGTCTAAATCGTACGATATTCTCCGCAATATTTAATTGGTTCAATTTCATTTCCTCCTTTCCTATATCACAATTATAGTTAGATTTTTGATAAATGACAATGGAGTAAAAAGATATTTTAGGAAACAAAATCAACCATTAGGATACTTTATGACAAGAAAAATGATGTAGTTCAATGGGAACTACATCATTTCATTTAGCCATGTTATAATAATGAATCAGGAACCAGTTCCGGAATATCTTGTTGCACCATACATCCATACCTTGTAGCTTAGAACAAAGAAGGCTATTCCTATTACAGGGGTGAAAAAGGACAATATATGTATCTTATCTGGTCGAAGGAAAAACAAGCTTGGATAGTAGGCAACAAAACCAATCGGAATGATAAAGGTAAAGATAAACTTAAAAACTTTATTAAAGATGCTAGTTGGATATTTGGCATAATCTGTAAACTTGAAAAAGGTAACCATTACATATCCAGAGTTCAATATCCAAAAGCAGGTAGCTGCAGCCAGATTCATTATACTGATCATAATCAGAGAAGCTGAGAAAAATGTAATAATTAATAATATAATATTGATAAAAGATAACGATACTCCGATATGACACCAGGAGTAAATCAACAGACCAAGGCCCATCGCAAATTCACCAATGCCTTTAGGGTCGAATACTTCAGAAATATAATAAAAGTACAGATTCATTGGACGAAAACAGTATTTCACGAAGTCCCCGTTATATACATAGCTTCTTAAGTTCCAGTTGTTATCAAAGAAACATTGCATAGGAGTTAATGCCATGAGAGAGAATCCGTAGAGAAAGAGAATCTCGTAAAAGTTCCAACCGTTGATATTATCAAAGTTTTGAAACATAATCCAGAACACAATAAGACCTGACAGATTTGTAAAAATCATTCCTAACAGGGAAATGATAAAATCTGCTCGGTAACTCATTTTGCTTTTTAAGTCTTGCGTTAATATTTTTAAATAGATTCTAGAATAAAATGCAAATTTACTCTTTTTCATTCCATCAGCCTCCGTTCACCGTAATCTTTTTTAAGGACTGTTTCCAGAAAAGAGTCGCACATATCAATAGTATAACCAACCACATAAATTGGGTGGCATACATTTTTCCCAGAGTAGTTGCAGACAGATCATTATGAAGTAGAATCTGAAGCGGAGTATGATAAATCGACTGAAAAGGAAGACATTCCACTACACCACGTATTCCATCTGGAAAAAAGGCCAAAGGTATACTGGCTCCGGATAAAAGTCCGATAATAACTTCTTTCATTATATTAATTCCCCAAGCAGACTGTGTATATAGACATAGAGTTCCAATCATCATATTGATTAGGTGATTAATAATAAATCCAAGAAGAACGGCAGGGATAAAATAAAGAAGATTACCGCCAAGAGGGATTCCGCACCCTGAGACAAAATAGACTATAATAGCAGTTGGAAGGAATACAACAAGGAAATTTACTACTACTGCACCAGTGTTGTTAAAGAACATATAAGCCCCAAAGCGAATCGGTTTCAGCAGGAGTAGCACAATGTTTCCTGCTTGTATCATATTCCCCATTTGCCATACAAGAAAGACCTCTAGCACACTAACTAAAGAGCCAGCGAGAACAAGATAAAGCATGGTGTCAGAAAAGGTCATTCCATTTACAATTCCAGTAGGGGAGGAGTTGAAAATTGCTTTCCATAAGAAATACACTATAATTAGATAAATGATATTGCCGAAAAAAGATACAAACAAGCTGATGCGTAATACTAGGATATCCAAGATTCCAGCTTTTGTCAGTGTAAAATATTTTTTCATTTATTTTACACCTCCCTCGTAGATTTTCTTGATTACGCTCTCTGTGGAGATCTCTTGAAGTTGAATATCGCAAATAGGCTTTTTCTCCTGAATCGCATTCATGATGCTCATGACGTCCTGTTCTTCCTCATTTAATAAGACATCTATCCAGTCTTCATTGACAAAGACATGAATAGTACTTGTTGGAAAACGGTTATCTATGTACTCTTGGAGCCAAGTAACTTCTTTGTCCAAAACATTTTTTGTTAACGCTGCTCCATCCTTGGTAAATCTTATCTTCATGGTTCGATAAGCACCAAATAAGGTTCTAAGGTTTTCAATATCCGCGTTGTATAGCATCTTGCCTTTATCAATGATTACGGTCCTTTCACATAATGCATCCACATCTCCCATGTCGTGAGTAGTAAGGATTACAGTAGTATTCTTCTGCTTATTCAGCTCCTTTACCAGATCACGTATTTTGCTCTTCATGGATACATCTAATCCGATAGTTGGTTCGTCTAAGAATACAACTTGGGGATTATGTAAAAAGGCAGCCAGTATATCACTTAAGGTTCTCTGCCCCAGTGACATTTCACGAACCGGTTTATGATACAATGCGCTTGCTTCCACTAGGGAATCATATAACTCTAGCATATCTTTATAACTCTGGTTATTCACTTCGTATATATCCTTTAGAATTTTGAAGGATTCAATCAAAGGTAGTGCCCACCACAATTGGGTACGCTGACCAAATACTACGCCAATATTTTTAGCATTTTTGGTACGATTTTTGTAGGGCTCCACCCCGTTTACCAGTATGCTTCCTGCACTAGGTTTAAGAATACCGGTCATCATCTTAATCGTGGTACTTTTACCGGCTCCATTGGGACCAAGGTAGCCAACAATTTCTCCTTTTGAAATATTCATGGAGACATCATCTACTGCCTTGACGGTCTTATAATCTCTGGAAAATAAGTCTTTAATACTTCCTTTTAATCCCTCATGGCGGTTTAGTACTTTAAATTCTTTGGTAACATGTTCGATATGAATCATTCTCTCGTTCGTTAGAATCACCCCTAAACTTTTAGTATGCGATGTCAAATAATATACGATAATTTAACATCATTTGTTGTTATTTATTTTAAGAATTACATTCTATCAAAGTAATTTGTATATGTAAAGAAGGTTTTTACAATTATAGCAAATAATTAGAATATGAATACTATAATATTGATAATATTTACGAGGTGAGGTATGTACAGTTTACCGG
>JAEYPA010000043.1 GCA_023411225.1 Bacillota bacterium
GCGGCTACTATGATTTAGCCATTGCCTATCAGTCAGTGTACGTCAACTATTGAACGCGCCGTGTACCGAACGGTACGCACGGTGTGGTGAGAGGACGGGAGTTAGTCACTCCCTCCTACTCGATTTAGCTACAATTAGGCCACTCTGCTCCACCGCATAAGGGGTTTAGTTGTACCAAGAAATTCTAATGGAATAAATCCGTAATTGGTATGGATAGTTTGTTGTAAACCATATTACTGGTGTATTTATCATAGTGATTCATATAGTCGACAATCTTTAGGTACGGAAGGTTAAAGATGGAAACCTGATAATATAGATTAAGCTGCATAGAATCCGTAGATAGTTTTGAGTACTCGACCTTAGAGTAGCTAAAGGCAAAATAGCCCCTTAGAGTGTCCCCTATGTTGGATAGTTTTTGATTGGTGTAAGGATGTCCGTTCTCGTTGATGCTATTCTCTATAGGCGATATCTCCATGGATGTATTACTGTCGGGATTGTTATAAAGGCAAGAGCTGTTTAGCTCACATATATTTTTGAGACAGTTAGCGTTATATTCCAGTATCTGGAACAAACGGTTTCCAGGTTCTTTCAGCCATTTATAATAAATTAGGATACGTTCAGAATTATGGAGCTTAATTCTATAGGTGGTGAATTTAATGGTTCCTCCGTTGGCATTATGTGTATCAGTTTGAGAGGATAGGGAATTGGCAGTGGAAAGATATTGACATTCCCTTGGACTCAAATCCTCTACAATATTTTTCTGCATACCCAGTGAAATGAGTTTTGATTTTGTATTTTCAAATTCTTGGTTGATCCCAATATTGTTATCAGGAGATTGGGAAGCTAATAATGAGCTTTTATTGTTATAGTAGATAGTTAAAGCAAGAACCAGTATATAACCTATAATAAAGAGCATACGATTGCGATTGTTCTTGCTACTATAGGCAGTAAACTCTATTTCCAGGTTAGAAGAGGTAAGATCCTTTCCTACGCGATGGAATACAAGAGCAACATATAATACATTAAGTAAAAGAATGATAATAGCAATAAGGGCCCCTAGTATACCAAGTTGGATAGTGAGATAAGTGGATACTACATTACATAAGTATAACAAAATATATTTGGAGAATTGATGCCCATAGGATGTTAGGCCGGCGTCACTGTACATAGAACCAAAACCTTTGTCCAGTTGAATAAATAGAAAAATGATGATAACGGCACTAATGGTTATTTGCAGGTATGCAACATAAAGATTGGAATTGATAGAGGTCCAATCCAAAAGAAAATTGAACATCATCAACACAAACCGTGTAAAGGCTAAATAATATGCAATAAGAAAATCGTGGTTGTAATTTTTAATAAGATGGCAACCATATAACATAATGGTAGAGCCTACAATAGGAAATAGATATTCAAAAAATAGAAAATCTATATTAAATAGGGAAAGCACAAAGCCATTGCCCAATAAGGATACCAATTCCATAAAGACTGGATTTTCATGATATTCAGATGTATTAGAATATGGCTTCATGTTATTAATTCCTTTCATGTTTTTATTATATATTACCATTATATAGAATTTCTCGAAGATTTCAAGATTGGTTAATATAATAGAAAACCTTGCGAGGCATTTCTAACTATAGTAAAATAGCAAATAAGAAATAGTAGGAAGGTATTGGAATATGAATATTTTAAACCAGTTAAAAGATGAATTGGGCATTGAGCTTTGGCAAGTAGAAGCTACTGTGAAATTAATTGATGAAGGTAATACAATTCCCTTCATTGCCCGATACAGGAAGGAGCAGCATGGTTCTTTAAATGATGAGGTGCTTCGTAAACTTCACGAAAGGCTTCAGTACCTTCGTAATCTGGAGGATAAAAAAAGCCAGGTAATTGCCAGTATTGAGGAACAAGGTAAGATGACTGAGGAACTTAGGGCACAGATACTAAGTGCGGCTACTCAGGTTGTAGTGGATGATTTGTACCGGCCTTATCGTCCAAAACGAAGAACTCGAGCTACCATTGCTAAGGAGAAGGGATTAGAAGGACTTGCTAATATATTAATGCTTCAAATGACTAATAAATCTATGGAAGAAGAGGCGGCTGCCTATGTAAACGAGGAGAAGGAAGTGGCAGATACAGCTGCGGCTATTGCGGGAGCGATGGACATTGTAGCTGAGGCCATTTCTGATGAAGCAAAGTACAGAAGTTATATCCGAAACCTTACCATGAGGGAAGGTTCTATGAGCAGTACAGCCAAGGATTCAAAACAGCAATCAGTATATGAAATGTATTATGAGTTTGAGGAGAGACTGAACAAGTTAGCTAGCCATCGTATCCTTGCGATAAATCGTGGGGAAGCAGAGAAGGTTCTGACGGTAAAGGTCAATGCTCCAGAGGAACGAATTCTTCAATATATGGAGAAACAGATTATTTCACAGGACAACCCTAACACAACACCTTATCTTAAGAAAACTATAGAGGACTCCTATAAACGTCTGATTGCACCGGCTATTGAACGGGAGTTACGTTCTGATTTGACTGAGAAGGCAGAGGACAGTGCCATAGATGTATTTGGAAAAAACCTAGTACAGTTGTTAATGCAACCACCAATTAGTGGACATGTTGTCTTAGGCTGGGATCCTGCATTTCGTACAGGGTGTAAACTGGCGGTGGTAGATGGTACGGGAAAAGTACTGGATACAACAGTTGTGTACCCTACTGAGCCACAGAATAGGGTGGAAGAGACAAAGAGAATTGTAAAGAAATTAATTGAGAAATATAATATCAGTCTCATTTCAGTAGGAAATGGAACAGCTTCCAGGGAATCTGAGATGATTATTGTAGATATGCTGAAAGAGATAAATAAACCAGTACAATATATTATTGTAAATGAAGCAGGAGCTTCTGTATATTCTGCTAGTAAATTAGCTACTGAAGAATTCCCTCAATTTGATGTAGGACAACGTAGTGCGGCCAGCATTGCCAGAAGACTACAGGATCCTTTGGCAGAATTGGTAAAAATCGATCCAAAGTCTATTGGAGTGGGTCAGTATCAACATGATATGAACCAGAAGAAGTTATCGGATGCCCTAACAGGTGTAGTGGAAGGCTGTGTAAATAAGGTGGGCGTGGATCTGAATACAGCTAGTGCTTCTCTGCTAGAATATATTTCAGGAATTAGTAAAGTCATAGCTAAGAACATTGTGGCATATCGAGAGGAGAATGGAAGGTTTTCTAATAGAGCAGAGCTACTTAAAGTTCCAAAACTCGGACCAAAAGCCTATGAACAATGTGCCGGATTTATGAGAATCCTAGGTGGAAGTAATCCTTTAGATGCTACCAGTGTTCATCCAGAGACTTACGAAGCCGCTGAAACCTTACTAAAGACCTTGGGCTATACTAAACAAGACGTGGTCACTGCAGGCCTTGCTGGAATCGGTGGGAAGGTAAAGGATGTAAAAAAATTGGCTGATAATCTTGGAATAGGAGATATAACACTGGTGGATATTCTGAAGGAACTGGAGAAACCGGGAAGAGACCCAAGGGATGAGATGCCAAAGCCAATTCTTCGAACCGATGTTATGGATATGAAGGACCTAAAGGAAGGAATGATTCTAAAGGGAACTGTTCGTAATGTAATAGATTTTGGTGCATTTGTGGATATCGGGGTACATCAAGATGGCTTGGTCCATATTTCCCAGCTTACAAACAAGAAGTTTGTTAAGCATCCTTTGGAAGTAGTAAGTGTAGGAGATATTGTAGAGGTTAAGGTGATGAGTGTAGATACATCCAAGAATAGGATTCAGTTAACAATGAAATTATAGAAATAATAAGGCGTTTAGATTTCTCGTATATAGTAAATCGGCGCCTTTTTCTTTTGTTTATGTTTCTCCTTTTGTAGAGATTACCTGAAAAATGGACATGCTACAATGGGAGCTGTTTTTCCTTTAGGTTGCACTTTTAATGGAATCTGATATAATTGCTCTTAGAAAGTTGCATGTTTTGGAGGCTAATAATGCAAGAAATAAAGATTTCGGTTTCGATGAAATTTTCCAATATGTATGATTTTTTGTTACATTATAACTATAAAGGCTTTGCAGGTATGATTGGTCCTGCATTTAGTATATTGGCTTTAGGAGCTTTGTGCATCTCCTATTCAGTTCTAAGCAAAGGGCAGATTACACTTCTTATGATTGCCTCCCTGCTTTTTACTGTAATCAATCCGCTTCTGATTGCATTAAAAGCAGCCAAACAAATTAAATTAAATCCAACCTTTCGTGATCCTCTTTTTTATACCTTAGATGAGGAAAAGATAACTGTGTCTCAGAATGAAGAAAGCTTACCTATGCCATGGAAGGATGTTATAGAAGTAATGGAGACTAGATGTAATATTACTGTATATCTATCTAAGGTACGTGCATTGGTTCTCCCAAAAGAGGATATCGGGACTCAACTTCCAGAGGTAAAAGAATTGATTCGTCGTTCTGTACAACATGGGAAGGTGAGATTAAAGAGAGAAGAGAAGTAATAAAGGTTGCTAGGAGAAGAATGGATGTTAATAGAAAGCTATAGCGAAAAGGACACCTTTGCAATTGGAAAAGAGCTGGGTATGAAAGCAATTGCTGGTCAGGTGTTCTGTCTGATAGGAGATTTAGGTGTAGGAAAGACAGTTTTTACCCAGGGATTTGCATATGGACTAGGTATTGAAGAACCAATTAGTAGTCCAACCTTTACTATTGTTCAGGTTTATGAGGAGGGAAGGCTTCCTTTTTATCATTTCGACGTATACCGAATAGCAGATATCGACGAAATGGATGAGATAGGATATGAAGATTATTTTTATGGACAGGGAGTATGTCTTGTGGAATGGGCGAATCTAATTGAAGAATTACTTCCGGAGACAGTTACCATTGTTTGCATTGAAAAGGATTTACAAAAAGGCTTTGATTATAGGATGATTACAATAGAGGAGAAGAGAAATGAAGATTTTAGCTATCGATAGTTCTGGGTTGGTTGCATCTGTAGCAATTTTGGTTGAAGATTGCTTGGCTGCCGAGTACACCACCAATTTTAAAAAGACCCATTCTCAGACCTTACTACCCATGCTAGATGAGATTGTGAAGATGACAGGAATTGAGCTTAAGGAAATAGATGCTATAGCAGTAGCGGCAGGTCCTGGCTCTTTTACCGGATTAAGAATTGGATCAGCAACAGCCAAGGGATTAGGGCTTGCATTAGACAAGCCCATTATTGAGGTTCCTACTATAGATGCCCTAGCCTATAATTTATATAATACAAAGGGACTTATCTGTCCTATTATGGATGCCAGACGTAACCAGGTTTATACTGGTATCTATTGCTTTGAAGAAAATGGGCTTGAAGTTCTATCTCGGCAGAAGGCAGTGGAAATTGAAAAATTAATAGAGGAAATAAAAAGTATTCAAAGAGATTCTAAAGAGTATGAGAAGCTTGTCTTTTTAGGAGATGGTGTAGAGGTACATCAAAAAAGACTGAAAGAGACATTTGGTGAAATGGTCAGTTTTGCACCTGCTCATTTATCTAAGCAAAGAGCCGGTGCGGTTGCTGTGCTAGGAGCACATTCGTTTAAAGAGGGAAAAATGATTAATGCCAGAGATCATGAGCCGGTTTATCTTAGGTTATCTCAAGCAGAGCGAGAACTAAAGGAAAAGCAGGCACAAAAATAAAATCTAATGTGAGGAGTAACATGGATCAATCCATTATAATTCGGTCGTTGATAAAAGAAGACATAGATCAGGTGTTGCAAATAGAGAAAAGTACATTTTCCATGCCATGGACGAAAAGAGATTTTGAGGCCGTTCTCACAAATCCAAAGAATTTATATCTTGTCGTGGATAAAAACGGAGAAATTGCCGGCTATTGTGGATTGTGGGCTGTTTTGGGAGAAGGCCAGATAACCAATGTGGCAATTAGAGAAGCATATCGGCACCAGGGTATTGGACGGATAATGATGGAGGCGCTACTTACAGAGGGACAGAATAGAGGGATTACGGAGTTTACCTTAGAGGTTAGGGAGAGTAATCTTGCTGCTCGTGCTTTATATAGGAGTTTAGGCTTTACGGAAGCAGGGGTTAGGCCTAATTTCTATGATAAACCTAAGGAAAATGCTGTTATTATGTGGTATTATACGATATGAGGGACTAAAGGCGATATCGTGTAGAATAGTAGTTATTTCCACTATGAAAATATCAAATACGTATATATAATTAAATTAGCTTGCATTGGTTTGGAGGGATAAGTCTTGCGAAAAGGGAAACGATTATTTTGCAATGTGTGTGGAAAAGAACTGAAGATAGAACGAGGAATTCTAAAAGAAGGTGTATTCGAGGCTACTCAGGAGTGGGGGTATTTTTCTGACAAAGACTTAGAAATACATCGGTTTGATATTTGTGAGCACTGCTATGACAAGATGATTGATTCATTTGTGATTCCTGTAACCATAAAAAAGAAGCAAGAATATTTATAGTAGTGATAGGATTCTTTAAAGATACCTCTTTTATATCTATAGGACAATATAAATGGGAGTTTTGATTCTGATAAATGACAGTTTAAATTGAATAATCTTTTTTGGCTCTGTATCAATTGTTGATGCGTGGTGTTTTGCACGTGAATCAACACTGATATAGAGCTATTTTTATATTCATTATTAATTTGAGCTTTTTGCATCTTATGTTTGCTACATTGATTCTAAGTATAAAATATGATATCATGGGAAAAGTAGAGAGAAACAAATTATAACTATACTTAATAGTAAGTGAGGAAGAATAGTGTTAGATGTATGTTTACTCGGTACCAGCGGTATGATGCCGTTACCAGGCCGATATTTAACCGCTTTAATGACTAGATATAATGGAAGTAGTTTATTAATAGATTGTGGTGAAGGAACTCAGATGGCAATTCGCCAAAAGGGATGGAGTTTTCATCCTATTGATGTGATTTGTTTTACTCATTTTCATGGGGACCATATTAGTGGCTTACCAGGTCTCTTATTATCTATGGGTAATGCAGATCGGTTGAAAGAGGTTACACTGATAGGACCAAAAGGCTTAGAGAAGGTGGTTAAGGCACTACGTATCATCGCTCCTGAGCTCCCGTTCCCTCTTCGTTTTATCGAACTTTCTGGAAAAGAAGAGGTCATTGAGATAAATGGATATCGTATTGAAGCCTTTCGTGTTCAACATAATGTCGTTTGCTATGGCTATAACATTGAAATAAGAAGAAATGGAAGATTTTTTGTTGAAAAGGCAATGGAGAATAAAGTTCCGAAGGAAATTTGGAGTCGATTACAAAAAGGGGAGGAAGTGATCTTAGAGAATCAAACCTTTACTCCAGATATGGTTCTTGGACCGGAAAGAAAAGGAATTAAGGTGACCTACTGTACAGATACAAGGCCGATTGCTCAAATAAGTAAAATGGCCTATAAAGCGGATTTATTTATTTCAGAAGGTATGTATGGGGAAAAAGAAAAGGCAGAAAAGGCAGTTGAGCATAAACATATGACATTTTATGATGCTGCCAGATTAGCTAAGGAGGCTGAAGTTGGACAATTATGGCTTACTCATTATAGCCCATCCCTCACAAAACCAGAGGAATATATGGAAGAGGTAAGGTCAATCTTTCCTACAGCTTATGCAGGCAAGGATGGTAAATCAATTGAGTTGGATTTTGACAAGGATGAGTAATTAAGTAGTAAGAATAATTTGTAAGGGGGATAATCAATGAAAAGAAAGAATATTGGTATAATAGTTTTCTTTGTACTAGTTGCTGCAGGTGTTGTTGGTCTATATTATTATTTGATCACCCATAAGTCTGGTGCTGGGGAAGATTTAACGGCGAAAAAGACAGCTGTACAGGAATTAATTGATAGAGATTTGGATACCTATTATCCTGCTACGGTGAATGTAGTTATGGAGACTTACAGTAAATTCTGTGAAGTTCTCTATAATGAAAAATATTCAGAAGAAGAATATGGAAAGCTTATGAAACAATACAGAAAACTTCTGGATGATGAACTTTTAGCCCAGAATCCAGAGAATATGCAGCTTACTATTATGAATGAAGAGATTACAAAATATAAAGATGATAAAAAGAATATTTTCAGTTTTCGATTTATAGATGATCCAGAGAATAAAGAAAGTGAAATTGATGGAAAATCTTATGCCACTGTAACCATGTCCTTTGGTATTAAGAAAGGGGCCTCCAGAGTGGAGACTACAGAGGAAACCTTCATTTTGAGAAAAGACAACAAGAATAGGTGGAAAATACTTGGGTGGAAGTTGAGAGATAAGAAGAATGCTACGGCTAGCCCTAAGTCAGATGAATAAGGGAAATTGGAAGAAAGGTTAGATAAAATGAAAAAAGATATTACTATTTTAGCCATTGAGTCATCTTGTGATGAGACAGCTGCAGCCGTTGTAATAAATGGACGCCAAGTATTGTCTAATATTATTTCATCTCAAATAGAGCTTCATAAATTGTACGGAGGTGTTGTTCCTGAAATAGCATCCAGAAAGCACATAGAAAAGATAAATGTGGTTATTGAAGAGGCTTTGCGTGAGGCCAATATGACACTAGAGGATATAGATGCTGTAGGCGTTACCTACGGGCCGGGCTTGGTTGGGGCGCTTCTGGTAGGAGTGGCTGAGGCAAAAGCCATTGCCTATGCAGCAAACAAACCACTAATTGGTGTACATCATATAGAGGGACATGTGTCTGCAAACTATATAGATAACCCCGATTTAGAGCCACCATTTATGTGTCTGATTGTGTCAGGCGGGCATACTCATATCGTTCATGTAAAGGCTTATGGTGTTTATGAAATAATAGGTAGAACCAGAGATGATGCGGCAGGAGAGGCTTTTGATAAAGTAGCTAGGGCGATTGGTCTTGGTTATCCAGGTGGTCCTAAGATAGACAAGCTTTCGAAAGAAGGAAATAGTAAAGCAATAACATTTCCTAGAGCACATATCGAGGGAGCAGAATTTGATTTTAGTTTTAGTGGAATTAAATCTGCGGTTTTAAATTATATTAATTCCTGTGGAATGAAGGGAGAAGAAGTCAACAAAGCTGACGTTGCCGCTTCCTTTCAGCAAGCTGTAGTTGACGTTCTAGTAGAAAGAACTATAAAGGCAGCTAAGAAATATGGTCTCAATAAAGTAGCCATAGCCGGAGGTGTTGCAGCCAATTCATCTCTAAGAATAGCTATGGAAAATGCATGTAAGGTGGAAGAACGCATTTTTTATCATCCCTCTATTATTATGTGTACCGATAATGCAGCAATGATAGGTTCTGCAGCTTACTATGAGTTTATCAATGGAACCAGAGATGGATTAGACTTAAATGCTGTTCCTAATTTGAAAATAGGACAACGTTAGTTATATAGAGTTTAGGGAGGCTGAACATGAGCAATAAGGTGGTGGCGATAGTCTTGGCAGCAGGACAAGGCAAGAGAATGAACAGCCAGGTAGCCAAACAATATCTGCAGATAAAAAATAGACCTTTGTTATATTATACCCTAACAGCGTTTGAAAAGAGCTACGTAGATGAAATAATCCTTGTGACAGCGAATGGAGAAGAGCGGTATTGTAAAGAGCAGATAGTGGATAGTTTTGGTATAAAAAAAATAAAAGCCATTGTTTCTGGTGGGAGAGAAAGATACGATTCTGTATGGCAGGGTCTTAATGCATGCCACGAAGCAGAATATGTATTAATTCACGATGGAGCCAGACCATGTATTAAGCCAGAGATTATTAATAGAACCATAGACTGCGTGAAAGAGAATCAGGCGTGTATTGTAGCTATGCCGGTAAAGGATACTATTAAGATAGTAGATGATGGTATGGTTGCAGAGACTTTAGATCGTAAGTCGCTTATGATTGTTCAAACACCTCAGGCTTTTTCTTATTCTTTAATAAGAAATGCCTATGAAAAAATTATGCAGTACGAGCATGATAATCTTACGGATGATGCAATGGTAGTAGAACGTGCGACTGATGTTTCAATTCATATTGTAGAAGGTAGCTATACCAATATTAAGGTTACAACCCCGGAAGATATGTTGGTAGCAGAAACTTTTTTGCGTTCAATTGGCTGATATGCGTAAATTGTTTGAATTTTAGAAAAAATTCTAAAAACATTATTGACATTCCCATTTTTGCATGGTAAAATAAATCTTGTCGCTGCGAGAGAGTGACAAGATTTTTTGCTTAAGTTGTGTCTGAAATGAGCTTTGTCTGGTTTGGCACAGAAGTTAATATAACATTGTAAATACGACATTATAGAACAACGAACTACTTTAAAAATGCTTGACAAGGCATATGTGACATGATATACTAATCAAGCACGATTTGGAGAGGTGTCCGAGTGGTTTAAGGAGCTGGTCTTGAAAACCAGTGATTCCGAAAGGGACCGTGGGTTCGAATCCCACCTTCTCCGTTTGAGTTTTAATAATCTCATATTATGTTATAAATTAGGCGTTAAGGCTATGGAGAAGTACCCAAGCGGCTGAAGGGGCTCCCCTGGAAAGGGAGTAGGTCGTTAATAGCGGCGCGAGGGTTCAAATCCCTCCTTCTC